>JBIKMB010000028.1:0-43918 GCA_044359485.1 Pirellulaceae bacterium | reverse complement strand
CATTTTGAGCGTATCGGGATGCAGTTGTCGAAAGGTATCGCTTGGGATCAGTTCGAAGCGTTCGGGTTGGCGGACAATGAGCAGTACATCGAGCTTATTGTCGTTGGCGATCTTGAGGGCTCGCTCCGGCCCGCTGGCCATCATGACGGTAGCCCAAGCATCTGCCTCTGTGCAATTGTTGGCTACGACGGATGCGGAGGCAAGGTTATGTTGTACGGGTTGTCCCGTTTTGGGATCGATTGTGTGGGAGTATCGGACACCACCGTCGACAAACGCATTGCGATAATCGCCGGAGGTTGCCAGCGAAACATTCGAGAGTGGCAGAATGGTTTGGATATCGCGATGTTGTTCGGTGGGCGTTTCGATACCAACTTTCCAAGGTTCTCCATCAGCGCGTTTTCCACCGGTACGAATTTCTCCGCCAATTTCCACAAAATAGTCATTGAAGCCCGCTTTAACCAAGACTTCAGCAACGCGATCGACTCCATGTCCTTTGGCGATGGAGGAGAGATCGATTTGTAAGCGGGAATCTGATTTTTTGAGGGCTGGTGGATCGAGTCGTACTTCGAGTTTGCTGTAGCCTACAAATTCCAGAATCTCTTTTAATTTTTCGGGATCAACGGCTTTACCTTCTCGTTTAGCGGGTCCAAAACCCCAGGCGTTGACCATTGGCATGACGGTGATGTCGTAATATCCATCCGACTTCTTGGACAGTTCCAATGCGGAAGCGACAACATTAGCGGTCGAGCGCGATACGGTGAACCAATCGGTAGAGGAGGACGAATTAAAGCGAGAGACTTCGGAGTCAGGAATGTAGGTCGACATTTCCTGATTGACTTGCTTGAGCTCTTGCTCAATTTTTTGATGGAGCGCGGGGCTATCGGCGAAGGCGACTTTGGACACCACGCGAACTTGATAAGAAGTTCCCATGGTTCTGCCACTGAAGATTTCTACTCCGGCGTTTTTTACAGCGGGGGTGTTACCGATCCGGCCAACCAGATAGGCCGTTGCAAGTATGACAACGATCCATAGCAGAGGTCGAAACGCAGCTCTCCAGGGAGAGTGCCCTGGAGTGCGTTGAGTGGAGACAGACGATCGATCGCCCACAGAGACTATCCTCCGAAGTCGTCGAAGGCGATATTTTCTTTTTCTACGCCCAAGTTTTCAAGCATTTTGAAAACAGCGGAAATCATCATCGGAGGGCCGCACAGATAATATTCGATATCTTCGGGTGCGGGATGATTTTTGAGATAATTTTCCAAAATGACTTGGTGGATAAAGCCTGTATAGCCTGTCCAATTATCTTCGGGTTTGGGTTCCGAGAGAGCGATATTGAATTTGAAGTTAGGGAAGTCTTTTTCGATCGCTCGGAAGTCTTCGACGTAAAAGAGTTCTCGCATACTGCGGCCACCGTACCAATAGGATACCTTTCGATTGCTCTTGCAATTGCGGAACAGTTCAAAGATATGGCTGCGCAGTGGAGCCATACCAGCACCCCCACCGATGTAAAGCATTTCGCTTTGTGTATCCTTGATGAAGAACTCGCCGTATGGCCCGGAGATCGTAACTTTGTCTCCCGGTTTGAGATTAAAGATGTAGGAGGATACTTTTCCTGGTGGTGTGGTTTCGGGAGCTCGGGGTGGTGGCGAAGCGATACGGACATTGAGCATGATGATGCCTTTCTCGCCAGGGTAGTTCGCCATGGAGTAGGCACGGATCACAGTCTCATCGACTTTCGAAACGTAACGCCAGATGTTGAATTTATCCCAATCTTCGTGGAAGCGTTTGTCGACCAAGAAATTCTTGTATTCGACGGTGTGTGGGGGGACTTCGATTTGAATGTAACCACCCGCTTTGAAGTCAACTTCTTCACCGGCAGGAAGTTCGAGCACCAATTCTTTGATGAACGTTGCTACGTTGTCGTTGGAGCGAACGGTGCAGTTCCACTTTTTGGTTTCGAAGACTTCTTCGGGGACTTCGATATCCATATCTTGTTTAACGGCGACTTGGCAGGAAAGGCGGGTACCTTCCTTGGCCATTTTGTTGTTGATATGCGTTTTTTCGGTGGGGAGGATATCTCCACCACCGGCGTGTACTTTTACTTTGCACTGGGCACAAGTACCACCGCCACCGCAGGCGCTGGAGACGAAGATTCCGTTGTCGGCCAAGCAGCCGAGTAGTTTTCCGCCGGCAGGGACAGAGAGTGTTTTCTGGCCGTTAACGGTTATTTTCACATTCCCTGATGCGACCAAAAACTTTTTGGCGACGAGAATCAGGACAACCAAGGCGACCACGATAACCGTGAACATGAAAACGCCAAGGATAATTGTGCCGATATCCATCGATTGAGCGCCTATCACACAATAAAGGAATGAAACGTGAAGCGAATGAGACCAAGATGCGATGAATTACAATTTGATGCCGCCGAACAACATAAATGCCATAGCCATCAGGCCGACGGTCATGAAGGTGATTCCCAAGCCGCGGAGCGGAGGTGGGATGTCTGCATATTTTAGTTTTTCACGAATACCTGCCAGTGCGACGATGGCCAGAGCCCAACCTAGTCCGGAGCCGATGCCATACACAACGCTCTCGGGTACGTTGTAATCTCGTTCCACCATAAACAGCGAACCGGCCATAATGGCGCAGTTCACGGTGATCAGCGGTAGAAAGATACCTAAAGCGTTGTAGAGAGGTGGGAAGAAGCGATCCAAGGCCATTTCGAGAATTTGCACGATCGCCGCAATCACGCCGATATAGCTGATAAATCCAAGGAAGGAGAGGTCGAAGCCGGCATAACTTTCTCCGAGCCAAGACATCGCTCCATCGCGAAGCAAGTAGCGATAGAGAATGCAGTTGGCCGGTACGGTGATGGCTTGCACGATCACCACTGCGATACCTAGGCCGATCGACGTTTTGATATTTTTGGAGATCGCCAAGAAGGTGCACATCCCGAGGAAGAATGAGAGTGCCATGTTCTCGATGAAAACCGATTTCAGAAATAAAGCTAGATAATGTTGCAGGTCCATATGTTATGCCTCCTCGATTTGTTCGGGGCGGAAGGTGCGGATGATCCAAATAAGGGCGCCGATCAAAAAGAAGGCGCTCGGAGCAAGTAGCATCAACCCGTTGGGGTTGTACCAACCATTTTCGCGATCCAGCTGAAGAATGGTGACACCGAAGAGTTTGCCTGACCCTGTCAGTTCTCGTACGAAAGCCACAGTCATGAGCACAAACGTGTAACCAAGGCCATTTCCGATTCCATCGATGAAACTCGCTTTGGGATCATTTTTCATTGCGAAACCTTCTGCGCGTCCCATCACGATACAGTTGGTGATGATTAAGCCGACGAACACCGAGAGTCGTTTGGCGACATCAAAAAAGAAGGCCTTCAAAATTTGGTCGACCACAATCACCAGCGAAGCGATCACAACCATCTGGACAATGATGCGGATGCTACCGGGGATACGGTGTCGAATCAAACTGACCGCCGCGCTCGAGAAGGCGGTGACCAGCATCACGGCGATCGACATCACCAGGGCTGTATTCATCTGAGTGGTCACAGCCAGAGCGGAGCAAATTCCGAGCACTTGCAGGCCGATGGGATTATTCTTAAAGACTGGATCTAATAGCAGTTCTTTGGACTTAGGCGCCGACATTGCTGCCCCCCTGTGATGCTGATAGCTTTTTCAGGAATTTTCCGAAGCCAGAATCGCTGACCCAATACTTGAGAAGTTGATCGACTCCGCGCGAGGTGATGGTAGCTCCGGAAAGTCCATCGACCAGATATTGTTTTTCATCACCCTCGGGCGATCCTTTCTTGACGCCGAAAGCGATGTTCGTATCGTTGACATCGCCGTTGTAGACTTTTTTACCAGACCAAGACGATTTCCAGCTTGGATTTTCAATTTCGCCACCGAGTCCAGGGGTTTCACCATGTTCATAGAACGTGATGCCTTTGACGGTTTTCAAATCTTTTTCCAAGGCTAAGAAGCCGTACATGGTGGACCACAAACCTTTGCCGTAGATTGGAAGGACGACTTGGGCCAGTTCGCCTTTGTCATCTTTGACCAAGTAAGCAAAAGCATATTTTTCGCGGGCACCGATACCGATATCAAACACTGCATCTTTTGTGGTTGCACTAAGGTTCGGATCCTTGGCTGCTTTGCGAGGGTCGTAGGTTTTAACGTTCACATTCCCTTTGCCTTCTTCGACATAGTCGCCCGTTTCCAGATCGATCAATTTTTGGTCGATGTTTTTGAACAACTCTTCGACTCGTTGCGCAGTCAGAGGTTGATCACCCGCGATACCGGCGGCGGCGATAATATTTTTTTGTACGTCTAAGGCTTTGTTCTTGTCCTGATAAGGTTTCAGTCCAACGGCGGCAGCGCTAACAAGCAGAGAGCAGATACCGCACAAAACAAAAGCCACGACGAACGTGTTGGCCATCGAATCACGCTGCATAACGAACTCCTCTCCGGCGAATATTGGCCTGAGCTACGAAGTAATCGATGATTGGGGCGAGGCAGTTGGCGAACAAGATCGCCAGCATGATACCCTCAGGGTAGGCAGGGTTTACGACTCGGATCAAGATCGTGAGAGATCCGATTAGGAGTCCATAGCACCATTTGCCCGTTTCGGTGAGAGAAGCGGAAACAGGATCGGTGGCCATGAAGACCGTGCCGAATGCGAAACCGCCCACCACCAAGTGCCACCAGGGAGGCATTTGGAACATTGCGTTGTTCGAACTGCCTGCGAAAGCATTGAACACGAAAGCCATGGCTACGCCGCCGATCACCGTCCCGGTCATAATTCGCCACGAACCGATGCCGGTAGCGATTAAGATTGCGGCGCCAATTAGACATGCTAGTGTACTGGTCTCGCCCATCGAACCTTGAATGTTTCCAAGGAAGGCCGACATCCAGGTGATAGGTTCTGAGCCCCAAGGATACTGAATTGTCTCAACTGCTTTCATGCCAACATCAGGCGCGGCGTTGGCGACGGCCCCCAGAGCGGTCGCGCCGCTGAACCCATCGACGGCCGTCCAAACCTTATCACCGCTGATTTGACCAGCATAGGCAAAGTATAAGAACGCACGGGCCGTCAACGCTGGATTCAAAAAGTTGCGACCTGTGCCGCCGAAGATTTCTTTGCCGATGACAACACCGAAAGCGATACCGACACCGACTTGCCATAAGGGAATATTCGGGGGAAGCGTCAGCGGAAATAGTAGACCGGTGACCAAAAAGCCTTCGTTGACTTCGTGCCCTCGAAGCATGCTGAAAATGAGTTCGCAAGTTCCACCGACCGTCATGCAGACGATATAAACAGGCAGAAAATGGAGCAGACCGTAGATGAAGCAATCCAAGAAGTTGCTGGGATCATGCCCTAGACCTATGGCTGTTTGCACCGAATGATGCCAGTCATATTGCACGGCAATCGACTTTTCGGTCATCTTGGCAATGGCATAGTTCGCTTGATAGCCGGTGTTCCAGCACGCCATAAAGACGCAAGGGATCAGCGCGACAACCACCATGCTCATCATGCGTTTGAGATCGAGCGCATCTCGAACATGGGTGACGCCTTTGGTGGTGTGCCCTGGCGTGTAGAGGAACGTATCCAGTGCTTCATATAAAGGATAAAGCCTTTGGAGCTTACCACCTTTATCAAAAAGTGGATGGAGTTTATCGAGTTGGTTGCGTAAGAACTTCATGGACGACTTAGCCCTCTTTTTCAATCTTCGCTAGGTTGTCTCGCAAAATTTCAGAATACTCATATTTGCCTGGGCAGACGTAGGTGCACAACGCTAGATCTTCATCATCCAATTCCAGGCAGCCCAGTTCTTGAGCTCGTTCAGTGTCGCGTGTGATCAGCGCTCGCAGCAGCAATGTGGGAATCAAATCCAAGGGCATGACGCGTTCGTAGGTTCCGATGGGTACCATCGCACGTTCGCTACCTTCAGTCGATGTGGTCATCGCAAACCGTTTGGTTAAACTCCAGCAACCTGCGAAAGCGCGAGTCAGCGAGAATTTGTTAAAGCCAGGTTGTTGCCAACCGAGGAATTCGCGTTGATTGCCTTCCGCCAGTACACTGAGTTGCAAGGCGTAGCGATTGAGATAATCGAGCGGCCCTTCGACTTTGACCCCACATAATACGGAGCCCGCGACGATACGATTGTTGTCTCCGCTCACTTCACCGCTGAGAAGTTCACCGACTTTGGCTCCCAAGCGAGTTTGGAGCAAGCGCGGTTTGGAGACTGCGGGACCTGCGAGTGAAATAACTCGTTCAGTCCAGAGCGAGCCTGTATCAAACAGTTTGCCAATGGCAATCACATCCTGGTAACCGATATGCCAATTGACTTTTTTGGCGGTAACGGGATCCAAAAAATGCATATGAGTGCCAGGCAGTCCGGCGGGATGTGGTCCAGCGAACTGGACAACTTTGATTTGTTCCATCCCATCGCCGGGGACGTTTGAGCCGGGTGCGGTGCAGACGAAGACCGAACCGGAGGTCAGTTTTCTCAGTACCAGCAAACCGATTTCGAAATGTTCTTTATGATTGGCGATGATCAGGTTTGGGTCGGCAGCCAAAGGATTGGTATCGATTGCCGTCACAAACAACGAATGTGGCTGACTGGTTAAAGCGGGGTTACGACTGAAGGGGCGGGTGCGAAACGCGGTCCACAAACCGGACTTTGAAAGTTGTTCGACAACACCTTCACGACTTAGACTGGCGATGGCTTGTGAAGAGTGTTTGGAGAAAGAGAGGGGATTATCTTTACCGGAGAGTTCGATTTCCAGGCCGAGAAAGCGGCGTTTATCGCCGCGAAGAACGCTGACGACTTTGCCGCTGCCAGGAGCAGTGAAGAAAACACCTGGTGACTTTTTGTCTTCGAACAAAATTTGGCCGGTTTGGACTTGATCTCCTTCGGACACCATCATGGTCGGACGCATGCCGCGGTAGTCATCCGCAATTAGGCCGACACGAGAAACATCTCGAGCTTTATCGATTTCCTGTTTGGGGTGACCTGAGATAGGCAGGTTCAATCCCTTTTTGATCACAATAGTTTGAGCCATCTTCAGCTTGTTCCCGTTGTCGAATTAATCTCTTGGGCTTTTCATCAGCCCAACGATCTGAGTTCAGCCCGTTATGGATTGAACGCTGTTTCCGCCCTATCTTTGAGACTACCTCCGTTGGGTTATTTGTGAAAAATTTCACAAACTTATCTCAAAAAGAATCCCGCGTTATCTGTGTGATTGCGGGATTTGGCCCTCGTTCGTCTTTTTATCTCTGTTCTACTTGCAACCTATTTTCAGCTTGCAACCTATTTTCAGCTTACAACCTATTTTCAGCAAACATTTGTCAGCAAATGGCATTGTGTGCCGAGAGGTCACCCTGAACGGCCTATGTCACTCACTTCTCTTCAAATCTCGAAAGTAATCTCTTGCGATGCCTTTTTCGGCAGGATATCTGAGGTCTACGCTATGAAATTTATCGTATGGAGCCTCCCGAAATCCTCCGTTTTTCCCTTTATAAAACCGCAAAACCTTGGGATAAGCAACATTAAGCTCGCGTTGGAAGGTAGCGAATCGTTAGAGAGCGTCCAAACGATCTGCTAAAATATGACAATTCCTACCGACTTTGACAACCGCGTTTTATAACTTCTCAGGTACTTCTATGCGCAACTTTCTAAATATTCATGTTGTTTTGGAGAGTGTAACATTGCGATTTCAAAAAGAGAGCACTTTTTTCACAGGTTGGACTGAGAATTGGGTTGGCTATGTCGGTCACTTTTCGTGGGATAATTGCTTGGCAAGAGGCTGGATGCTTCGGTTCGCGATGGTTATTTGTTGGTGTTGGAGTTTGCCTCTATGCGGTGGTGAAGCATGCTCGCCGGCTCGGCCACCTAATTTCGTTGTCGTGTTTGCGGATGATTTGGGATACGGAGACGTTGGCCGTTTTGGGAGCAAGTTGGGGGTGACGCCTCATTTGGACCGGATGGCAAGCGAAGGTATGCGGTTTACCGATTTTTACGTTTCCCAGGCGGTATGTTCTTCTTCGCGGGCGGCTTTGCTGACGGGCTGTTATGCGAATCGAGTCGGGATTCAGGGAGCGTTGGGGCCGAACTCGAGAACCGGTTTAGCGCGGGATGAAGATACGATTGCCGATATCTTGAAGCGAGCCGGCTATGCGACGGCCATTTTTGGCAAATGGCATTTAGGGGACGATGAAACCACCTTACCGGCAGCGCAAGGGTTTGATGAGTATCTGGGACTGCCGTACTCCAACGACATGTGGCCCTTTCATCCCACATCGAAAGCCTTTCCGGATCTACCTTTGGTCGAGGGAGTTTCGATCAAGAAAAAGCGGGTGACGGCGGAGGATCAGAAGAACTTAACGCGTTGGTATACCGAGCGAGCTATCGATTTTATCGATCGGAATGTCGAGAGGCCGTTCTTCCTGTATGTACCGCATTCGATGCCGCACGTGCCGCTGTATGCTTCGGAAAATTTTGAAGGGAAGACGGGCAAAGGTCTCTATGCCGATGTTATCGCTGAAATCGATTGGAGCGTTGGAACGATTTTGGAGCGATTGAAGAAGCATGGTTTAGACGATAACACCTTGGTGATATTCACTTCCGATAACGGTCCTTGGCTTTCCTATGGTCCTCATGCGGGTTCGGCGGGACCTCTGCGTGAAGGGAAAGGTACGACTTGGGAAGGGGGTGTGCGGGTCCCCTGCATTATGCGTTGGCCGGGCAAGATACCCGCGGATCGAGCTTGTGCGGCGATCACCGCGACGATTGATATTTTGCCCACAATTGCTCATCTGGCGAATTGCCCCCTCCCCGAAAAACCAATCGATGGTGACAATATCACAACGCTGATGATGGGAAATGCAGTCGATTGGGAGAAACCCAGAACGTATCACTACTATTGGGGCGAGGAGCTGCAGGCAGTTCGTCAGGGAACTTGGAAGCTGCATTTTCCTCACAAATATCGAACGTTGAACGGTACGGTTTCGGAACCGGGCCAACCGGCTCCCTACCGCGAAGAAAAAACGGACTTGGCGCTGTTCAACTTGGTGGATGATGTGGGTGAAACTCAGGATTTAGCCAGTCGCCATCCGGAGATTGTCAGCCGTCTGAAGAATGCTGCAGAGCTGATGAGAAAACAGCTCGGGGATTCGTTGACTGGTGAAAAGGGGACTGCGAATCGGCCGGCTGCGAAAGTTAGACCTACAAACTGAAATGGCGACGCAACGAACCATGCTAGCTGGCCTCGGAGGCAAGGCGTGCATACGATGGGCACCCAGCTTCATCCAGACTGCATCATCATGACGGCATGCAGCCACAAGTTATAGATATTTACGGACAGATTACAGTCAGCTACACACAGAGGCGACTTGAGACGATCACCGAACGTACGCGGTGAGGCGGAAGTTACAAGTCCAACTACCGAATTGAGAAAATTAACGAGAACTTTATGCGTCGAGATGACATTCGAAACATTGTGATTATCGCTCACGTTGACCATGGAAAAACGACCTTGGTCGATTGTTTGCTTCGTCAGAGCGGACAATTTCGCGATTCACAGTTGCAGGGGGAGCGTATTCTCGACAGCAACGATCTGGAGAAAGAACGCGGCATTACCATTTTGGCCAAGAATATTGCCCTGCCCTACAAAGGTGTGAAGATCAACTTGATCGATACGCCGGGTCACGCCGATTTCGGTGGCGAGGTAGAACGAGTGGTTCGAATGGCCGATGGGGCACTGGTGTTGATGGATGCTGCTGAAGGCCCGATGCCACAAACGCGCTTTGTGCTCTCTAAAGCGTTGGAAGTCGGTGTGCGTCCGATTGTGGTCATCAACAAAGTCGATCGCCCTGACGCCCGCGCGATGGAAGTGCTCGATGAAGCATTGACGTTGCTGGTCGACTTGGGAGGGGAGCGATTCCTGGAAGATTTTGCCTATGTATTTGCGTCGGCCAAAGAAGGCTTTGCGACATTGGATCCGAGTGTTCGAGGAACTTCGATGCAGCCTTTGCTCGATATGGTTCTGGAAAAGATACCAGGTCCAGAAGTCGAAATGGAGAAGCCGCTGCGTATGCTCGTGACCAACCTTGATTGGTCGGAATATGTTGGCCGAATTGCGGTGGGACGCTTGCAGTCGGGTGGTATCAAGAAGAATCAGCCGATCGATCTGGTAAAAGAGAGCTCGGTGGTTCCGGCGAACGTGGTCAATCTTTACACGTTCGATAATTTGGGGCGTGTCGAAGTTGAGGAGGCTTCTGCCGGCGATGTGGTAGCAGTGGTTGGTATGGACAGTGTGGAAATCGGCGACACGATTTGTCAGCGGGGCTGTCCTGATCCGTTGCCGCGTTTGCGCGTCGACGAGCCGACACTGGAAATGATTTTCAGCATCAATAGTTCTCCGTTCGCTGGACGCGAAGGCAAATATGTCACGACGCGTCAATTGCGGGGACGACTGGAAAAGGAACTTGAACGCAACGTGGCTTTGCGGATGCGTCCCATGGAAGGTGCGGATGCATATGCAGTGAGTGGTCGTGGGGTTCTGCATTTGGCCGTTTTGATCGAGACCATGCGCCGCGAAGGATTTGAGCTCTCCGTTGGCAAGCCGCGTGTGGTTCTCAAAGAAATCAATGGTGTGACCTGCGAACCGTTCGAAGCGTTAACGGTCGAAGTGCCGACTGAGAAAGTTGGGCCAGTGATGGAGATGGTTGGCAATCGCCGCGGTATGCTTGATGAAATGACACCTCGCGGTGATTACACGATGCTCCGCTTTAGTGTCCCAGCCCGCGGGCTCATCGGATTGCGAACTCGCATGCTCAATGCAACGCAAGGTACCGCAATCATCAATCATCGGTTCTCCGAATATCGTCCTATGGAAGCTGAGGTTCCCAAACGCTCCAATGGCGTGTTGGTATCCATGGTGACGGGTAAAGCGGTCCCCTTCGCTCTGTTTGGTTTGCAGGAACGCAGTGAGCTTTTTGTCTCACCGGGTCAAGAAGTTTATGAAGGGATGATCGTGGGTGAGAATGCACGCGATAATGACCTGACCGTCAATCCTTGTCGAGAAAAGAAATTGACCAATATGCGGGCTTCGGGGAGTGACGAAAACGTTATTCTGAAACCGGCCCGAATCTTGTATCTCGAAGCTGCGTTGGAATATATCGAGGATGACGAATTAGTGGAGATCACACCCCAAACGATTCGCTTGCGCAAAATTTCACTCAAAGAGAGCGATCGTCGTCGACAAGGTCGAGCGGCGTCGTTGGTTTGAAGTCCGCTGGACGTTACCTCGCCTAAACCGTCCGCCGTCAGTCTAGGTCAGTCGCAGCCAAGCTTCTCACTGGAGTTTGGCTCAAACTGGCTCAGTCGATGAATCAGTTTTCGGCGGTTGGCGAGCTAGGTAAAAAGAGCCCCCAGCGACGCACCTTCGCGGGAATGTATCGCTGATACTTTTGCAGTAAATTCTCCAGCCGTATTTGGTCTCTGGCAGTGATCAGCCACTCGGTCCGCGCTGCCAGTGCGAGCAATAGAGCCAGGGCGAGGGAAGAGTACACGGCACCTGCTAGCAGTGAGAGCGGCGCGAATAGCGTGATCCACAGCGTGCGATCGAGGCGACACCCGGCATTTCTAATCCCGATCAGGATCATCAACAGCAAGATACCATTGGCTAACCAAGTGGCAGTCACTGCGCCTTTGAGCTCAAAGCTGGGAATGAGAACCGCATTGAGGATACCATTGAGCAATAGTCCCGTCGCACAAATGACAACGACGACGCGTCCGCGTTCCGCGCACAG
Source organism: Pirellulaceae bacterium (assembly GCA_044359485.1). GTDB lineage: Bacteria > Planctomycetota > Planctomycetia > Pirellulales > Pirellulaceae > JAFLCP01. Next base: position 32,092 of record JBIKMB010000028.1, on the reverse strand, counting down.
CAGATAGTTCTGCGCGATCAAGAACAGCGTGCTCCAAATGGTAATCAGAAAACAGGCGGGCTGTACTTCGAGTCCGAGTTGGTATCGGTATTGTAGACCAATATCGTAGATCCAAGGAGCAAGAACCATAAAGCCTAGCGAAACACACCACAGTATCAAAGAGCTCAGCTTAAGGCTATCGGTAACGTGCGATCCTACTTGAGTTTTTTCACCCGCTTCCCATGCTGCGGATATGTAGGGAAGCAGTAAATTGGAAAGCATCGTTCCGAGGCTCAGCAAAAGTAAGGGAAAGATGCGAGCAGCATGGTATTGACCGAGCAAGGCTTGGTTGTACTCAATGCTCGACTCGAGCCAATACAGGAGCATATAGCGATCTACAACATCAAAAAGATTGATTAGCAAGTTCATCAACCAGATGGAAAATGCATAGCGAAGCAGTCGATTCCACATGGTCCAGCTGTTATGGGGAGTCGCAGCTTGTTCTGAAGGTATGGCTGAATACTGAGCCGAGTCCGCGGGACGGGTTAGGGAATCACGGTGAAACCAAAGATTAAGAATTGGAAGCGCTCCGGCGCAATGCGAGATACCAAAGGCAACGACCAAGGCTTGCCAGGATTCAGACAGGAATAGCGCAAGAAGACCTGTGCAGGTAAAGGCAAAGCTGTTGATGAAGTGCATCTTGGAGATTAAACGAATCTGCCGTAATCCTCCAGCGATTTCGACCAACGTATTGAACAGGATCATCGATAGCAGGCAAAAGCAGATGGCCAGCATGCTGGTCGAAGTTTCTGCATGACCGAGAATCAATTTCGAAAAGTATTCAGGAGCTGTCAGCAGTACGGTAGTGAATGCGAGTGATCCGAACGCAGTGACCAACAGAGATTGCTTCAAGAACTTTGCTAGTTGCCCCTGTTGGCGATAGCGTTCAATGTAGCGGGCGTAGGAACCTGGTAATCCGAGTACCGCCAGTGGAGCGGCGAGAAACAAGAAACTTTGAGCTAAAGACCAGATTCCAAGTTCCGTTTCCAGCAGCAACCAGCAAAAGAGAAGATTGCGAACTAACCCTAAGCCGCGTTGCAATATGGTCGAGATCAAGAGAGCTAACAGACCATGTCCAAAGTTGTCTCCCCGCCAGGCATGATCTTGCGATCGATACGAGGCTTCAGCGTGTTGGGGCTGGGACATGATGAAATATCACAACTGGAGTGGAAAGTGAAATGAACTTTCCAAACGTAGGCTACGCTAGCTGGCTCACGATTGGAGCCTAAGTTGCAATACTAAGACAATAGGATTGCGAGAAAGGATTGTAGCGATCGTAACGGATATGAAAGCCGGAGAAATGATGGATCAACCTAGCGTTACCAAGCTCAATGAAAAACGTAGCGGAAGAAATTCCGTACCGGCTCGTTGGTCACATACACCGTTGGGCCACCAAAGAGTCCGCGGCCAATGGCCACGTTGCTGCTTTCAGTTCCCCAATTGAACCAAGGTGTGTAGCCATTATTGTTTTGCGCGAATAACTGGGGTGCCATATTCTGAGTTACGGTCGGCGGAACGATATATCCGGGAACGCCCGGGTACGTATTGCCAGTGGGTTGTGCTCTGACTCCTTGATTCACGTTTGCCGGATTGGAAGGAGTCGCTTGATTGGGGTAGCTGTTGGCAGGATATACGCCACTGGTTGTATTGTTGGTAAAAGTGGTTGGTGCGTTAAGCGAGGTTGAGCTTGAGCTTTGAAACCAACCTGGGAGACAGGAATTGCTGGCGGCAACCGCATGTGTGTAGGGCATTTCATACTGCGGAGGAGGGCCGGTAACGAAGGGTTCGCCAGTCGCATATCGCGGCTTAGCAGAAGTTGGTGGCGCTGTCGGTGTGCTTCCATAGGTGTTCGCGATTCCAGGCGCTGATCCGTTGGGATAGGTTGTCCCGTTCGCATACGGCAGTGTTCCCGAACTCCCCTGCCCCGCGATGCCCGGCATCGGATAGGCGGCAGCTGGTGGTGTTGCGGCGCGGACGCCCGAATTTGGCTGAGCATTGGGAAGAATGTTGGAACCGGTGCCTCCATATGTTGTTCCATTTGGAATGAGCGGTTGTGGTGAAATCGGCTGGCCAGTGATTGTGCTCGGCGGCGAGTCGCTCAGCGAATTGCCGCTGCCTCCATAGGTTGGCAAACTTCCACCGGGAGGAAAAGTACCAGGACTGGCTGCTGGGGGCGATGTGGGCGTCGAGGCGGACGGTGGAAAGGTGTCTCCCGGAAACGTCGGTATCGACGGTGGTTGCGGTCCATAGAAGGCGGCGCGCACAACGGTTGGTTCCTCAGACGCTGCAGGCTTACGGCGTTGATTGTTGGCAACCCGCGTATCGTATCTTGGCAAGGAAGGCTGAATCGTAACTGCTGGGAAGGAATGACTGGGCAGAGGTGGCAGCCAATTGGTTTTAGCCTTGGCTAAACTTTGGTCGGAGCGGCCGATGGACTGAGCCGGCGCGAAAGAGGTTTTTCGCCTGGAACCGGACGCGGGTCGAACTCCTGAGGCGAGTACCACCTCTGAAGAATCCAACTCAAGTGAAGTTGAAGACGAAGGTGTTGCCATAGTCCGGGGTGCACTGGCAAGGTTTGCGTTTGGAATGGGCCGCCGACCTGTTAGCGAGGAATCTGTTTCCGAAATGGGCTGTGGTGGCGGTTGAGTGTTGGGTTCGGAGGTGGTTTGATATTTATCGCTATTGTTGGATTGGCGGGAACGAAACTCCACGTCGTTTTGCCCGTGTGCAGACGGTACCATGAGAATTCCAGCCAGTCCAGTCAACCAAACGAGCGTGCGACCTTGCATGGTAATCCTTCCAGAGTGCTACGGGCTTCGATGAAATCGGAATTTCACGACCCTGGGAAGAATAGGAAGCCTGCGTGATTGCGCCAAGAGCAGTAACGTCGACTCGAACTGCTGATGTTCAAAGGTTTAAGGTTCTACTTTTTTGCCGAGTAACAATAGGGCGACGAGCATACCTGTGGTGCCTAGGATCAGGAGTAACCAAGCGGGAGCACCGAAGCCGATCGGAATCGTACCGAAAACGATCGAGATCAACGCGACCAGAAGCGCATAGGGCATTTGCGTTCGTGTGTGCGCGATCAAGTCGCAATCGGACGCTCGAGCGGACAACACGGTGGTGTCGGAAATGGGTGAGCAGTGGTCTCCAAAAATAGCGCCAGCCAAAACGCTTCCGATACAGGCAATCATGATGGGGTCATGAATTTTTGTGGCCGCTTCCGTGGGGCCGAGCATTTCCCACAGCGTTTGAATGGTCAGGGGAATAACGAGGCTCATCGTGCCCCAACTGGTTCCGGTCGAAAATGCGATTCCGCAGGCGAGCACAAACGTAATAGTGGGCATCCAAGCCAATGCAACGCGGCCGCTGATCATATTGGCCAAGTAGCTTCCGGTTCCCAAAAAATCTTTGCCCGCTAAACGGCTCAATGTCCAAGCGAGCCATAGGATGACTAGGGCTGGTAGCACATGGAGAAATCCCGAGATCAATCCCTTTTGCATTTCGGCCACGTTCAGCAATCGTCCAAATTGGGCCATGAGAACTATGGTCATTAGACCTGCAAAGCTACCATAGAGAAGAGCAACATAAGAATTACCGTTGCCAATCAAGGTGGCCCAGTACTTCCAACCTTCGAGTTTGTTTAACGATTCCAGATCGCTCCCCGCAAGTCCGGTTTGGATTAGCAAGGTGAAGACCAAGAGGATGGTGATGCCGATCGGGAGAAAGGCGAACCAGACGTTCCCTTTTTTCACGGCCGACTGCTCATCGTCGCTCAGCCGTTTTCCGGGTGGATCGACGAGCGCTTTGCGTTCGGCCACCAACATCGAGCCGAAATCGCGGTTGAACACGGCGATAAAAAAGACGAATATCAGCATGAAAATGACATAAAAACGACTCGGTATCGTTTCCACAAAAATGGAAAACGAATCGCCGCCGATATTTTGTCCCACATTTTCAAATCCGACTTGAATAGCGGAGATTTCGGTAGCTACCCAGGTGCTTACCAAGGCCAATCCAGATACGGGAGCAGCCGTGCTGTCGACGATAAAGGAAAGTTTTTCACGGGATATTTTTAGGCGATCGGTGATGGGACGCATCGTCGAACCGAGCAAAAGTGTGTTGGCATAATCGTCGATAAAAATGATCAAGCCCAAGACGTAGGTTAACACCTGACCGCTGCGACGACCGCGAGCCAGCGGAGCCAGCCAACTGACAATTGCTTCCATACCACCACAGGCATGGATCAGTGCGATTTGCATTCCGAGCAAGATCGTGAAAGCGAGAACTCGGAGATGGTCACCATCCGCAAGGTTGTGCCAGAGATGGTTTTCAAATAGATCGTGCAACCATGCGACCCCCTTGGCTAGAGCAGTCTTGGGCTGGGTTGGCTCAGTTTGGGCTGGCTCAGCTTTCTCAGCGCTCGTCACAACAGAGGTAGTTTCGGCCTGTGCCGTACTCTCTTTCGAGCGTGTGGGAGTCATGGGGGTGAAATTGAGAATCAGCGTCCCCGCCATGATGCCCAAAAGCAGAGCGGGGATTACCCTGCGAGTAAAGATGGCCAGGACAATCGTCAGCAACGGGGGTACGATCGACCACCAACCGAATGGACTTCCTTCCACAATCTTCTCCCAGGCTATTGGCTAAATGGATTCTATCGTCTCTGAGCGAATCTTTATCCACTCACATCATTTTTGGGAACCGGTTGCACTTGTGCTGGACTACCGATTTGAGCTTGTGCGCCTGCACGGATCGGAACCACAACGGGACAACCGCATCAAGCTACTCTGTCTGTCGACTGAATTAAAGCTATCGGTGACAAAAAAGCTGGAGATGGCCTCTGAGCACGAGGATCAGTTCAGAGGCCTGCTGAACTGATGCTGCGTATCGCTACGAATGACGGCGAGGGGCTGGCGATAATGGGAGGCTGAGCGTCGCTAGGCAGCCAGCGTTCAGCGGACTGGCGATCGATAGTTGGCCATCGAGTGCCTGAGCAAAATGGTTCGCTTTGCAAAGGCCCAGGCCAATTCCGCGACCAGCATCCCGGCCGCTATAAAAGGGATCCATCGCATGTCGCCGCGCTTCGACACTGAGTCCATGACCTGTATCTTGGACTTTGAATTCACAGTGGGAACCCTGGCAGAGCAAACTGACAGCGATTGTTCCACGGCTACCGACCGCATCCAGACTATTTTGAATCAGAATGTCCAAGATGGTGGCGACGAGGTCTCGATCGCTGTAAAGCAGCGGTGGTTGTTCGGGTATTTGGATATGCCATTGGATCGTCTGCTGGGCAAAGTGCATCAACGATTCGACGGTCGTTTTCAAAAGCACAGCCGGATCAAACCATTCCGGTTGCAGGCGGGGTTGCTTGGCGCATTGCATCAGATCGCCGAGCATTTCGAAGGCCCTCTGACTTTGCGAGATGATTTGCCCGAGAAATTGCTTTTCCTTTTCCGTTTTAGCCATGGAAAGGAGCAGTTGTGAGCGGGTGGAGATATTTGCCAAAGGATTATTAATCTCATGGCTTAGACCGTACGCAAGGTGATAGAGCATGTCACGTTTGGCCTTAGCGACTTCGGAGGCAAAACCATTTCGCAGCAGTCGATTTTGGATCGCCTGATGCATCGCTTGGGAAATTCCGGGAGCAAGCGACTCGGGGAGGATGAGTAATTGATCGTTTAAACGCTTGCAGACCGGTGAGAGCGAACCGGGGGTCAGAAACGAAGAGCCAGGCAGGATCAACCATTGCCGAAAATGAACATCGCTTTCCAGCAATGCGGCCAAAGATGTTTCGGCGATCAACAATGTCTCGGGATCGGTCGATAACTCCCACCGTCGAATGGCGTGGAGCAATTCAAGTTGAGTCGATTCGAGGAACATACCCTGAGGGGTCATGATATGCTCGTTCGAGAAGAGAAGAGGAAAGCTAAGATCACATTGACTACCGGGACAACGGACGATTTACGACACACAAAAAAATGGGTGCGAAAGGACTTCACCTCAGTTCGAATCCCATTTTTACGTTGCGTTTAGGTAACACATCGGCCTTAACGTCTATCGCGAGCGCGTCGGACGGAAGGCAAATCGCATACACACTCAATGACCTTACTGCTGGCTCCAAGACGGTAATACTACCTCAAGCTTGCCACCTCTGGCTCACCCGCGAACTGTTTACCTTGCTCCGAAACGGTTCGGAGCTCAAGAATTCAGCAGGCAGGTGAGATCGATGGTGCGGCGAGGTGTGGGCTATGAGAAATCAACGGCGATCCACCATAGCCAGCAAGACTATATTGCAAATTGAACCGTCACCCTCGGCCAACATAAGTTGTTCGAACGGTACCATTGCTCAGGTTGCGACCGGGCGATCGATTTCCAGCAAGTCGCAGGAGCGTTCGATCAGTCGATCGACCTGGAATGGCTTCTGGATAAATTCATTCGCACCGGCTTCCTTCAAGTCGTTGACTTTGTCTTGCTCGATCATCCCTGAGATGCAAATGATTTTAACCATATCTAGCGACTCATCGCTGCGAACGCGTTGGCAAACTTCTTTGCCATTGATATCGGGGAGCATCACATCGAGAATCACCAAGTCCGGTCGGAACTCTTTCACTTTCATCCCGGCATCGAAGCCATTATTGGCAGTACGGATATCGAAGCGGCCATCGCGATCGAATGCTTCCGACATCAGTTCAATCAATTCCGCATCGTCATCGACGATCAACAACTTTTTCTTACCGCTTTCCAACGCATCGGTCGGAATGCCGTTGTCTTTCATGAAGTTGAACAACTGATCCCGCGGAATACGGCGGAAACGGCTACCCGGAACTCGAAATCCCTTGAGCGTTCCGTTGTCAAAGCAGCGAATGATGGTTTGCTGACTGACCTTGCAGATTTTTGCTGCTTCGCCCGTGGTAAATACAGTTTTGCTGGACACCGACATAGATCCCTCCGTGGTGAAGGCCGTGTTGTGATTAGCTCAAGGCAACCAAACGTTTTGGCCTGAACGGTAACAACTCTACCGAAACCCTGTTAACAATGTATTCTGTAGCACTCTCCGCGTCTGCCGAGATTGCCAAGTTTCACTACTGTGAGGATTATATCGGCTCAAACGAGCGGGTCAAGATTGATGTTTCTGACGTAAGTGTTTGTCAGTATTGTCTTTGTGTCCAAAAACAAAAAATCGCGAGAAAAAAAACGGTTCAGAAGCTCTAGGAAAGAGACGTTGACTTTGCGGGCTCAGGCAAAATACGGTCCTTGCTGAGGGACGCCAAGCTGGAACAGGTGCGCGACTTGGTGGATGGCGCTGCTTGAGATATTGAAGCTTACCGCGTTTACCAGTTTATAGACGGTTGTTAGTTGTTAGTTGTTAGTTGTTAGTTGTTAGTTGTTAGTTGTTAGTTGTTAGTGGATTCGTCGCGAGTTGGCCCATCAGAGCGATTGCGAATCCAAGTGGTTTTCATTCGCACTGTTCGCGGTTTGTCAGTGCATGTGATTGGCAGTGCGGCTTCGATTCCACGCTGATGCTTTCGAAACCGTTTCATTTTTGGCACTTTTAAGTTTCAGTATTTTGGGTGTCGCCGTTTTTAGAATCGCTACGTCGACGATGGGGTTGTTCCAGATACGCCAGCAACACTGCGACATCGGACGGGGTGATTCCGCTGATCCGGCTCGCTTGATCTAAGCTGATCGGTTGAATTCGGCTCAGTTTTTGTTTGGCTTCGGTTCGAAGGCTGGGGATGGTTTCGTATGGGAAGTCGACGGGCAAGCGTTTGGAGGAGAGGCGAATTTGTCGTTCGACTTGTTGTGTTTGGCGTACGACGTAGCCCTCGTATTTGATGTCATACTCAACTTGTTCGGCCACACTGCGAGAAAATTGGTGTAGTTCGGGGATGCGTTGTTTCATTTCATCCCAAGTGACTTCGGGTCGGCGGAGGTATTTCGAAGCGGGTTGTTGTTCAACGCGATTGGCATCGAGGAGTTGTTTAGCTTGGGCGATGTGCTGTTCTTTCGCTAGATAGATTTGCCAGCGATTGTGGGAGACTAGGCCGAGTTGGTATCCGAGAGGGGTGAGGCGTCGGTCGGCGTTATCTTGTCGCAGCATGAGGCGGAATTCTGCGCGGCTGGTGAAAAGTCGATAGGGTTCATCGACACCGCGTGTGACGAGGTCATCCACCAAAACACCGAGGTAGGCTTCATCGCGACGGGGTGCCAAGGGGGACCGGCCAAGCAATTTCAAAGCGGCGTTGGCGCCGGCGATCAGTCCTTGGCCGGCAGCTTCCTCGTAACCGGTGGTGCCATTGATTTGTCCGGCGAAATAGAGTCCTTGGATTGATTTGGTTTCCAGAGTTGGAAGCAATTGATCGGGGGGGCAGAAATCATATTCGACGGCGTAGCCGTAACGCATGATCTGAGCATGTTGTAGACCGGGAATCAAGCGCAAGATGGCATCTTGAACATCGCGCGGAAGGCTGGTTGAGATTCCGTTGACATAAACTTCTTGTGTGAACCTACCTTCGGGTTCGAGAAAAAGTTGATGTTGTGTTTTGTCGGCAAAACGAACGATTTTATCTTCGATCGATGGGCAGTACCGTGGGCCGCAGGTACGAATCTGTCCGCTGTACATCGGAGCTCGATGCAAGTTTTCGCGAATCAGATCGTGCACCTCTTGGTTGGTGTACGTGATCCAACATGGGAGTTGTTCTTGAGTCAGCGATTCGGTGAGGAATGAGAATGGCTGTGGGTCTTCGTCACCGGGTTGTCGTTCGGTTTGCGAATAATCGATGGAGCGGCTTAAGAGTCTTGGGGGAGTTCCCGTTTTGAATCGTTCGACGCGAAATCCGAGTCGCAACAGGGCCTGACTGATGCCGGAGGTGGTTCCCTCCCCTGCTCTTCCGCCGGCCGTTTTGGCTTCGCCGGTGTGCATGATCGCTTGCAGGAAGGTGCCGGTGGTCAGCACAACGGCTGGGGCGAGAAACTCCGCTCCGCCGCGCACTCGAACACCGCGAATATAATGGCTACCTTGAAGTTCTTCGGTGATGAGATCTTCGACGAGTTCTTGGCACAACGAGAGATGATCGGTTTCTTCGATTCGGCGTTTGATATCGAATTGATATGCTTTCTTGTCGGCCTGGGCCCGCGGCGAGTGCATCGCGGGTCCTTTGCGTTGGTTGAGCATTCGAAACTGGATTCCGGTGGCATCGATGGCTTGTCCCATCAATCCACCTAGGGCATCGATTTCGCGCACGACATGCCCCTTGGCTACTCCTCCGATCGCCGGATTGCAACTCATTTGTCCTACGGTATCGAGATTGCCGGTCAAGAGCGCTACTCTCGCGCCCAAGCGTGCCGCCGCAGCGGCCGCTTCCGTGCCGGCATGGCCCGCACCAACAACGATAACATCGAATTCATAACGGCAGGGAGATGGAAGACTCACGACAACACTTCAGTTTGCTTGGAAAGAGATCGGATCCTTTTTCATGAGCACACTAGTATAGTAGCCCAATAGATTCTGAGTAGTCTTATCCCCGTAGGCGTTAATCTTTCGCTGATCCGCAATCCGTGTACGCTTCGGATCGAAAATAGCTCGATTGAGTGTTTTGGGCTCAATGGATTGCCCCTGAACAGTCCGAAAACTGATAGAAGCCTCTCGATCCAAGCCAGTCTTGTCGTGATGTCTGTACGCATGGTGACATGCGGTTAGAGCTCGCTAAAGATTTTTGCAGCGATCGAAGTGGGTGTTTGGATTCGGGGTGTTGCCCCATGTTTGGACGGATTCGCTTTGGAAACACAAAGGTTAACTTAGGCGTTCAGGCATGATTTGCATTTGGGATCGTCGAGTCATTTCGACTGTGATTCTCTTATCGACTACCCTTACTCCCGCTGGGCTGATGGCTCAATCCTCCGATGCTCCGCCGGCCGCGGCCGCTGGAGGCCAAGCTCTTGATAAAGAAAACTCAAGTGCTGCCAGCTCAAGTGCTGCCAACTCAAGTGTGGCAGCCCAAAGTACTGCAGGCTCATCCAGAGATTATTATCCGGCCATCGATGGAGTTAGCCAAACGCCGGGCAAAATCAAAAAGGAAGTTCTGCCGGTCTTCTACGCCGCTCGTCGATTCTCGATTCCCTTCTCGGTGGCCTCAACGGGACGGCAACCGGTCGAAGTGCAATTGCTTCTCAGTCGCGATGGTGGAGAGAAGTGGGAGACCTACGAGCGTGCTCGTCCGGAGGCGCGTGGATTTTCATTTGCCGCCGAGGATGATGGTGGCTTTTGGTTTAGTCTGCGGACGATCGACGAACGCGGCATGGCCTATCCCAATCAAAACGAAATGTTGTACGTTGTGATTGATACAACCAAGCCCGATATCGGTTTGACGGTTGATATAGATCACAATGGTGAAATCATTGTCCAGTGCACGATCGCCGAATTGTGGATCGATCCCAACTCGGTCGTGCTTGAATATCAGACGGACAGCGAATTGAAATGGAATGCGATTCCTGTCGAGTTTAAGCCAGGTTCGATTCCCGGTTTATTCGCTGGCGAGAAAACATGGCAGCCGGATGTGGCTGTTCGAAACATGATGGTTCGTCTTTCCGCTGCGGATCGCGCGGGCAACAAATCGGAAATCACGCGGATGTACAGTGTGCCGCGAACTGCCGCGCTGGGTGGCTTGCAATTGGCCAGTCAGAAGCAAGGGGGCGGCGAGAGTGCGGTCGTTTGGCCTGAACAGCGGCGAGAGCCACTGGAGCACACGCCGGGAGCATCTCCTTGGTCACCCGATCGAACTGCCAAGACCGTACAGGAAGAGCAGCGAACCAAGGCGCCGAGTGACCGTCGCATTTTGGCCAATGCTCCTGTGACTCCCAGCACCACTTCTCGCTCCACAAAAAATGCGATTCTCAAGGGTGAGTCTGCGACTGATCCGTCCAGCAGCAATTCCAATCGCTCTATGGTTCAGTGGGAATCGACGCAGCCCAATCGACCCGCTGTGGGCGAGCATCCAGCGGCAGGTCAAACAGCGAGCGAACGCTATGCATCCAATCAAACTCAGACCGACCAAGGCCAGATGGTCGCCGGTGAACCAGCGACTCGCCATGAGCGCGATCGATTGACGGTTGGGCAATCTGCGCCCAACGCCCAAGGTTTGGGTCGACTCACCGCCGCTCAGGAAGATTCGGGGGAGTTGAGATTGAGCGACAGTGTGGAGAGCGATGCCACGAGCATCCAAGCGGACACCGATAACCGTGATGCGGCGGAGTTAGCAAACAATTCGCACGGTGCCGAGGAATTACCTGCCCCTCAGCCAATTTCGGAAAGTGTTACTGAATCACAAATGGATCGTCCAGCACTCGCGCCAGCACCTGTTGCTCCGCGTGCTCCGCAGATGTTGGTCGACAAGGAAGATTTTCCGCAGAGTGCTCCAGCGCCTCGTTCTCAACCAGCACCCTCTTCTCAAACATCGCCCTCGTCTCAAACAGCGCATCAGTTGGAGGCGCAGGAGAGCGACCAGGATCCTCACGCTGTTCCGATGGGACCGACCGAACAGAACACGTACTATTCCAGAGCAAAATCGTTCAGCCTTGACTACGCCATCGATATCACTCGAGGCAGCGCGGTTTCGAATATCGAACTATGGGGCACGATGGATGATGGCAAGACCTGGAGCAAGTGGGGCGAGGATGAAGATCGCGAAAGTCCCTTTGACATACGCGTGGATGAAGAGGGTATGTTTGGATTCCGAGTCGTGATTGTGGGGTCCAACTTGGTTGCCAGCAATCAACCGCGCTCGGGTGATCCAGCGGATGCTTGGATCTATGTTGACACCAAAGCTCCTGATGTAAAAATCATCAGTGCGGTTTACGGTGCGGGCGCTGAAGCTGGGCATTTGGTGATCGATTATGCGTGTGCCGATGAGCAGTTGATCGACCGACCTATCAGTATTTCGTTCAGCGATCGTCGGGATGGTCCCTGGACGACTGTCGCATCCGGATTGAAGAATACTGGCCGTTATCTCTGGCCAGCGGAGCCAAACCTTCCCAAGCGGATCTATTTGCGGATGGAAGCGGTAGATCGGGCGGCAAACATTGGCGTGTACCGACTCGATTTACCCGTTGACGTCGAGGGTTTGACGCCTCGCGGCCGGATCAAGGGTTTTAGGCCGATCACGGATTAGGCGCGAAATCGGCCAGAAGTTCTACCGATTTTCAGCAGTTTTTAGAGGAAGCGGTCCGAAATTTCGATGACCGCTTTTTTTCTTTTTTGGGATTTCAACGACTTCTATTGCCAGCCTGCTCCAGCAGAGCAAAAAACCGAATTTCTGGTCGAGAAATTGACCGAAATCCAGTCCAATGGGGACCGCAACAGGGGTGCAGGAGTTGGACCATTCTTCCCAAATGGCTACGATGATAAGGTGAATCTTTCATGGCAACCTCGGCGTGTAAAGTTTCCGATTTGAAGAACAAACGCCGGGGCCCTGTATTTCGAGCTTATTTCAGAGCCGCTTGACCCAAGCTGCTTATTTCAGAGAACGGTGCAAATATGTCGATTTCCAAGACATCGGATCGCTGGACGCTTCCTTCACTTGGCAATAATCCTTCTTCCGAACGCGCTGGGACCACCCCAGGTAGTTTCGCCAAACGGCCCCAAATTTTGCCGGGCCGCGCTGGCGCCTACACGTATGCTTCGCCCGACACGCCGGGTATGCCTCCCGCTTCTGATAAAACCGCTTGGGACTTTTTGCCTGACGGTTGGCAGAGCGAAGAATTCAAAGCGAGCCCTGGCGGTGGAACGTTAAAGAACAATGGCGAAGTGGTGTTCGAGCAAGCAGATGGAACTTGGCGCCGAGTTCGCTTCCCCATTTCCTTTGAGCCGAGCACGCAATTAGAGTTTGCTCGCTTGGGCGTCGTAACGCCGCAGATGGTGCGAGTGTCGGAGCGTGAATCGCATTTGACAACTCTTCAGGTGCGCGATGAAGTTGCCGCCGGTCGCATGGTGATTCCAGCGAACAAAGTTCACCTCGGATACAAACTCGACCCGATGTGTATTGGCCGCGCATCGAAGACGAAGATCAACGCCAACATGGGAGCTTCACCGGTTTCGTCCAGCACCGATGAAGAGGTGGAAAAGCTGCAATGGGCCGAACGCTGGGGTGCCGATACGGTGATGGACTTAAGCACCGGTGGAGATCTGGATGCATGCCGGGCTGCCATCGTGCAAAACAGTCGCGTTCCCATCGGTACCGTCCCCATTTACTCGATGATCATCGGTCGAAAGATCGAGCAATTAGATATTCCCTTGATTCTCGAGTCGCTTGAGCATCAGGCCAGCCAAGGGGTTGATTATTTTACGATTCACGCCGGTGTTTTGCGTGAACATCTTCCGTATGTGAAGCGACGTTTGATTGGAATTGTCAGTCGCGGTGGTTCACTGTTAGCGAAATGGATGCTTCATCATCAACAGCAAAATCCAATGTACACGCATTGGGAAGATATTTGCCAAATCATGCGCAAGTACGACGTGACCTTTTCGATTGGAGATGGCTTGCGACCGGGTGGTTTGGCGGACGCGACCGATATGGCTCAACTGTCTGAATTGGCCACATTGGGCGAACTGACCGAAAGAGCGTGGCGGTGCGGAGTCCAAGTGATGGTGGAAGGACCTGGGCATGTGCCGTTTGATCAAATTGAATACAACATGAAACTGCAACGCCAATTATGCCATGGCGCGCCGTTCTATGTTCTTGGGCCATTGGTAACCGACATGTTCCCCGGCTACGATCACATTACCAGTTGTATCGGAGCCACGTCGGCCGGCTATCACGGTGCCAGCATGCTCTGTTACGTAACACCTAAAGAACACTTGGGACTTCCAAAACGCGATGACGTTAAGCAAGGTTGCGTAGCGTATAAAATCGCTGCCCATGCAGCCGATGTCGCCTTGGGCATCCCGGGCGCCCGCGATCGAGACGATGAATTGACCAAAGCTCGGGCCGCCCTCAACTGGGAAAAACATTTTGAACTCAGTTTCGATCCTGATTTGGCTCGGGCGTATCACGACGAGGATCTGGATGTCGACACCGACTTCTGCGCGATGTGCGGCCATGATTGGTGCAGCGTTCGCATCTCGAAAGAAATTGTCGAGTTCCATTCGGGCAAGGAAGAGCAGTATCAATGGGATCGCGCTAAAGTGACCGCTGCCCTCAGTGCAGAGCAGCAGGAAATACTGGAGAAGCGTGGAGTGCTTTCTCCCGACGAAATACATCGACTTGCGACGAAGACCAAGAAAGTGGTGGCCAGCAACGGGCAAAAAGCGAGTTGTCACAGCGATGTCGCCTCCGCAGATCAAGCGAAAGCGATCCAGGAGACGCTCGTGGAAAGTGTTGCCAAATAAGTCCTTCGGATTCGCAGTCGATGGATGATCTATCACTTTTTAAATTGACGTTTGTCCCATGCCGCAGCCCATTTGTATCGTGGACGAAATTCTAAAGCCGAGTGCCGGTAGCAGTGCTATCGGCAAGATGGCTGTTGTCTTCGGTGATGATGTTTTTTTGCGGCGGACCGCATTGCATTGGTTGATCGAACGCACTGGAGTACATGCCGAGTGGGTGCATTATTTCGATGGCGATGAATCCGATTGGGTCGATGTGAATGATGAAGTCTCCACCGTCTCTTTGTTTGATCAGGATGAACAAAAAGTCGTCGTCGTTCGCAATGCGGCTAAATTCATCACCGCAAATCGCGCTCAACTCGAACGATGGATAGAAAATTCGCACTCCAACTCGATCCTGATTCTCGAGACTGCTACCTGGATGTCGACGACCAACCTGGCCAAGATGGTCGCGGCGACTGGACTGGCTATTCGAGGCTCGATACCCAAACTGAAACAATGGGGCGAGCCTCCCGACATGTCCAAGATCGAGAAATGGTTGCTGTTGCATGCCCAAAAAAATCACCAGCTCCGTCTGAACAAAATGCAGGGTGAAAAAATCATCGAGCTTGTGGGGACCGAATTCTCACTGCTGGACAATGAATTGGCCAAGTTGGCGCTATTTGCGGCCAAAGATGGAACGGTAAGCGACCAGACCGTGAAGGATACGATTGGAGGCTGGCGTCTGCAAACGGTCTGGACCATTTTGGAAGAAGTTGCCGAGGGGCGGATCTCGGAGGCATTGATGCACGTGGACCGACTATTGGCCACCGGTGAATCCATCAATGCCATCTTGCCGCAGTTATCCTGGGGTTTGAGGCGTTTTGGAGTCGCCGTACAGCGGATCGAACAAGCCGAGAGAATCTCGAAACCGCTGCGAATCCCTGAAGCTTTAGAGTTGGCCGGCTTTCGTAAAAATGATTTGCCCCATGCTGAACGCCAGTTGCGGCGAATCGGCAGAACGCGGGGAGGAAAGATTCTGGAGTGGTTGCTGGAAGCGGACCGCAAACTCAAAGGCTCGCATTCCCAAGACGACCGCGCCCGCTTTATGCTCGAAGAGCTCTTGATGCGGTTCAGCGACCAATCCGGTACAAAGCTGTCTCGGACCGGATGATCAAGTGGTTTCCGGTTACCGCAAAGGAAGCGAAGATACGTCCCGGAAGTTCGTTGCGAGAGACCTCTGTTCCTTGTGGGTCTGCCTTTAGGACGACGCATTCACCTTGCTCGCCTTGGAAATACAGCTTGCCGTCGGCCAGCAAGGGTGAAGCGGAGTAATTACCCCCCAATCGTTTTCGCCAGACTTCTTCTCCATCGCTGATCCGCAGAGCGCGGGCGATACCCGCGTCGGTGACACAATAAACCAATTGGCCATCGCTCACCAGCGAGGGTGTGTTGGGAGCCACATTAGGCTTGCTCCATTTTACGTGCGTTTCGGTGACATCTCCCTTGCCGGTTGGCGAAATCGCAAGCAATTGGGGACGCATGTAGCCTGTACTGAGAAGAACGGTGCCATCCACAAAGATAGGTCGCGGTACAACCGAGAATCCATCGTAGCGAACTCTCCAGATCTCCTTGCCCGTTTTGGGTTCTAGTGCTTGAACGACATCAGAGCCGGGCGAGATCAATTGCGTTTGTCCGTCAACCTCGATGAGAGTTGGGGTGCAAAACGAAAAACTTTTTTGAGCTTGAACCGGACGAGAGGTTTTCCAAACCGTCGCGCCGGTTTGCTGATTCAACGCGATCACGTAGGGATCTGCACCTCCGTCGCAATTGAAGATCATCAGATTATCATATAAGACGGGCGAACCGCCATTTCCATGGACAGGCGGGTATTGTAGATCGCTGCGTTTCCAAATAACTTCCCCTTCCAGCGTCGTAGAGGCTGTGCCGAGATGACCGAAATGCACATACAAGCGATCGTTGCCAAGAATCGGCGTGGGGCTGGCTTGGCTGTTCTTCTGGTGAATATCGGGAATTGACGACAGTGGATGTTCAAAAAGCGTTGTGTTCTGCAAAATCTTTCCCGTGCGATTGTCGCAGCAGAGAAGAGCTAACTTCAAACTCTGTGCCCCAGCGCTACCGGTCTCTTCGATCGCGGTGGTGAGATAAATACGGTCGTTCCATACGATGGGCGAAGACCAACCGCTTCCTGGCAATTCTTGTTTCCAGACAACTCCTTCCGATTCGCTCCAGCGTTCGGGCAAATTGGTCGAAACGCTCACACCCTGCGCTGTGGGGCCGAGGAACTGGGGCCATGAACGATCAGGTTCTGCTGCGATTGCAATCGAGGCAAAAGCTAAACCGACCCATAGGACGCTGTGCGAAAGTTTTCGGATCATCTTGGAATCTCGATTGAAGCTGAAAGTGGAACGCTAGCTACCGATAACCGTTTTACCTACCCAGGGTTGCAGGACCTTGGGAACTGCGATCGAGCCATCGGCTCGCTGATGATTTTCCATTACTGCGATCAAAGCGCGGCTGATGGCGATAGCCGTGCCGTTGAGTGTATGTACCAGGTGCGTTCCCTTTTGGCCTTTGACGCGGTAGCGGATATTGAGCCTGCGGGCTTGGTAGTCGGTACAATTGGAAGTGCTGGTGACTTCGCCCCATTCACCGCTCTCGCCACGACCGGGCATCCAGGCTTCCAGGTCATACTTGCGATAAGCGGGGCCTCCCAGATCGCCTGTTGCTGTGTCGACCACGCGAAAAGGAATCTCGAGTCCATCGAACAGATCGCATTCCAGTTGCCGCAACTCTTCATGAACGGCCGAGCTTTGTTCAGGCAGCGTGAAGGCGAACATCTCGATCTTCGTGAATTGATGGACGCGATAGAGTCCTTTGGACGCTCTACCTGCGGCGCCCGCTTCGGTGCGGAAGCAATGGCTGACTCCGACCATCTTCATGGGGAGTTGTTCGGCATCGACGACTTGGTCGGCCAGCATACCACCGAGAGTAATTTCGGCTGTAGCGATTAAGTTCAGTTCTGTGTTCTCAACGCTGTAGATTTGAGTTTCAGGTCCGCGCGGAATAAAGCCAATGCCTTGCAGAATGCTGCTGTGAGCCAAGTCGGGTGTGATCACTGGCGCGAAGCCGCGAGCGACCAGGAATTGCACCGCGTATTGTTGCAACGCTAGATCGAGCAGCACGGCATCATTTTTGAGAAAGTAGAAACCAGCGCCCGTGACTCTTGCGCCAGCTTCAAAATCGATCATGTCATGTTTTTTACCCAGTTCCAAATGGTCGAGCGCTTTGAAATCAAAACGGGGGATAGGCGTTTTTCCGCGACCGCATTCAGTATTTGCGTTGTCATCGGCACCAATCGGCGCATCGGGATGAGTTAGATTGGGAACGCGAACTTCCAGTTCGCGAATGTCGCGGTCCATTTGATCATGTTCAGCTTGGGCAGCTTCCTTCTGTTGCCGAAGTTGTCGACCTCGTTCCTTGAGCTCTTCACGTTTTTCCGGCGGAGCGGCTCCGATCGATTTGCTGACCTCATTGGCGAGACGATTATATTCTTCCGCTTCGTGTAATTTTTTTCGCCGTAGGGACTCTAATTCCACGATGCGTTGAATATCGCATTTCGTTCCACGGCGAATACAGTTTTCATGGACAGCGGCCGCATTGTCTACGATGTATTTTCGATCGAGCATATAGTTGTATGTATTTACGGTGAAGAGATAAGAGGATTTGTTTTAGTATGATAACGTTAACGAAACAGCAAAAAACAATCACCCGCCGAGCTACTTGGCTATCTGGCTTAGTTCATGCCATAGGTACGCGCTAGCTTGGATTCCGCGATAGTAGTCGTCGACACAAAATTTTTCGTTCGGGCTGTGAGCATTATCATCGTCGAGTCCCCAGCCCAACAGCAGCACGGCGGCTCCCGTTCTGCGTACCATGTCGGCTACGATGGGAATCGAGCCCCCTTCTCGCATTAAAACGGGCGACTTACCAAAGGCAGATGCCACGGCTCGTTCACCAGCTTTCATAAATGGGCTATCAGGATCCATGACCACTCCCGGACCACCATGCAGATCTTTCACTTCGAAACGAATTCCAGGTTGCTTAAAATTCGCCACAAACTGTTGGAATTGCTTGGCTACAATGGCTGGATCTTGGTTGGGTACCAGTCGAAAACTCACCTTTGCGCCTACGCGAGCCGGGATGATCGTCTTACTTCCTTCACCTTGATAACCTCCCATCAAGCCATGAACGTCGCAAGTGGGACGAGCCCAGCGACGTTCAAGCGTCGAATAACCCGCTTCACCCGCCAATTCGCTCACGCCAAGCTGTTTCGCGAGACGCTCATCCTCAAATTTCAACGCAGCCCAGCCTGCGCGTTCGGAGTCCTTCAGTGGGACAACCGAATCATAGAAGCCAGGCAGTTGAACTTGTCCATGGGCATCGTGCAGTGACGCGAGCAGACGGGCTAGGGCAATTCCCGGATTGGTGACCGAACCACCGAACACGCCGGAGTGTAAGTCTTGTTTGGGACCGTATGCCCACACTTCAAAGTACGCTATGCCGCGGAGGCCGTAAGTAATCGCGGGCTGACCTTTTGCGTATTGTGAATTATCAGAAATGACGATCACATCGCAAGCAAGCTTCGAAGCATGTTCTTTCAAGTACTCACTCAACGCTTCGCTGCCGACTTCCTCTTCGCCTTCGATTAGGAACTTTATCTGTAGCGGCAATTGTTGTCCCGACTTGATCCACGCTGCCAAGCTTTGAATGTGGGTTAACACTTGACCTTTGTCGTCGGTTGCGCCGCGGGCATAAATATTACCGTCGCGAACATCGGGTTCAAATGCGGGGGTAATCCATTGGTCCAGCGGATCAGGTGGCTGGACGTCATAATGACCATAAACCAAGACGACCGGCTTACCGGGAACCGGTGGCGTAGAAGCGAGAACAAGCGGATGGGTTTTGGTGGGGATCAGTTCTGTTTTTAGACCAAGCTCGCTGAGACGATCAAAAACCCACTGAGCCGCTTTGGCAACATCCGCCTTGCGAGTCGGGTCCGCACTGACGCTGGGGATGCGTAGCCATTGCTTGAGGTCTTCCAGTTGGGCTGGTTTGGCGGCAGCAAGATATTGTTCCACGGCGACGATAGCATTCATAGGAGCATCATCCAGGATATCTAATCGGAAAAAATCTGATGATTGGAAAAAAACTCTGTCCAAGTTGCCGTCGCGACCGCTAAAATACGGCGTATCGTCGCGCAGCTCCCGTAGATTGTAACGCCTTACGGTTCGATACAGTAGGCGCCTTCGCTCCCTTTCAAGGTCGCCAATTTCACCTGCATGCCGGAGGTAGCGGCGCAACGACTTGGCGTTGGCTTGAGGAGAGGTGCTAGGTGCTGGCTTGAATTTAGGATTTACCTCATGAGATACTGTGGTTGAGGTCGGAGGAAACAAAAATATGAACCAGTCATCTGCTGCTGTACTTGAACCCGAAGTGGCCGAACCCCGACAGGAAGTCGTTGCGAAGGAAAAGAATAAGCCCAAGCAGCAACCGCGTTACCATGTTGTGTTATGGGATGATCCGAATCACACTTTTGAGTATGTGATTCGAATGATGCACGAGCTGTTTGGCCATCCCTATGAGAAAGGGATGGAAATCGCGAAGGTTGTCGATAAATCTGGACGGGCAATTTGCCTGACGACCACCAAAGAGCACGCTGAGTTAAAACGAGACCAGATCCATGCCTACGGTGGCGATCCGCTGAGCAGCAGCCAAGTAAAAACCAGCATGAAGGCTTCGATTGAACCTGTCATGTAAATGAACTGTCATGTAAATGAATTCAGTGCGGATGTTTGGCAGGATCTCGGTCAAGATGCTGTTGATCCAAGTG
Organism: Pirellulaceae bacterium; assembly: GCA_044359485.1. GTDB lineage: Bacteria > Planctomycetota > Planctomycetia > Pirellulales > Pirellulaceae > JAFLCP01. Next base: position 11,777 of record JBIKMB010000028.1, on the reverse strand, counting down.
AAAATGGATATCAGGTCGTTGTTTGAGCAATTCATCCCAGGCTTCTTCGGGGAGATTGCATTGATCGACATAGAGTGACTGAAGTTTGGGAATGAAAGCCAAGGCTTGTACCCCCTGTTCGGTCAAGCTGGGGCCGATGAGATGGACATAGCGTAGTTCTGGAAGCAGTTGCAGCGCTTCGCAAGCTTCATCATTGATACCTCCCCCGCCAAGTCTCAATTGTTGCAAATTGGGATGATCGGCCAGTGCTTTGATACCTTGGGCCGTTATCTCTGCTTGAGGTAGGTTGAGAAACATAAGCGACTCAAGTTTGCGGATTTCGACCATGCTTATGTCGGTAAGCGGTGACTCGCGAAGTCGAAGTTGCAGCAGGTTTTTAAAGCTTGCCAGCGTCTCGCCGCTGCGATCGGTAATGCAGCCTTGATCGAGAATCAATTTTCGCAATTGGCTGTTGCCCGTAATCTTTTCCAATTGATCATCGATTACGGAAGATGCCGTTATCGAGATCTGGTCGGTTTCTCCTGCCAAAAGTTCTGCGACTTGCGTCTCCCAGTCCTTTTCATTGGGGTCGATCGTTACTTGTTCCGTCGCTCGGCAGCTGACCAGTAGGCTACCGAGACACAAACAGAGAGCGAGCAGAGGCTTCTTTGCGAAAGCTCGCTCGGTGGAACTCGATATCGATGTGCAACGCTCTTTCGCTTTCATCGCTTAGGCTACGTTGACAAATACCTTGAGGGCCGACTGATCTTCAACCAACAGTCGCATCATTTCGGCATAGTTTTCCAACCCGTTGACAGGGTTGGTGAGTATTTTGTGCAAGACGCCAGGATACATCATTTCGCCCAGCGCGAGGTCCTTGATTCCCGATTCAAAATGAGTGCGATTCGCATTGACCGAACCTACTAGCAATTTGTTGCCCAGCACCCACTCGATATTGATTTTGTCGGAGGGGAGAGTGTGTTGTTTGGTGCCACCGGTGATGCTGGTCCAAACCAAAACGCCATTATGTCCAAGGACCTTCATCGCATCGAAAGAGATCTGACTATTTCCGGTCGCATCGATGATCAGGTCCGCTCGACCGACTTGTTCGGCTAACTTCTCCAGCGGTGTTTCGCTGGTGCTGACATATTTGGCTTCCATACCGGTCACGATTTCCGATTTAAGGTTTGGCGCTTTTCCACGTGCGAGTGTATAGACCTCGATGCCTTTGAGGCGGAGTACGAGGGTGGAAAGTAGACCGATTTGGCCAGCCCCCAAAACAAACGCGCGGCGCGGACGCCAGATTTTCATGCGGTGCTGGGCATCAAAGGCTTGCTGGATTGCTTTCGCTGCGCAAGACATCGGCTCCATGAGCACGTGCAGGTGTTGTAAGCCCTGCGGGACTCGCACGATGTAGGTTTCCTCTTCAACGAAATATTCGGTTAGGTAGCCATGCAGCAGATTGATACCGCGTTCATAGTAGGTCTCCTCGCTGGTCATGTCGTTGGTACCGATCTTGTCATAGATGGAACCTCCCGGACGTCGGACGGTCGCCGTCACAAAATCGCCCGGTTTTACCAGGGTCACATTAGGACCAACTTCTTCTACAACTCCAAAGCACTCATGGCCGAGCACCAGATAGTCATCGCCAGGGGGTGGGTTGCCATACAGAGCGTCATTGATTTCACGATCCGTAGCATCCACGCCCACTTTGAGCACTTTGACCAAAACGCCTCTGCCATCGGAAATGCTGCTCACCGAGGGCTTGGCGATTTCGCGAAGATGTACGGAATGTGGTTTTCCAGGACGGACGGCAATCGCTTTCATAAGTATCTTTTGAGTTTCAATGGAAGGACTAGAAATAAACCAATTCAATAAAAGGCCCTGATAAAATGATCCTAGGATCACTTGGGAGGCCAAGACTTTCCGCAATTATCCTAGCAACGTTGTGGTAAGCCTTGCAGGGGGCATAAGCGAATAAAGCCGATCCACCACGTCTCGGGGCGATCGGCTTTAGTTCGAGCAGCGGAATGCAGGTGTCCGGGAGCAATGACGGATCGGCACGGGTTGGCTTGGTGCGAATTGCGATCGCATAGGTCGCCTACGGCCGATGGTCTACTAGTTGCCTAGTATTTGGGAGGTTGGAACTGCAGGTTGTATTTTTTGGACATCCGACTAGCGATATCGTTTTGATCGTCACGCATCATCAACCAAACTTTTTCGCGGTCTGCCTGATCCTGAGCGATGACGCTGGCCTGTTGCGAGCGAACATCGTTGACGTTGGATTGAACGTTGACCAAGCCGGGGCGATACAGGTATCCAAAAGGTGTCGCACCGCTGAGCACCTGCGTGGTGTTATAGTCGACGCGGATCGAACGCTCGAGTTGGTTGACTTCGATAGGCACACCGCGGAGTGAGTTTGCCAAGCTGCGAAGTTTCTTAGAAGTTTCATAGCCGTAGGCGGTGACTTCTGGATCGACGCCCTGGGTGGGTAACTGCTCGATCTGCTGAGCAAATTTCTCGTGCCATGTGGCAGTCTTTTCGTAGCTGGTCGAGTTGCGGCTTTGTCGGGTGAGATTGTTAATGATGTGGACGACCGTGTCGTAATAGTTGAGCGTGGCCACTCCGTTGACTTCGTTGGGACTGGCAGATTGTTCGCCAGCAACATCGGGATGAGGTGAGCGGATGAGGGACAGGACGCGTTGGAATCCGTTCACATCCATGGGTGTTTCCATCACCAAGGTTTTTCCTTCGATTTTGATGGATGCGTTTTGAATGTTTTCGACTTCTGCACCAGCATCGGCAAGAAAATGAAATAAGGCCGTTTTAGCGGAGTCTTTCAAATCGGCTGGTACATCCTCCGCGAAGTCGAGCTCTAGGCGACCGACAATCCTGTTAGTGACTTCGACTGCCAAGGTGATTCCGAGCAATTTCGAATAGAGTTCAGCCGTTCGACCGAGATCGCTACCTTTGGCCATTTCTGGCAAGGATTCAAGCCATTTCAGAGCGTTATCGGCGGCGATCGTATCGGCCAGATCGACGGCGATGATCATCTCGGCTGTGGGAAAATCTTTCGCAACCTGCGTCAAGTAGGTGATTGCCGGATTGGAATTATCTGTAGCACCTTCGCGAATCCATCGCGCAGCGGCTTGTCTATCGGCAGGGTCCACCGATCCGATCAGTTTCGGACCGAGTGATGCAAAGTACGCATTGCGATTGGACAAGACTGCAGGTCGGCCTGCTAGTGTTTCCGCTTTGACGCCTTCATGGCGTGCAATCTCACCGATGGTGATCGTGCGATCGCTAACAAACAAGGAGTAGGTCGTAGCTGCATCTTTTGAACCGGGTCGGAAAGCGGTCGAGCGAATCACCATCGAAGCCCAGGGGGGAGCGGCCGTTAAGCCCGAGGTATAGGCTTGGCGATTTGCGTCGGACCATTTTTCTGCTTTAGCGAAGTCGCTGGCCAAAAGCTCTTTCACGCGCACGATCGCGATGGCGTTGGAGGAATCAGGCACCCACTTCAGTGTGTCATCCTGAGCGAAAGAGAATGAAGCGGCAGAAGCCCCTATCGCCAGAGCAACTGGAAGACATAAGCGAGAAAATAATTTGCGCACACAACACCTCGTAGAATTTTTGTCCCAACCCCGTTCACGATCACACCGGGCCGAGGCAGATGCAGCAGTCTGTCTCGGTCCTGTGCTTCGCACTACCTGTTCTTAAGTTACTTACTGGCGACCACTCTTTCAAATGTTAGGCCTGGATAGTCCTCTGGTGAGCCGGAGGGGACAAATGTGAACTTGTTGGCCCCGCCAGAAACTACTTTGCCAACAAGATTACCTTGCTGATCGTTGCTAAGAATCATCATTTCGCCTTGAATCATCAGGTTGCCATCCAAATCGACTGAAGGTGATCCTTCATTGGTGGCCTTCCAGGCAAACTTGTAATCCTCATCGATGTTCAGCGAAATGGCCCCCTTACCCTCTGTCGCTTTCCACTGACCCACCAGATCGGTAGTGGGAGCTGGTTCGCCCGTTTTGGCCTCGCCATTTTTGGGTTGGACCGGAGTTTTCGGCTCGGCTGGCGCTGGCTGAACTCGTGCGGTCGGGGGGCTGGGAACGTTGGTCGAATCCGATTCGGAGCTTGACTGCTCGGGCGGTACTAGGCTCTCGAGAATCCGCTTGGCAACCAAATCCTTCGGTTGTAACTGGACGACGATCTTTAATAACTCCGCCGCTTCCTCGTTGTAGCCAGCGACGATGTAATGATAAGCCAAAACAAAATGTGCCGGAGCATCCTTCGGGTTCGATTTGCAATACTCTTCCAGCAACCGCAATTGCTGAGTGTATGTATCGATATCGTCGTACAGGCTGCTCAGCGTAGTCCAGTCCATTCCCGGCGATGAGGCAAGCAGCGAATTGAGAACTGCAGCCGCGGCTGCGTATTGTCCTAGAGCAAATTGGGTCAATGCCCGCACTTCGTGCATTACCGGATCGTTGGGACTTTTCGCAATCGCTTCATCGCAGGCCCGCAAAGCTTGTCGGAAATTCCCCGCCTTGAACAGGGCAAGGCATTCGTCAAATTGACTGTAGTCGGTATTGCCTGCTGCCTTAGTATCAGCTGCTGGCTGATTGTTGGTGACGCTGCTATTGTCGGTAGATGTCGTGGAGTAATTGTTGACCACGATCGGTTGCGAATAATTGTAAACCGGTGTGGTCGTAACCGCAGGAGTCACATAATAGGGGTTGTAATAAGCCGGTTGGTAGCCCCACCCATACAATCCCCAGATCGACGCGCCGTAAACGATGGGACGGTAGTAAGTACCGCCCCAGTGACCGTGCCAGCATCCATGATACCAAGTCTGATGGTGGTAGTTGATATGGTTGTTGTACCAGTAATCGCCCCATTGATTATTGTTCCAGTTTCCTCCCCAGTTGTTGTTCCAGTTGTTGCCATTCCAGTTGTTGCCATTCCAGTTGTTGCCATTCCAGTTGTTGCCATTCCAATTGTTGCCATTCCAATTGTTGCCATTCCAATTGTTGTTCCAATTGTTGTTCCAATTGTTGCCATTCCAGCCTGGGCGATTGATATTAATATTATTCAAATTGTTATTGTTGATATTGATATTGTTGCCAATGTTATTATTATTTCCTCCGCCGATGATGGGGCGATTGGGTTTTTGATTGCCCCCGAAATTCGGGCGATTGGAGTTGCCGTTTCCACCAAAATCGGGCCGGTTGGGATTGCCGTTTCCACCAAAATCGGGCCGGTTAGGGTTGCCATCGCCACCAAAATTAGGCCGGTTGGGGCCTCCCAGGCTCGGTCGATCCGCCGGCTTGGTCGAAATTCCTGGAGGGCGGTCGCTCGGTAGGGGTTTGAGGTTAGGGCGATCTGCTGGTTTTAGGCTGGGCCGCTCCGCTGGAAGCGTGGTGGGGCGTTGGTTGGGTAGGGCAGGTTTGGTAAGAGGTGGTTTGGCAACCGGTGGTTCAATGTTGGGACGGGTCAGTCCCCCTAAACCTTCGCCGGGTCGCGACGTTGGCTTTAAGGGCCCAGTGGGGCGCGTTGTCGGCCGGGTCGTCGGCAGATTGTTATCGACCCCGCCACCAGGCGTGGGCCGTGTTGGGCCAAGGCCGGGGCGAGGAGCGGGTTTCGTGGTGGGTTGCGTCGGTTTTACCATACCACCACCCGGCAAGCTCCCAGGTCGAAGACTCGGCGGGTTGGTGTTGGGACGCGTTGACGGGCTCGGTCGATTGACATTACCTGGGAGGGTCGCTGGTAAATTTGGCTTGGCCGATGGGAGGCTGGGCCGCGCTGTAGGGAGATTCGGCTTGGAGATATTTCCTCCGCCGCTGGGGAGTTTAGGCTGCGGCATCGTAGGACGCGTTTGCGGTGCGGGGCGACTGACATTGGGGCGGGCCTGCGGTGCCGGACGAGCACCACCACCACCACCACCACGAGCCCCTCCATTTCCCAGACCTCCTCGCTGCTGAGCCGACAGCGATGGCATGCAACTGAACCATCCCAGCGCCACCATCGTCCAGAGCAGACAACCGTTTAATCCTCGTCGTTTCATGATCACTTATATCCCAATGGAAAATAGAAAAACTTGATACCGCTGAGCCCAGGAAAGACGAGCGTTTACTTCTTGGGCGCTGGAGGACGTCGAACGATTTGGATTTCAAAGGGTTCTTCAACCACATTGCCGATCACACGATCTCGGCTGCTGACCGTAATACGGTCTTCGTCCAGCAAAGTGACCAGAAGCGTTGCAGATCCAATTTCCCCCGAGGGTAAGGTAGCGGTCGATTTGACAATCCAACCGCTTTCTGTCGGTGTCCAGTAGCCTTCGCTGAATCCACCGTCGGCGTCAAAAGTCCAAGAGCGAATTTTCTGTTGAACCGGGTCCCAGCCTAGTCGCTGTGAGCTTTTCATCGCTGGCCGGCCATTGACTTGAACGGTGTACTCGCCGAGTAAAAAAGTTTTTTCTTCATTCCAGTGATAATGGACTCGCGTTGCTCCGCTCGGATTTTCATCGATCCACTCCCCTTCCAGTAAGGAAAGAGGCATCAAATAGTCGAGCTGTGCGGCTGGCGTATCTTGGGTGAATTCACGCACCAGAGAGATCTTCCATTCATTCGCTTCTTTGGTAAGGACCATCAGGTAGCGAAGCGTTGCGGTGCTGGATGCGTCCGCCACCGTAATGGTCCGAGTCCCTTCTTCGACCAACATCGAACTGCCAACAGGTCGGACCGAATCGACCGTCGTGGTCAATTTAGCCCCGGGAAATTTTTCGAAAAAGGATTTAAACAGAGCTTCGATTTCCTGCTTGCCCTGATAAATATTCCCCTCTTCATCGACAAACTCGGCATCTGCAGAGAATAGCTTCGAAACGTCGTCTATCTTGGCAGACTCAAATGCCTTGACCAAGTTAGCGGCTCGGCTTTCTGCGTTTGCCACAATATCATCGGCTGCGGCAGTCGCACTCGTCGATGCCTGCTGGGCCAACAGCGCGGGAGCTAAGGTGAGGCTTCCCAACAAACCAAGCAGTAGATATTGACCTAATTGAGTGCAGCGATCCCAAAAATTTCTATTCATGTTCTGTGCTTCAATGTTAAAGGGCGTTTTCAAATCCAAATCTTGTACGAAGAAAGCTCGAGCGCACTGCTCTCATGATTCATTTATAAGCGATCACTCTTAAAAATCGAGTTTGTATTTGTCTACCATGGTGCGGCGGACTTCTTGGAGTCCATTTTGTACCTCACGATAAATTCCCCGAGCGCTGGTAATTCCGCGGGCTTGTTCCTCTTTGCGCAACGCATTGCGGGCAGTCGATTGCTCATTGGTCCAAATGTAATACTCCCCAACCCCGTTCCAAACCTGCGCTCCGCGCGCTCCAGCTTGGATGCGTATGCCCGCAATGGCATCGGAGCATTGACGGAAACTTTGGCTTAGTTTTTGGCTAAACTCTATCAAGCTTGGGTCGACATTCAAAATTGGCAAAGCATCGATTTCGTCCGCCCAATTGCTAAACCACTTTGCATAGCGACTGATCGCCACATCATCGCGTTTGGTGATTTCATCGATCTGACCCATCACTTTTTGAATGGAACGAAAATATTGCTGCGTTGTGTAGGCTATTTGGCTTTCATTATTTCCACTGGGAAGCCGTTTTTCGTCGGTTACAAAATTACCAATGGGTAATTCAATCAATCGCATCACGCTGCGAATTCCATCGCCGCTCAATTTACCTTGCAGAATGTAACGGTTTCCTTCCGCGCGGCCATTCCAGCTTTGTAGGTCATCCATCATCAAGCCTACATCGGATAACGCTTCGATGAGTATTTCTTTTCCATGTTGGGCAATCGCTGAGCCAGAAATGTCGTTGCCGAAATCCACCACCAAGCGCGAGTCGGCAACCTGTTTGACGATTACTTCCAGCGTCAGGCCTTTGAGGGAATGCAACAACCGCGCTGTCGCAGACCGCTCTTCATCCGTTTGCTTAGCAAACAGCGGAGAGCTTTTCAATTTGCTTTCGATGACGGCAAGCGGAAATGCATTTTGTAGATCGATGGCCAAAACGATATCGCTGATTTTGACTCGCGCGGCAGCTGCCTGAAGATAATCCGTCAGTGCATCGGCCGAGGGTTTCGCAGCGTTTTGCAGCCACCTCGATACCACTTGACGATTTCCAGATGAGATCACCGCGGCTCGACGCTCACCCGCTTGAATGACATACACGCCTTGAGAAAGCAATAAGCTCGCTTGGTTACCTATCGTATCCGGAACACCTGCGTATTGTCGACCAACAACATTGAGTCCGAATGCTTCGTTGAGTTCGAACACAGCGGTCGTCAGATTGGGTTTCCAAGTTGAAATATCTAGCTCACTGCTGATCATCAATTGGCCGGTGGCAGGGGGAACGGCAACCAGTCCAGATGCATAGGCTTTGTCAAAATCTTCTTTCCAGTTTTGCGATGTAGCCAGGGGACTATTCATCACCTGATTGACGTTGAAAAAAATAATGGCATTCGCATTCGGGGCAGCGTAGCTGGTCAGTGGGTTGGATTGTGCGCGAATGGTCGCCAGTGGCAGAATCATCCAGAGCGGGAGCATGAACCAAAACGCGAACCAGCGATTTGTTTGCACCATAGCATGCGCTAGGCTAGACATAGATCCGAGTGCGAATCGAACTTGGGAGCGACTGTGAGCGAAGAGCATTGGCTTGTCCCAGTGAATGGATTGTGGGTAGTGACTGAGGACCTAATTTTACCCTTGAATCCAAATTGCCAACACCGAAGGGAGGGGTGACGCCGTGAAATTTACGGGATCTTTCAGCAGTTATCGGTGGAAAACGGCCCCCAAACCGATGCCTCAACCCTAAAAAGGGCAAATTTGGAAGCCATACCGAGAGGTATTCGAAAAGCGTTTGATGGGGGGCGAGTGAGCTTTTTTCGTCGCATTTCGCTGCTTAGTTCGGTTTCAGTTTTGCAGCTTGCTCGGCAATTTCGTCCCAGAAGGAAACGTATTCCGAGTGATGTTTGATGTAATCAGGATCAAATACAGCGTTGCGAAGTTCTTCTTTCTGTTCCAGCAAGCGGGAGAAATCGCGTGGATCTTCGGGCTTGAAGATGGGACAGGGGCGATCGTAAACCACGGTTGCGCCGAGATGGCCCTCGGTATGAAATCGCGACAAGCCAATCACGCGATCAGCGACGTACAATGCTTCGTTGAGTTCATGCGTTACGAACAACATGGTGTATTCGGGGACTTTTCCCTCGGCTTTGGCTTTCAAGTTCTCTTGGTAAAACCGCAGCAACATCATTTGCAAATCTTCACGCGTCGCTTCATCCAAAGCTCCGAAGGGTTCATCGAGCAGTAGGATTTTTGGTTTCAAAATCATCGCTTGAGCAATCGCGACGCGTTGCCGCATTCCGCCGGAGAGTCCGGAAGGATAGCGTTGGCCTGCATCTTGCAAGTGAACTCTTTTGAGATATTCGCGGGCTCTTGCCAGATGCTCTTGGCGTTTGCTGAGCCACCAGGGGAAGGCGAACCAGCGATATGGCAAACTGGTTTCGTCGAGCTTGAGGCCTAACGCGACGTTTTGTTCGGCGGTGAGAAAATCGTAGAGCGAGTAATGTTGATATACCATACCGACGTTTCGATTGGGGCCGGTGATGGGAATTCTATCGGCTGTGATAGTACCTTCATTGGTTGGATGGGTACCAAGGATGGCTTTCAGCAGGGTCGATTTACCGCAACCGCTGGGGCCCACCACAGCCACGATCTGTCCTGCTTCAATGCGCAGATTGATGTTGTTTAGAACGCGAGTTTCGCCGAACCAGTGACTGACATTTTCAATAACCAAGCTATCCATAATGGATTGTCTCGCATGATTTTCTGGCGAAAAGAGGATTAACCTTGAAACCAAGGCATGAGCCATTTTCGAAGTTTGAGCAATAAGAAGTCTAGCAGCAAGCCGAAGCAGCCGAGCAGGGCCAGATACCAATAGACGGTATTCATTCTCATCGAGCGAGATTCCAAGCGGATGCGATAGCCGAAGCCAACGTCGGCAAAAAGCGCTTCGGCCGCAATGAGAAACACCATGGCGGGACCGATTTGCAGGCGAATGTTTTCAAGGATACGTGGCATAATCTGAGGCAAAATGATCTCAAAGATGACCTCCATATCGGACGCGCCCAAGGTGTACGCCTTTTGGATCGCTTCTTGCGTGACATCTTGGCGAGTCGCCTGAAAGACCGACATTGCCATGGAGAAAAAGATACCGAGAGCCACCATGGCAATAAACAATTGGATATTGGTGCCAAAGGCCACCATGTAAAGTGGAAGCATGGCGGTGGGAGGAATTTTTGCCATGAACGAAATTAAGGGAGCCAAGGGGGCTTCTATCCAGAGATAGGAACCCATCAGAACTCCGACAACAATGGACGCGATAACACCAATCGCCGTACCAAGAATCAGTCGGAGTAGCGAGGCCTTTGTATCTTGCCATATCCAACTCGGTTTAGGTTTTTCTTCAGTTCCTTGCCGAGTCGTAATCTGCTTGGCTCCTGCCATCATGCCCTTAACGCCCGGCAATGAGGTTTGTGATGGATTGGTGGCTGTCAGTCGCGCGGAGAGTATTCCATACACACTGATCGCGACCGTAAGGCCAGCCAACGCAAGTACGATCATCAGCCATTGGGGAATAGGATAGCGAACCATTGTTTTTCCGTGGCAGAATATAAAAGCACAGTTGTTCCGGTTCCAACTTCTGTCGATAGCCAAGCGGCTTCATCGCACCGATGAGGCCAATTCTTAGATCTCATAACAAACGAACCACCAGTCGTTTCCGCTGGTGGTTCCTAATGGCGCGATTGGGCTTATTCTGGTTTGGCAGTACCAGCTTGAAATGCTTCCAAAAAGCTTGGATCGATATTGAACTGAGCATCGGCTTGGCCGAACGCCACAGCGGGTGCTTTGTCAACGATGCCGTGGCTCACGCAGAACTCGACCACTTTGGGCATGGTTTCTTTTTGGAACTTGTCGCTCTTGAGTAGGGCGAGAGCTTCATCGGCATTTTTATAGAACTTGGTTTGTTCGACGACGATCTTCATGTCTTCCAGGCCGAGGTTGCTGAACTTAGAACCGATGTCGACAAGAGTTTTGTCAGACGTTTTCGGATCCGCCATCAACTTGTTGACTTGGTAGTAGGCATCGATGATTGCATAAGCAAAGTTCTTGCCACCCTTTTTTGCCAGGGAGTCTTTGCTAACAACGACCATGTCGATGATTTCTTCAGGAATCGCTGAAGAATCAAAAAGGACCTTGGAGCCTTCTCGGGTGCGCAAGGTTTGCAGCAGGAAGGGATTCCAGACCATGATGGACGAAATTTTTTCATCTTTGACCTGCATTGCCTGGGCAGCTGCGCCTGGGTCCATGTTTTTGAAGGTGAAGTCCGCTGGCTTTTGATTGCTCATTTCCAGCACTCTTTCAAAGCAATATTGAGATACGCTGCGTTCCAGGCCGAACGTTTCCTTCCCTTTGAGTTCGTCCAGCGTATTGATACCCACAACGATACAAGCATCGGCACCGACGCTGGTGGACGTTGGCAAAATGGCGACCGAGGGTCGTGAAATGGAGGGTGCCAGCGAATCCATGTTGGTCATGCATACCGCATCGACGGTCGAAGCGCCATATTCCTGCAAGCAGGGATCATAATCGCGTTGCTTGAGAACGATATCGACATTCCACTTCTTTTCAACGTCGCCTTGGGCCCCCTCGGCTCCGTCGATGATGCCATT
>JBIKMB010000151.1:0-13815 GCA_044359485.1 Pirellulaceae bacterium | reverse complement strand
ACCTTTTCTGGGGTGGGAGGCATAAATTGACAGGGTCGACATTACAACCGCAAGAACGGTTCGGGATGTCGACCCTGTTATGTTACGATGGACTAAAGACAAGCAATGGTGTGGTGAAGGGGGGGGGTTATGCGAAATTGGTTAGCTAAAACAATAGCGGTCGAACATCGCAACCCCGAATCGCCGGCACCTTCTACCAGCAACACGCTCGGCCAAACTCGAATTCCACAATATTTGTGGATCGATGGTGTGGGGGGGTATCGCATTTGTACCGGTGAAGAATGGGTGCTCGGCCAAGCTGCCCCAGGCAATCAGGTCGACCTCACCATTCTGGGCGACCTGAGTCGCCGCGCGTTAGCCTTACGACGCTCTGGACGCGACTACTTTCTTCAACCCTGGCAGGATGTGCTTATCGATCAACAGATGGTGGACCGCCCCGCCGTGCTCCGCGATGGTTCGAAAATCACTGTCGGTCAGCGTGTGCAACTTGCCTTTCAACTCCCCAACCCCTGGAGCTCCTCGGCAATCCTGAAACTGCAAAGTCATCATCGCTGGCAACCCTCGGTCGATGGCGTCATCCTGCTGGCCGATAGTATCGTGCTAGGGCCGATGCAAGAATCCCATGTTGTTTGTCCATTTTGGAACAAAGACTTGGTGATCTACCGCGATGGCAACAAACTGTTTTGCCGAAGTAGTTTTGAGTTGCAAGTCAATCAACAAGCTCGCAGCGGCGAGTTCGAACTGAATGTCGGTGACAAGATCCGCAGCGACGATGTGTCGTTCGGCTTGGAATAGTTAACTGAATGATTAATCGGTGGTCGGACGCGGCCCAAGCGCCCAACGGCCACTTAAAAAGTGCCCAAAACTAGGTGACCATAAAACGGGTACACAACAAGACAAAGAGTCATCAATCACCCAAGGAATTTTGGTATTCAATCCGAATCGAAAACCAGATTCGAAAGTACGAATCGATATGGCACTCTTTACAAAGCCCAAAGTTAAAACAGAAAAAAGCCAAACCGCTGAGAATAAGCCGTTTAGCCCATATCAGAGACAGGTGGTCGCAATGAGATTTACCTACGGAAATGGCGATAAGCCGCTGTCGGGATACACGATCAAGCGTGGCGTGGGCACTGGCGGATTCGGCGAAGTTTATTTCGCGGTAAACGATGCCGGTAAAGAGGTTGCACTCAAACGCATTCAGCGCAATCTGGAAATCGAAATGCGCGGTGTCCGTCATGTGCTGAACTTAAAGCACCCCAATCTGATCGCCCTTTTCGATATTCGCTTCGACGAGGCAGGCCAAGGTTGGATCGTGATGGAGTTCATGCAAGGCAATGGCTTAAAGGAGGCGATGGACCAGGCATCTGCGGGTATGCCAGAAGAAGAAGTACTTCGATGGTTCGGTCAGATCGCTGCCGGAGTTACCCACTTGCACGATAATGGTATCGTTCATCGCGATCTCAAACCGGCTAATATCTTCGACGACCGTGGCATCGTCAAAGTCGGTGACTATGGTTTGTCTAAGTTTATTTCGGCCAGCCGTCGCGGCGGACAAACCGAAAGTGTTGGCACCTTCCACTACATGGCGCCCGAAGTTGGCAAGGGAGAGTACGGAAAGGAAATCGATATCTATGCACTCGGTATCATGCTGTACGAAATGCTCACAGGTGACGTGCCATTTGATGGTGAGACCAGTCAAGAAATCATCATGAAGCATTTGACCGCTGATCCCAATCTGGATCCTTTACCAAGTCCTTATCGCGAAGTTGTCGCCAAAGCGCTTCAGAAAAATCCTGCAGCTCGCTTTAAGGACGTCCGAGAAATGATAGCGCCGCTAGGACTAGCGATTGACCAAGGGGGCATGATAACTTCCTCTGCCAAGCCCGTTTCGACAGCATCGACGTCCCATCAACGTGAACCGGTTCGCTCGCTACCTCCTAAACAGAGTCGAGCCCAAACTCAAACCACACTCGGTGGTTACTCACCCCAACCTCAGCCTGCAGATGCTCCAGCGACCACGCTCAACTACGAAGAGCCGATCGCGCGGATGGTCAAACAGAAAATGACTGAGGTTGGAAGTTGGTGGCGTAATCTACCTCCTAATGGTACGCGTTTGGCCTTATCGATCATCGGCATCTATGTGTTGATTTCCTACGGCGCCTTGTTAGTACCCGCTGTCGGTTTAGCACTGCTGCTTTATCTTCCATATTTCGTATTGTGGTGGATATTTCGTCCAGCCATGCCGCAATCCACCTATCATCAAACACAGCCGCTCGCTGGAACTCCACCCAAAATTCAGTCAGCACCCCCAGTGCTTTATCCGGTCTCTCAGCCTACTCCCAAACCAGTTGCCTACGCTGCGATCCCAGCCACTGCGGCGCTGGCCCAGACGCGTTCTGCCCCAAAATTAACCCCCAAACAAATTCGCCAAGTTCAGCAGCGTAAAATTGCTCTGCTCCCCACTGCCGCGCGCGTTCAGTCGTATACAGGCAGTTTACTCGGCTCGACCATCGTAATGGCCATTCTCACAGGCTTGGCTTCCATAACACCTTGGGTATCCGCAGGGAGCCGAGTTGGCGCTTTCGCCGCGCTCACTTGGTCCGCGGTGATGGCCCTGGCAACAACCTGGACTGTTCTCACCTTCTCGAAACTCTGGGAAACTTCCGATGGAGATAACGCGACACGGCGCTTCTCGATGCTCGGCGCAGGACTCATACTCGGATTGGCCGCTTACGGCACCAGCCAGTTCCTCGTGATACCTTGGGAAAATATCCCAGCCACCCTCAACAGCAATGATTTCGTCGCGCACAAGTGGGATGGATTCTACTCAGCCGAAGGAGCTCCTCAGCTCCCCGCGTATCTAGCTCACTTCGCTCTTTTAATGGGCCTAATGAGATGGTGGCGACAGGCAGATCCGCTTCGCACGACTCGATTCAGTATCTTCACGGTGATCGGCGCCCTGATCGGAGAGTTGATCGTCAATGCTATCTTCCATCTGCCTCAGCCTTGGGGAATCTTTATCGCTGTTGGCAGCAGCATCGCTTTGCAATTGGCCTCCCCCGCCATGTCGACTGAACAAGAAATCGAAAACCCTAATTTAGCGTAATTATCCCTATGAATAACTCTTTTTTCCAACCTCAACGTTTTCTCGTTGGCACGATGCTGCTTGGCTTTGCCGTATTAGCAGTGTTCATAGCCCGCCACTACATGCGGGAACCCGCTCCGATGTTGCCCGATGCAATCTTTATCAATGAGCCTGCCGCCGAATGCGCCGACCCCAAAGTTGTTCAAAATTCTAAGGAAAAATCCAATAAAAGCAGACCCGCTGATGATAAGCGAGAGGAAAACAATGCCGAGATTGCCAGCGGCGCTGAAATAGAATTGCTCAGTTCCAACAAAAACGACTCCCCGCGAGCGGTCGCGAATGACGACCCAACATCCGCTTCGGCAACGGAGCAGCAACTTGGTATCCCACCCAAAAACATGGAACCGCTTTATGAAATCGATCGCCCCACCTGGCTCTTCAGGACCCCCATGATCGAAGATGGAAAACTCGTTCTCTCTGTTGGTGGAGAACTTTGCTCCAGCGAACAAGAATGCGAATCCAAACATGCCGATGCTCTGTACACTGAAGTCAGCAACTATTTCGATCGATATGTTTTTCACGAAGAAAATGCAACTCGCCGAACACCGCTGACAGGTGAATTCATCAAAAGTCGATGGGCCGATGAAAATTATCTCGCCAAGGTTCAAACATCAGAAGGTACCATGTACCAGTTATGGTCGATCGTGCAAATTGATGACGAAGGTATGAAGACCATAAAGCAATGGCACCTCTCCACCTTGCAACCACGGCGGATCGGTTCCCTGGGAATCGGACTCCTGATCGCCCTGAGCGGAATTGGAATCCTTCACTTCGGCGCAAGCTTTGCCGCCGGCAAAGCGCAGAAAAAAACTTGAAATCTTGGAGCTGAAAACCCTAGCTGTGCCCCAAGACTCGATGGAAGGAGCACGTTACACTAGAAACCGGAGCGCTAAAACGCGGCAAATGGCACGGCACTCGATTAGGCCGCACTGAATTTCAATCGGCGACGGGATACCTAGCATGTCTTCGGAATCTTCAACGGCTGACCAACTCCTTATCGAACGTATTCGTCGTTCCGACCAGCAAGCATGGGCCGAACTAATTCAACGCTATGAAGGTCGACTCTTGGCGTTTATCGATAATCGAGTCGGCAATCGCGCCACCGCTGAAGATATCGTCCAAGATACGTTCATCGGTTTCCTCAACAGCCTTCCCAACTACGATGGCAATAGGCCTCTAGAAAGTTACCTGTTCGCTATTTGCTCCTTTAAATTGACCGATTATCTGCGCCGAAATGGACGTCGACCTGCTATCTCCCTCGATTATGGGCCAGACGATCAAGGCTGGTCCGACGTCTCTGGAAGATTCCAGGGCGCAAGCTCCATCGCGCGAAGCAGCGAACGTAGGAAACTCGAAGAAAAAGCGGTGAACGAGGCTCTCAAGGAACAGATCGCTCGCTGGAAAGAAAAGGGAGAATGGCAAAAATTGATGTGCCTCGAGTTGCTCTTCGTCGCTGGAGAACCCAACAAACGCGCCGCTGAAATACTCGGATTGTCTGAGCAACAAGTCGCCAATTGGAAAGCCGACGTGATCTCCAGAACCCGCACGCTGATCACACGGCAAAGCTTAGATGCGGAAGTATTCCCGGAACTCCATTCCCAAGAATAGCTTCCCCACAATTTCTCGAGAATTCTTTCTCGAGCATTCTTTCTCGAGCATTCTTTCTCGAGCATTCTTTCTCGAGCATTCTTTCTCGAGCATTCTTTCTCGAAAATCCTTTTTCGAGAATCCTTTCTCGAGAATCCTTTCTCGGGCGATGCAGTCGATGGACTGCACCGTGCAGACAACGGCCGCTCCGGATGTCTCCATCGACTTCGCAGTCCAACAACTCCCAGGCTCTCAACTCCCCGGGCTCCAAATTTCCCACGTGCTTGGCTTGCCACGTGCTTGGCTTGCCAGATGCTTGACTTGCCAGGTGTCTGACTCCCCAGCAAGGCGATTCCGAGGTCTTTCGCGATCTAAACTTCGCGTTCCAACCCGACTGCATCCAAGATATCCTCTCTCAGATGCAGGCCTTCTAGAAATGCTGGGCAAGCTACGACTGCAGGCTACTTCCATGCAACCTTATCGACCGATCGATGGAGGATTGTCTGCGAGAAAATCACGCGGACCACGTGTGGTATAGTAAGGATATCCCACCGTGGCGGACTGCGGTGCACCAGCAGATGCTTGTGCGTGGTGTGGATATCGGCTGTGGCTGATGTGGCTTTGATAATCGGTTCCGCCACGCTGCCAGCCGATGGTGCATGGGCGGCATCCGGTTGCTACACCGCATTGATTGCAATCGCGGCGAAGAACACAGCCTGTGGAGGCTAAGACCGCCAACATGGAAAAAGCCAGCAAGCAACGTTTCATATCTTTATCCCTTCGACGAATCGACAATATGCCCGACTTACCGCTAGAAATCGGCGCGTTACGTAGCGCAAGATTGATAAAACCGTTGTTTTCGACCCTAGAAAAGAAATCACCCCAGGTTTCTTTTGACTGATCCACAAAAAACCCTCAACTTACCCATACCCACAGCCCCCTCGGTCATGGTAGAGCCGCGTTGCATTGTGGTACCGGCTAGGATAAAATTTTCTAATAGCGGTGCACTGCATAAAACCGTTCGCCTACCCCCACCTCGATTTTCCTAGGCTCAAGTCTTTCGCCGCATTGCGAGCCCCCATGATGCCCTCGTCTCCCCCTCATTGCCGACGCAATTTTTTGAGCCGACTCGGCGCTGGCTTTGGCACGCTGGCATTGCATGGTCTGCTGCAGAGTTTTAGCCGGGCCGAGGGTCCGGGCACCTCCAAGTCCCGTTTTATTGATCCGCTGAATCCCTATCAAATTCGTCCACCTGATTTTCCCGCCAGAGCCAAATCGGTCATTTTCCTCTTTATGGTGGGAGGACCGTCTCAGATCGATACCTTTGATTACAAACCAACTCTGAATAAGCTCCATGGTCAACCGGTTCCCAAAGCGATTCGCGAAGCTGTCGAAAAGACCAAGCATGCCAATGTATTTTTCGGCTGCAAAGACGAATTGATGTCCAGCCCGTATCGCTGGCAACGCTATGGCCAAACAGGTCGTTGGGTCAGTAGTCTTTTTCCTGAAACGGCCAAGCATATCGACGATTTTTGTATCCTTCATTCGCTGCAAGCAGATTCCAATAATCATGCTCCCGCAAGTTACCAACTGCACACCGGAGATGTGAGAAGTGGAAAGGCAAGTCTCGGTTCCTGGATCACCTATGGCTTGGGATCGGAGAACCAAGATTTGCCAGGCTATGTCACTCTGTTCGATGTCGGGCCTCTAGGTGGAGTCGCCAACTACACCAATGGTTTCTTGCCGCCATCGTTCCAGCCTACGCGCTTGCGAGATACAAGCCCGACTGTATTCGATCTTTTGCCTGCCGAGCGTTATGCTGAAGGTCAACGCGAAAGCTTGGAACTGATTCAGAATCTCAATTTGCAGCATCGCGAACAAGTCGGTGCGTTCAGCTCCTTGGATGCGCGAATCGCCGCGTATGAATTGGCCTTTCGAATGCAAACCGCAGCTTTCGAAGTCGGGCTCTGGGAACAAGAGACGAAACAGACGCTATCGAATTATGCGATCGATGATCCCGATGCGCGAACCCAAAGCTTTGGCCGCAAGTGTCTCATGGCGCGGCGATTGGTGGAACGCGGTGTCAGGTTTGTGCAACTGTATGATATGCCCGATAAAGATGGTTGGGATGCGCACGAACAAATAAATAAAAATCATGATCCCCGGGCAAAATGGACCGATCGGCCCATCGCCGGACTGCTGCTGGACCTAAAGCAACGAGGTTTGTTAGACTCGACGCTTGTGATTTGGGCGAGCGAATTTGGCCGCACTCCAATGATGCAAGGGAACCATGGTCGGCAACATAACGCGGCAGGTTTTACGATCTGGATGACCGGTGGAGGTATCAAACCGGGAGTTACCATTGGCGCGACCGACGAACTCGGACTGTTAGCCGTAGATCGACCGATACAATTCCGCGATCTGCATGCTACGATCCTAACGGCCATGGGCCTCTCCTACGAAGATTTGTTTTTCGAAGTCAATGGAAGACAAGAACGCTTAACGGGTGTTGCGGGCACTGCCAAACCGCTCCTGGATATTCTTGTTTAAGTCCAATCTGTTTAAATCATCCTGAGCCATCAGCCTCAAATTATTTCATGCCAAGGTAAAATCGTTCGCTCTCCAAGAAGTAGCCGCTCATGAATTTCGCCACAAACTTTGCGAAGCCTTCCATCGCTGGAATATGCGGGTCCTGCTGCTTTTTAGTGCTACTGGTGATCTGCCTTCAGCGTGATACTTGGGCTTGGTCTTGGGATGAAAATCCACAAGAGCAACCTGCACCTTCCCTGGAGCAGCGGGCGATCGCCTTGTTACAAGAAAAATGTTCCAACTGCCATGGCTCAGAGAAAAGGGAAGGGGATCTCAGCGTAGTCACACGTGCCGATCTTGTACTCGGTGGATCCTTGGGTACAGCCTTGGATACCCTTGAGCCGCAGAGATCCCTGCTGCTGCGAGTGATTCGCGGGGAAGTGCCTGGATTGGAAATGCCCCCCAAAAATCCACTCACGCCAGATGAACTAGAGGTTGTACAAAAATGGTTGGAAAGTGGAGCTCTGTGGACCGACACGCATTCGCACAATCGTTCCTCCGACAGCGAATCTCATGGGACAGGTTCCGCGTGGGAAGACCCCCATAACCCTGTTCGAAAACGTTGGTTGGGCGAAAGACTCAATCTCTGGTCCTTGAATCCAATCACTCGCCCCAACATCGATACGCCCTATCGCGCCCCTGAGGATAAGGGTTCAGACTCCAAGCCGATAGGTGAAGAACGATTGCCCCGTAATAGCATCGATGTCTTGGTCGATCAGCGGCGTGAAGAGTTAAAGCAACCCATCGGTGAGCGGGTTGATAAAGCCACATTGATTCGGCGTTTGTATCTCGATGTCACCGGACTTCCGCCCGACCATGAGGCGGTGCAGCGTTTCCTCGACGACCCAGAAGCGGATGCCTATGACAAATGGGTCGATCGACTACTCTCCTCACCCTCATACGGCGAACATTTCGGCCGCTTGTGGCTGGATGTGATTCGTTACAGTGACAGCAATGGCTTCGATTGGGATGAATTTCGCCCGCAGGTATGGCAGTTCAGAAATTATGTCATCGATGCTTGGAATGAGGATATTCCCTACGACCAATTTATCTTAGAGCAACTTGCCGGTGATGAACTCCTCACAGGCAAACCTCAAAACGAAACGGATCTGCGTCGGCTTATCGCCACCGGTTTTCTGCGGCTCGGCCCCTATGATCATGCGGCTCCCCTTTTCAACGAACAGGAGCGAAGCCGTTCTGAATTTTTGTCCGATATCACCGAGACAACCGGTAGCGCGTTTCTGGGCCAAACGTTGGCTTGCTGTCGTTGCCACGATCACAAAACAGATCCCTGGCTTCAAAGCGATTACTATCGACTGAAGGCTTTTTTTGCGGCCGTGGAATTTGGAGATCAGATCCCGCTCGAACTTGAGACGCGTCAAAATGTCATTCAATTGCACAACGCAAAGATAGAAGCTGAAATCGCTCCGTTGCAACAGCGCATCGATCAACTTGCCAAAATCGAAAAACCCAATGCAGAACAAGCATCGCAAATCGAAGCGACCAACAAGGAAATTCAACAATGGAAGCAACAACTGCTTCAGCCGCAGACCGGGTTCATTGTCCGCGAAGAAATCAGTCCCATAACGGCCACTTTTATTCTGTATCAAGGCAATCATCTGGCCAAACGCGAGCAAGTAGAACCTGGAATCCCCGCGATGTTCCAACCCCAAATTTTCCCAGTCGATCCAGCCACCTCTTCCACAGGACGCAGATTGGCTCTCGCCAAATGGATCGCCTCACCGCAAAATCCTTGGACCGCGCGAGTCCTTGTCAATCGACTCTGGCAGTTCCACTTTGGCGAAGGTATTGTGCGCACTCCGAATGATTTTGGTTGGTCCGGAGAACGGCCCGAATCGATCCAATTGCTCGATTGGCTTGCGATCGAGTTGATTCGTAACGACTGGTCAATCAAACATATCCAACGGCTCATTCTGACCAGTCGCACGTATCAAGAAGCGACCTTCGTCGAGGGTTGGCCACGCAAATTAAAACGTCTCAGCGCAGAACAAATTCGCGATTCCATGCTGGCCGTAAGCGGTCTGTTACAGGTCCGTCGACCGACAACGCCGATCTGGCCCCCCATCCCGAAAGATGTCCTAACCACCAACCCCGCCACACTGGATGATAACGAGACCCAAACCAAAGGTTGGTATCCCTCACCAACCTCCGAGCAAACAGTTCGCTCGATTTATTTGGTCCAAAAAAGAACCATTCGAATTCCCTTTATGGAAACGTTTGACCTTCCAGACAATTCTGTTTCCTGCGGGTGTCGAACGGTCAGTATCGTTGCTCCTCAAGCCCTTACTTTGCTCAATGGAAATTGGGGAACCGACGCGGCGGAGGCCCTGGCAGCCCAGATACAACGGCAGTATCCCGATTCACCCTCGGAACAAATCCACGCTGCCTATCGGGCGATTTTTCAGCGAAAGCCTAGCGACAGCGAACAGCAGATCTGTGTAGAATTTCGGAAGCAACGCTCGATTGCCGAACTGGTCCGTGCTCTGCTGAACACGAACGAATTTGCCTTTGTTGAGTAGAACATAGCTCAATAGAACATAGCTCAATAGAACAAGCTCAATAGAACATAGCTGAATAAAACTCTGTCGAATCAACCTGACTTGGCTAGGTGGAAATCTATGCGCGGAAGCGGCGAAAATCCATTTGCAACCGTAAACAAAACCCAAGGGGTCCGGTTCAGCCTCCGTTTTTTGCTGCTGCTCAACGTCGTTTTTACCTGCACCGCCGCCGGCTTGGCTTTCGTGGCTCGAGTTCCATCGGTGTCCGAGGAGATCAATGCGTGGCTAGGACGAGCCAATTCGACTCCGGCCGAAAACGACCGCGCATCCCAAGTGATTTTCGTTTTTGCGGTCTATGCCATGCCGCTGGTAATGGCCATTCTCGTTTGGCTGTTTAGCCTAGCTATTCAATGGTTGCAGCGATTCATGCCGCAAACTCCCACCGATTCCTTCGAATAACGAACCTCGAAACGCCCCAATCCACTCCATCTCCATGGCGATTCCTGAGTACAATAGGGGTTATCAGTGCGCTAAAAGAACATGCCATTTGTACAGTCACCTTCCCAACGGATGTAAGGACCCCATGGATCCTTTTCAACGATATCTCGGTTTAGTACCCACAGGCCAACCTCTCAGCCATTACGAATTGGTCGGCGTGTCGATCGGCGAATCCGATCCTAACGTTCTGAAAACTGCCCTTCAACGAGTCGCCCTACGACTGAAGCAATCAGACCGAAACGCCGATCCGGATGGTTGGAAATGCGTTGTCGAAAGAGTCAAAAAAGCTCAATCGATTCTTCTCTCCCCCGAAGCCAATTCTAGATATTATGCGGAACTCAACTCCGCACCCCTCGACACAGCATCCGGTGAAATGAGATCGCGCCCGGTCGTCGCAACCGCTTCTAAGACGGCCGATTTTCTTTCCGATCTTACGCCTATGCTCCCTCCAGGCGACCCAAACGCAGCGCTCAATATTGCACTGCTGGACAGCTCCACCGCAGTAGCTACGCCCCCTTGGTTTGCCCCCAGCGAAGTTCGCATGCAGTCCCTCGCGAGAGAACTCGGTGATTTTTCCGCTGGTCCGCCAGCATTAACATCGGTCTCTATGAGCGTGCCTGGTATGACCCCTGGCATGTCGCAGAGGAAAGCCACCACCCGAGTCAAATCGAGTTCACTCTCACGAGCCATGCCCTTGCTGCTATTGTTCGGTGGTGCATTCGGCGTGCTGGGTTTCGGGGGATATATGCTCTATTCCTCCCAAAAGAAAATCGAACTAGCTCAGGCAGAAACCCAAAACCCCGCCGCACCGCAACCGACTCAAAAACCAAACCCAGTCGATCCGATCATGGGTAACCTCCGGCCCGCGGATGCCAATGGCAATCGAACGCCACGTCGCGGTGGACTCCCAGGTGTTAACGAAGAAGGAACCCCCGTCGAACCGATTCAAGAACTTCCCCCGGTCGAAAAACCAACGCCTCCTCCATCGCAAGAGGAAATGCAACCCGCCGATTCCGACATGGGAGAAAATCCTGCTGATCCCGCTCCGGCACCTACCGATCCCAGTAAGCCAGAAGAACCACCGATGGATGATTCCAAACCCACCGGTAATCTGGGCGATTTAATCAATACTCCTAACCCGGATCCAGCGAAGCCAGGCGAGAATATGGCCAGCGAGGACAAGCCCGAAGCTGAGCCAACCCCTGCTCAACTGAAACAATTTGCCGACGCCATGACGACCGCTCGGAAACAACTCGCTCCACGCGCCCTCGAACGATTCGAGGCTGCCATCGCGAAAGCCGAACCCAACGCGATTTCAGCCGCACAAAAGAAACAGCTAGAACGACTCAAGACCATGGGCGAAGCGATCAAACGCTATGAAGAAACCCTCTTAAGCGTCATTGCCTCAAGAAGTGCCGGAGAAAATATTCAAGTCAAAAACACCGTTGTCGGCTGGGTCGAAGGTGAAGAAAATAAATTCAAAGTACGCGTTGGCGGACAAACTCAATCCTACACCACAACGACCGCTCCATTGGGCCTTGCCAATGCTTTAGTTGATCTATCGCTCAGTCCTGACGATCCCAAGACAAAACTCTCCAAAGCCTGTGTAGCTCTGCTCAGCACCAAAGTTGCATCTCGCGAGGAAGTCAACACATGGCTTGAGGAAGCCGTCACCGCTGGACTGATCGACAAAGACTTCCGCTCGGTCGTCGATGAAAAATATGAGGCAGGCGAGTAAACGAAATCGCGGGCATTTTAAAAGTAGAGCCAATGCACTAGCTTACTTTCGCCCGCTTTATTTTCCCGCACAACGGCCGCGGAACATCGAATCGGCGGTTGCCCCGCCAAGAAGTCATTCGAGTTTTGATTAGCGTCTTCGTTTGGTACCCGTTCCGATAGGCTCATCGCCAGCGGCCGTTCGCACCTGCGAAGCGCTACTCGCCGAAAACGTTGGCTTGTTGATGAAGCCTTTTTTGCTCTGATAGG
Organism: Pirellulaceae bacterium; assembly: GCA_044359485.1. Taxonomy (GTDB): domain Bacteria; phylum Planctomycetota; class Planctomycetia; order Pirellulales; family Pirellulaceae; genus JAFLCP01. The sequence goes on along the minus strand of JBIKMB010000151.1, from coordinate 1,488 downwards.
CGACCAAACGCTGTTTCATCGCCTCGAGCTCTTCCGAGGAAGAGTAAGCTTCTGCTTTCTTCATCGCATCTTTGATCGTTTCTACCGCATCGCTAAATCGACCGTTAGCGGCCTGGGCGGCCGCTAGAGTATCGAGATAGCGAGGATCACCATCGCCATCCAATTCGATCGCTCGGCGAGCTGCCTCCAATGCATTTTTGGGATTGCGAATCTTGCTATCGGAACATGTTGCCATCAACCAAGCTGCATTTTGATAAGCCCTTCCCAACTCTCGATTCGCTTCAATCGCCAATCGATACGCGGACATCGCCTCGCGATCCTGGCCTAAGTACTGATACGCATCGGCCAAGTCGGCCCACCACTCACCTTTGGTCGGCTCTAATTCCGCCGCCTTCCGATAATCGGCCAAGGCTTCTTTATTGCGATTGAGCATCAACAGAGAATGAGCTCGGCTGTTGCGAAACTGTCCATCATTGGGCTGCAAGCGAATCGCAGCGCTATAGTCAATGATCGCCTTCTCAAAGTCGTCGGTCTGAAAATAGATCTCTCCCCGATTGAAATAGGCATTGGCATAATTTGGCTGTTCTTGAATCACAATTCCAAATTGTTCGATTGCATCCGCATACTCATTGACCATCGCTAATGAGATGGCCAGATTATGGCGAGCTCGCCACCGCTGTGGATTGAGCTTCAACGATGCCCGAAAATCGGCCGTCGCCGTTTTATCGAGTTCAGCGGCCTCTTCGTTGAGACCTTGACCGACTCGTACAGCTGCCAGGTCGCTTCGCAATTCTCCACGACGATTCAAACTCCACGAAAGCAAATCCCTCGCATAAGCGCGATCACCTGATGTTCGTTGTTTATCGAGTGCGATCGCCTTTAAATCGTCGATCAGAGCTGTCACATCTTCGATCGTCTGCCTTTGCTCAGAAGATTGATAAAGGCCGATCAAATCTTGCGACGCGACTCCATCTTGAGCCTCCAACACTCCACCCAAAATCGCAATCAACACGAAGAATACCAAGGCGATCGGGCATGCCAATCCATGTCGATTCCGCCCATCTAAACCAATTTTTTTAAGCGACACCGTCGAAGCCATTACAACATCCTTGCCGAATAGCATCCTATGGAAATAAACTTATATGTTCCATGAGCCCACTATCGATACTTCCTCCAAAGCTCGCCTCAAAAGGGAGATCCGCCGGAGTACCATGGAGCACCATAGCTAGTTGGCTCGGCTGCGAGAAGTGCGAAAACCGACCGTTTCTTGAAAATCCACCCGCCTCGCAATGTGCTCGAATTGCTAGCATACTCAGGCCGTGGGGAAATAGTCTGGCGGGCTGGAGTTCGGGCACAGTCTAACGAGGGCACAGTCTAACGAGGGCACAGTCTAACGAGGGCACAGTCTAACGAGGGCACAGTCTAACGAGGGCACAGTCTAACGAGGGCACAGTCTAACGAGGGCACAGTCTAACGAGGGCACATTCT
>JBIKMB010000373.1:0-4095 GCA_044359485.1 Pirellulaceae bacterium | reverse complement strand
TATCTTTGTTTTGAGGAGCCAGTTGCTGTAACACCTCGCGGACTTTGATAAAAAACGGCGCTAACCGTTCGACTTGGCATTCATGAAAAATCCGCGGATACGTTCGAGAAAGTACCAAGCGATTCTCTAACGCATAACCGAAACCAAGTGGCGCATCGGTCCTATCAGCAACCACCCACCATTGTCCGTCAGGCGAGCGAGCTAAGTCGGCAGTGTAAAAATGCAGGAAGCATTTATTGGGCAACTTCTGACCATGAAAATCGCGGCGAAAGGCGGGATGCGAAAACAGAAAATCCGCTGGCACCTCTCCCGATTTCACTAAACGCTGCGGACCATAGATATCCTGGAGAATTCGATTCAACAACCTCGCCCGTTGTTGCAAACCGTCCGAAATGATTTTCCACTGCGCTGAATCCATGATCCATGGAATCGCATCGAGTTTCCAAGGACGAGGCTCACTTTCTGAATCGCCATAAGGACGATAAATCAAACCTGCATCGCGAACTAAGCGACGCGTACGCTGCCAGCGTTTTTCAATCCGCGATGGTCCTAGTTGCTGCAAACGCTGAATAAATGTTTGCCAAGCAGGACGAATCGCACCGTCCGGACCACGCAATTCGTCCAAGACACCCGGTGGTGGATGATAGTCGGCCAACATCGATGGCACAGAACCTGGATCTAAATCAACGATGTTGGTTTTGCCCATCCGTACATCCTTGCCGACCGCTACAAACCGTATATCCACTACGTTGCGAACGGCGCTATTAGATAGATATCACAACCTGAAATCTACACTACAACCAAAGTTGCAGCCCAAAATCACCACGCCCCAAACTCCAATTCCTCTAAAACCGTTTCGGAAACAGCAACTCTAACGGTCTTGCTACGGCATCTTCGCTCAGACGACTTGCCGCTATGCATTACTCGGTTGGCTTCTCGCTGGAAGGCTTCTTGCTGGAAGGTGGCTCACTCGGCGATTCTTCGTCCGGCGATTCTTCGTCCGGCGATTCTTCGTCCGGCAATTCCACCTTGCCAGGCATATCCGGGTGCTGGTCGTAGCCCTTAATTTCTACGACTTCATCCTCAGCAAATTCCTCTTCCTGCATTTCATCCTCTTCGAACTCTTCTGCAAACTCTTCCTCCAGAAAATCCTCGCTCTCATATTCAGCCGAATCTTGTCGAATTTGCTCATTAGGATCGATCGGATTCCCGTCATCATCAAATGCGTACACTTGAACTTGCGACATATCGGGCGCCCCTTCTTCTCGCGACCGCTTCGCACCCTCTTCCACGCTTTGGCGTTTCTGGAAATAAACTTTGATGGGAACTTCGCCGAAAGGTAAATAATCGCGCAAGATACCCATCAAATACCGTCGATAACTGGGTGAAAATCCCTCCGGTATATTGCACATGGCCACAATCGTAGGAGGTGGCGCTGTGATCTGAGTCGCGTAGTAAATGCGTGGACGCTTATTGCTGTACAGTGGCGGCTCATGCTTCTTGATCGCCGCTTGAACCAAGCGATTTAAACTGGCTGTCGTCACCCGCGTCTGAGCTTGCTTGTAGAGCATCTGAGCATGATTCAAGAGCGACTTGACATTCTTACCCGTTTGCCCCGTTACAAATGCGATCGGCGCGTAACTCATCTTTGGAAAGTTCTGTCGCAAATAACGCACCCATCGATCGGTGGGCATTTGGTCTTTCAGCAGATCCCACTTATTCACCACAAAAACACAAGGCTTATAGTTGTCCTCAATGTACTGCGAAAGTTGCTTATCCACTTTCGAAATACCTTGCGAGCAATCGAGAAAGTGCAATACGACATCCGCCCGGCGAATGCTGCGCTGGGCTCGGTGCGTGCCATAAAAGTCGATATCGGTACGAACACTCTTTTGCCTTCGCAAACCGGGCGTATCGATGGCGATAAAGGTTTGACCATCCAATTCAAAATGAACATCGACACTATCTCGAGTCGTGCCGGGAACTTCGCTCACAATACAACGCTCGGCCCGCGCCAGTGTGTTGACGAAAGTACTCTTTCCCACATTGCGCCGTCCCACAATGGCGATTTTCATCTTTGCCGCTTCGGGAGAATAATCGATATCAGGCAATCGCTCCAGAATCGCATCGAGCAAATCTTCTTTATGTCGATTCTGCAAAACGCTGATTCGCAGCAACCATCCTCGCCCAAGTTTGTGAAACTCCTCGGCCTCAATATCCAAACCAGGATAATCAGCTTTATTGGCAATCAGCAAAACGGGTTTGTCCACTTTGCGCAACCGTTCCGCCACAACCTGATCCAAACTGGTCATACCGGACCGTGTATCGACCACAAATAACAACAAGTCGGCTTCTTCAATTCCCACCGCAATTTGTCGTTCGACTTCGGAAGTGAGATTATCGACGTCCTGAATTCCCATTCCTCCGGTGTCGATCAATTCAAAGAATCGCCCATTGTGCTCGATCAAAGTCATCAAGCGATCGCGCGTAACACCAGCCATATCGTCGACAATTGCCAGTCGTCGACCTGCTAACCAGTTAAATATACTTGACTTGCCGACGTTGGGTCGCCCAACAATCGCTACCTTGGATACCGCCATGCTCACTTCGCTGCCATTAATGTGTTCGCTGGATGGACTCGCCGCGCACAAACTTACACAGCGAACGATTCGTATCAAAATACTACTCGAAAGACTCCCAATTCGGGAGGGCCTTCGACAAAAACCCCCTCGTTTTGGCTGTTTTAAAAGCGATTCCTGGTGGCTGCGGAAGCAGCCTGACTCCAAAATTGGTAGACTTCCATTTTTCCTCGTTTTCTTCCCGATTTCGCGCCCAGTTTTCCCCAAAAATGTTTTCGCCCGTTTCGCATTTCCCTCTGGTTGAAATACTCGAACGTCCCAATCTCTATGAGCCGAGCAACGCCTAACAATCCGTCGAGTCTTCCAGCGGCGGCCTCTGCACAGACCGACAACACACCCATGGAAGTTTCCGCTGCCAGCTTAAAACAACTCCTGGAAATGTATCGCCGCAGCGGCCTGCGTTGGTATTTAATGCCAGATGGCACCAAGGTCAATGTTCGCCATTTGCTTCAACGCTTCGAACGCAACCAACCGTCCAACACAGCGACACTTGCCGACAATACCAGCACCAACACTTCATCCGCTCCTTCGCAAAGCACCAAGATCGCTCCAGCAACCCAATCGCCAACCAAACCCGAGTCCTCAACGAAACACGAACACCCAGCCAAGCCTCAACACACAGCGGAAGACGCCACGCCCACTGCTGCACCTTTGTCGCAACCTTCGCGCGTCAAAGAGACCAAGCCACCCACAATCGCACCCGCGCCGCAGTACTCCACTTGGCAACTCCCTCTCTTGACGCTCGATCAACGCGAACAAAACTTCGCTGAACTCCGCAAACGCGTAGCAGCTTGTATGAAGTGCAATGAACTGGTGAACTATCGAACGCAAACGGTTTTTGGTGATGGGACGTTGCAGCCGAAGGTTTGTTTTTTTGGAGAGGCACCCGGAGCGGATGAAGATAAGCAGGGCGTCCCTTTTGTAGGCAAAGCAGGTCAGTTGCTCGACAAAATCATCGAAGCGACAACATTGAAGCGCCCCGACGATGTCTATATTCTGAACTCCCTGCGTTGCCGCCCCCCCAGCAATCGTACGCCAACACCGGAGGAAGTGGAAAACTGTCGTCCCTTCTTTGAATTGCAATTAGAAGTGCTGCAACCAAAATATATTGTTTGCTTAGGTGCGGTAGCCGTTCGCGCCATACTGCAGCGAAGCGAATCGGTAGGAATGCTCCGCGGCAAATTTCATGCTTATCGCGGCGCAAAAGTTTTAGTCACCTATCATCCAGCCTATCTCCTGCGCAATCCCGACGCCAAAAAACTCGTGTGGGAAGATATGCAACTGCTCATGGCCGAGATGGGATTGAGGAGGAAGGGGGGGTAGGTTTTCAGTTTTCAGTTTTCAGTTTTCAGTTTTCAGACATTCAGTGATTCAGTGATTCAGTGCGTTAGTTTTTAGTGGGTAAGGTGGTGGGAGTAGAGATGTTTGATGGAGAATTTGAAACCATATGTGATAG
>JBIKMB010000372.1:0-4126 GCA_044359485.1 Pirellulaceae bacterium | reverse complement strand
TACTTCAGGTAGAAACGAAGGTAATTATCCGATAGACGGTAGCGCAATTGACGCGATGGAGAGCTTTTGGAATTGGTGAGCCCCTCGGATAACCTAGGTGAAACATCCTTTGCAACAAAGCCTGCACTGACAAGTTCAAGGATTGCTTGACTGAGGCTGCCTCCCCGCTCTCGACCGACCTTCTGACTGATTTCATCGACTCCTTTGGAACCGTCAACCAAAGCGTGTACGATTTCACGATAAGTGGGAGCTCGGCGGTGGAAGATATCGCTGAAGATGCTGTCGAACTCATTGAAGAGTATCCCGCTGGGATGGAAGCAAAGCCTAGCGATATTCTGCTCTGCCGTTTTCTTGGGATCTAGTTCCTCCAGGTAACGAGGGACGCCACCTGTGACCGCTAAGAAACGAAGCTTTTCGGTGGTACTGATTCTCGTTGCGGATCTTCCCCAGAACTGCTGGCACTCGGATAGTGCGAGAGGTGCCAAGTGGAACTGCCAAGAGCATCTACCGACAAATCCCGTGTTATTGAGAATGTTCTCTTCGATCCACGAAGATACCGATCCGCAAAGAACGACGACGGTTCGGTCCCGACGCGAAAACAAGCTATCCCATGCATTCTTGAGGTAGCCCGCGAAATCAGGTTCACCAATACCCATCCATGAGATCTCATCGAATAAAACGACGACGGTTCCTTTAGGTGGCAACTGACTTGCCAGAAGCTGAAAGGCAGTTGACCAGTTATCCAGGGGCAATTGCGGTGCCATGGACTGTTTCGAGAGTTGCTCGGAAAATGCCGTCAACTGCTCTTTTTTGGTTAGACCCGGACGTGGTGGAAGGCCCGAGAATTCGAAGAAGGCATTTGCCTGTTTGGCGCACTGCTGAATGAATCGGCTCTTTCCGATCCGTCGTCGCCCGTGGCATGTTACCAGCGAACTGTTTTTCTTCTCAAGGAGTTCACGAAACTCCGCTTGCTCCCGCTCCCGGCCGATAAAGGTGTTCATGTCGATTCGGTGCCTAAAAACAAGCTATTCGTTTTGGCACATTTTCGCCATCTTGTCGTTTTCGTGCCATCAGTAAAGAACACGATTCTGGCACCAAAGCGACATTTCGTCAATAACCTAAGACCAGTCACGGAAGTATCGCGTGCATTCCTCGACATCATTCGGATATTGCAGCCGTATTTCGAACCGCTTCACTAAACATTGTCTTGTGATGCCACACCAAAAAGCTGACGCAATCGGGTAAGGATGCCCGTTGCCGGGCACCCTCCCCACACCACCGATTCACTCACACCATCACCTTTGCCACGCCGGCCGCCCTGGCAAAATCATCTTCGGTAACTAGCAAATAGCTTTGTTGTGCAAGCAGCGATTGGAGCGACCTGTTTGTGCAACCAGGAACTAGTTGGGAAGATCGAGAGAAACCCGGAAACCGATAGGGAGAAACTCGAAACCGTCAAATGTTGGCGCAGTGGCGGTACGATTGGCCGAACGAAGATAGCCAGGGCTATAGTTCACACTGCCTCCACGGTAGACGCGGTCCGTTCCCAAGCGAGGTCCTTGGGGATCAGTTACATTCTTACGGGAATAAACCTCATACCAATCAGCGACCCATTCCCACGCGTTACCGTGCATATCATGGAGCCCCCAATCGTTTGGTCGTTTGAGGCCGACAGGATGAGTTTGTTTGTCTCCGTTTTTGTCGAACCAAGCGTATTGGCTAAGCAATTGAGTATCATCGCCGAAGCAAAACGCCGCTGGGCTTCCAGCGCGGCAAGCATACTCCCATTCCGCTTCGGTTGGTAAACGATAGATCCGTCCCGCTTTTTTTTCCTCAGGCAAGCCCGAGAGCTGCTTGCAGAATTTCGCGGCATCGGTCCAACTTAGAGCAACAGGGTAATTGGAAGGGTCGATTTTTTTATCCCGCGGGAATTGGTTAGGGTTGGTACCCATTACTTCTTCGTATTGCGATTGTGTAACTTCAAACTGACCAATGTAAAAATCTCGAGAGAGAGTGACTTGGTGCTGTGGTTCATCCAGATCGGCGCCGGGGTCGGTTGCAGCCGAACCCATATCGAAGGTCCCTTTTGGGATCAGTACCATTTTCATGCCGATGCTGTTGGTGATCTCTTTGGGGGATTGGGCACGCACCTGGCAACTCACATGCATCATCCCAAAAAGGATCAAAGTTAATAAAAATATTGAGATCGGACGTGGCATCGCTGATTATTTCCTTTTTCCGTGGCTTGATCGAAAGCACTTTCTAACGATCCGAAATTGTAGCGTAAATGGCCATAACATCGCAAAATCAACACGCTCTCTCACGCCCCCCCTCCACCAGCACCTTCTGCACCCCAGCCGCCTTCGCGAAATCATCTTCGGTAACCAGCAAGTAGCTCTGCTGTGCAATGCGTGGTGAGTTACCAAGCCACGAGCAAACCACTTGCAACGGGAACTCGCGTTGAAGTTCTGTCTGCTAGCTCGTATCGAGTGGAACAATCGTGGCCAACCCGATATTCCGGCGCGGCGCAAGAGTCGCGTCATTTCGGTCCGTAGATTCGAATTCTTCCAGCCCATCGCCGTGTCAGCAGCAGCTCGATATTGCGGAGCCGCGACCACGTATTCGCTTTTGTCACCAAAGATCTCGAACGCTTCATCGAGGATCGGTCGCAGTTCAGGGAAGATCGGACAGCGACGAATGCCACGGCCTTCATGATGCTCGACCTTTGGCTCGGGAATGCTCATTCGATTCATTTCCCAATCGATGTCATTCAGCCATTAAGATCCGTTGAAGGAATTGCAGGGTTGATGAACAAACTGCCGTATCGAGTCAACGGATTTCGTCGGATTCGCTCAGTACCTCTTCGAGCAATTCCCTCAACCGAATCTTTTCAGCCTGGGCTCGAATGTCTGCTTGCTGAGTTTCCGAGCTACTCCGAAAGATGCTGCGAAAGTCGCGACGGCTACGTTGACTTCCTTTGTCGATCCAGATGAGTTTCGAGATTGCTGCATCGGTGCGAGACACGACCGGCAGGAAAACCCCAGGAAACAATTCCATGGTCTGAGACCGTTGCAACTCACCGGGTATCAATTCCCTCGGGTAGATGTCCAGTTTCAGGCTTTCCGTCTTGTCCAATAGCTGGAACAGATTGCCGGTCTGAACCGCCTCCCGTAGAACTCGCTCAGTGAATAGAAAGTCGGAGCAGGCCAGTTGGTCAATCAGGTCATCAATGCGAATCCTTGCCACATTTGGAGAAACAACGATATCGATGTCTTGCGTCAAGCGAGGCTCGCCATAGGCTGAACTGATTGAGCCGCCGGTAATGTGAAAAGGAAGACCGATCGCCTCGGCGATTGCCACAAACTTGCCGATCGTGTTTTCGAATGCTTCAATAGGAAACATGGGCAAGCTGTTGCTGGATCAGTCTGACCACTTCGGGATCGCGCTCGTAAAGCTGCAAAGCTACGTGCAACCTCACCTCTTCGTCCGACAGACTAGGCTGAGTGTTTCGAATCCGTATGGCCATCTGTTGGCGGGTCCAAGCGAACATCGCAGCACTTCGAGCTACCTTCTCCGCGGGGGACATCGCTTTCCAGCGACGTTCGTATTCAAGTTCGATTTCCGACTGCTCCACCCTAATCTCCTCATACCAGTTGAATATCAATCAGTATACGGGAACGCTCCATAGGAACAAAGTACCGATGTTTTGCGCAATCGATGCCTGCCATCGAGCGTATATCAAGTGGCTTTGGCACTCTTGGCTTTGTTGGCGTGATATGGATTGATTCATACAGTCCACGGACTCAAGCCCTTCTTGGACTTGCTTTAGTCCGCCGCATTGTTTCGACTTCGATCGAGATGCTGCAAAGTGGTAGGATTCGAACTACCCAAAAAACATTGGGGAAACATGAAAAAGTTCGGTTCCTGTCCTCTCCGCTGCAAAACCCTGGTTTTCCCAGGGTTTTTCGCATTTCCGGCCAGTTCCTTGGGAGTTCTGTAGCGCCCATGCAACTCGGTGCATGGCGCCTGCGGCGTTGTATTTCGCGTCGCGCACCCCAAATCGAGTCGTTTTTCGAGTCGCGCGAGTCGTCAAAACACTGGGGTTTTGAATGTGCCTGTCTGGCCA
>JBIKMB010000150.1:0-14013 GCA_044359485.1 Pirellulaceae bacterium | reverse complement strand
TCCCGTCCTGTGCAAAGGCTGATAGACTATGGGCTGACACAAGCCGCTTAAAACGGAAAAAGTCGAGCTAAGCAGAATTTACATTGTGTCGCTCCGTAAACTGGTCCACTTCCAGCGGCAATTTGACTTGCCAAGCACGCGGTAAAGTGGGCCTGGCATGATAATCCTTGAGGTTTTTTGGTAATTCGTCGAAAACCTTTAAAACATCTTCGAACGACCTTGAAGGTAGTCTTAGTTGCGAGGCACGCAGCTGGACCTTCACCTGAAGGTACCGTAGCAATATCTATCACAATAAAGGAGACGCAAAGTGATGTTTCTACAGCATCTAGAACCGCTTCTTCGCCCCCAATACTGTCTTCATCCGCATCTGGATTTCGCCACTCGCCGGTAAATTGATTCGGATAACATGCTTTGCTACAGCAGGAAGTTGCGAGATCTTTGCAATCTACGGTAACTACATAATTTAGTGGGCCGCCACCTTGATCTCTTGGGGAGTATTTAGAGCAGGTACAGTCGATCATAATGTAGCCCGATGGGTCGCTCTTATTGAAGACTTGCCCATTCACATAATCATAAAGGCACTCAGTCGCTGCATACCCAATCGGATCTCTGCTGCAAGTAACGACTTCTACTATACTTTCACAGCCGAAGCGTGCTTTTCAAAATCAGATTCACGCCGATTTCATGGTCCTTCAGTACACTCAAGTCCATCATTCGAAAGCGGAAATCGACTTGATATTCGGCCAACTCTTTTTGCCCCCTCACCAATTCTTGCATACTGCGGGCGGCAGACCAACCACTCTCTCCATGATACACCACCAAGGGGACGATGGGGCAAAGTTCCAGTCCCTCCCGTAGACGCTTCTCCCAAATGCGGACCAAATACGAAAGCAATTGAAAGGCTGTGAACGCATCGGATTGACTTTTGTGCTCAAACAAAAAGTAGATCGGCGTCTCTTGGGCACCATTCGCGTCTTCCTTCTTTGCCAGCGGCGCAGAAAAAAGCAAATCCGAAAACTTCTCGCGCAGATCGGCATCAACAAAACTACCCGACTCTAGCTTCAAATTACCCAAATCCAATACAGACAACGCCGCCTCATCGAGTTGGGTTTCGATAAGGCTTCGCGCATTGGGCAACTGCGACAAAGCAAAATGAAACAAATTATTGTGCGGAGTTGTTAATTGCTCATCACAACATGATAGCGATACCAATTGTGGTTGACATCCAGTCGTTTTCATGTGTGTCAAATGAGATAGCGGTCGTGTACCGATGGAGAGTTAAAACCGACGCTAAAGCCCCAAAAAAAATCCGTTGTCCACTCAATCAATAAAAAAATCATTTAGCGTTATGGTCCGATATCAGACTAACATCATCAGTCCCTTCTGCGAACCTGCAAAATGCAAGTGAGATCCCAATGATCCCTAAATCTTTAATCGCCTTAACCTATTCCATTGCCCTCCTAACTCTCTGTACCTGCCCAATACCCCACGTTCCCACCGCTGCCGCAGACGAAACCTCCAACAGCAAAAAGTCCGTTTCGGAATCGACCTCTGCGGATCCCAAAAATCTCCAGAAGCTTTTCTCGAAATTGCAAAAAGCAATCCGTACTAACGATACAATAACTGCAGTCAACCTGACAAAAAGATTCCTACCGGATGATGCTAGCCTCGGCAAAGCGGTTAAAAATTCAGAAGCACTCAGAAAAATCAAACAAATGCACGCACAGTTCTCGACCGCATCCGATGAACAGATCGCGACACTCTTTGCCGCCGCTCCAAACCAAACTCAAATCAATGTTCACGCTGCCACAACAGAACAACTCATCGCCTATGACAAAAATGGCACTGCATTCAAGGAATTCCCGGAGGGTGCAAAAGTAGCTGCCGACATGATACTTCAACCTCAAATGACATTTTATGAAATCGAATTGGTCGAGCCCGGCAATGACGCAGGTATGAAGTATCACCTCTTTTTCCACGATGGCAAAAACTGGAAAATGCTTGGCCCCGTTTGGCGCGTGCTGCGCGAATAGTATCCACCAAAGCGGAAACCACCGTCATTAAAACGACCTCGGTACAAATCCGAGGCGTGACATTAGTTGATCAGGCAAGGCTAGTTAAGGGTAGCTGCGTTGCGAAGCCCGCAGAATGAGAGTATGCTCAAACCACCAATCTTTTCACGCAGATTGCCCTGCAAAACTAGCCTAGAGCCTGTATTCATTATCAAGAGTTTAACAGTGCGTTTTCTTTTCTGCCTTACTGCGATTCAAATTTTCCTATTCGATTCTCTGCTAACCAACCACTCAGCGGCAGAACAGCCCAATATTATTTTATTTCTTATCGATGACCTCGGCTGGAAAGATCTGGGATGCCAAGGAAGCACTTACTATAGAACTCCACACATCGATCGGCTCGCTAATCAGGGCGCGCGATTCACCAACGCCTACGCCGCTTGCGCGGTCTGCTCACCCACCCGAGCTGCGATTCTGACCGGCAAGTATCCAGCTCGATTGCTACTGACCGATTGGCTTCCGTCAGGACGCTGGGACCCAAAGTCCAAACTGCGTGAAGCGCGCTTCCTGCGCGGACTTCCAGGCGAAGAGTTAACACTCGCCGAAGCGCTCCGCTCCGCCGGCTATCGCACCGCTAACATCGGCAAATGGCACTTGGGAAGTGAACCATTCTCGTTACCAGAACATCACGGATTCGATATAAATATCGGTGGCAATGCCCACGGCGCGCCGGGCAGTTTCTTTTTCCCCTACCAAGGTGACTGGCTCATCCCCGGTACCAACCTCCGCGCAAAATGGAATGTCCTCCCCGATGGCCATCCAGGTGAGTATCTCACGGATCGCTTGACCGATGAAGCAATTCAATTCATCACCGATAACAAAAAACAACCTTTCTTTCTTTACTTTCCTCACTACGGCGTGCACACGCCACTGGAAGCAAAGCCCGAAGTTGTAGCTAAATACGAGCAAATACCGCAAGAGCAACGTCAAGGATTACCCGAATACGCTGCCATGGTCGAAAGCATCGACGACAGTGTCGGTCGCATCTTGAACACTCTCGAACAGTTCCAGCTCACCGAAAATACGATCATCATTTTCACCAGCGACAACGGCGGTTTTTGGAAAGCAACGCAACACACTCCACTCCGCGGAAATAAAGGCGCCTACTATGAAGGTGGTATTCGCGTTCCACTGATCATCCAATGGCCCGGCCAAGTAAAACCAGGTACCATTATTCATGAACCTGTCATCAGTAACGACCTCTATCCCACGTCTCTGCACGCTGCAGGACTACCAGCTTTACCCAATCAACACCTAGATGGCTTCGACCTGACCGATATCCTCACCGCTCGCAGCCAACATCTTAAAAGAGATACACTCTTCTGGCACTTTCCGCACTATAATGAACACCCCGCCAGCGTTCCATGTAGCGTCATTCGCAAAGGCCCCTGGAAATTGATCGAAACCTTCGATCCTCAAGGACTAGAACTTTATAATCTACACGAGGATATTAGCGAGACCAACAACCGCGCAGAATTAGAACCGCAGAAAGCTCAGGAACTTTTAGCTGAACTGCAAGCTTGGCGAGATACTGTTGGAGCCGAAATGATGTCCGAAAACCCTGATTTTGATCCGAACTCAAAAAGCTCCAACAAAAAGCAAAAAAAGAAAGAGCGAAATCAACCCTGATATTGCCCTTCAAACCCTCTATGATCCTACACCGCAAATCCTTTTCAGTTCACGCCTCACTTAAGCTTGTTCCATGAGACCTCTTTTCGTCATCTTTGTCATCATCGTATTGGGACCTGCCGCGATGGCGGACCGCCCCAACATCTTATTCGTCGCGGTCGATGATCTCCGCACCGCACTGGGGTGCTACGGAGACCCTTTGGCTAAGACACCACATATCGATCAACTGGCAAGCCAAAGCCGTATTTTTGAACGTGCCTATTGTATGCAAGCTGTTTGCGGTCCTTCGCGAACTGCTCTGCTGACCGGACGACTCCCCGATAACATCGCTGTGTGGCATAATCGCAACCTTTTTCGCAACACACAACCCAATCTCGTTACACTTCCACAACATTTTAAGAACCATGGATACCAAACGGTCGCATTGGGAAAAGTCTTCAGTGGAGACGAGCGAGAACTGGATCCACTCTCTTGGTCCGAGCCCGAAATCATCAAACAAACGGATTGGAAAAACTCACTCCTCCCCAATACGCTTGGTAGTGGTAAGGGGGCCGCGTACGAAATGGCCGATGTGCCAGATGATGCTTATCCCGACGGTAAATTGGCTTCCCTGGCGATCAATAAACTCGCTGCACTTAAAACAGAAGGCCAACCGTTTTTCTTGGCGGTTGGTTTTTTCAAGCCTCATCTACCCTTCAACGCGCCAAAAAAATACTGGGACCTCTACGATCCCGCCTCATTAGCGCTGAATGATGACGGTCAACAAGTCCAAGGAGTATCCGTTCACTCTCATCATAGCCATCGAGAATTGGGGGGTTATCGCGATTTACCCAAGGATGAACACGTTGATTCCGAAACAACTCTTAAATTACGTCACGGCTACTATGCCTGCGTCAGTTATGTTGATGCGCAGATCGGTCGAGTCCTGGAAAGCCTCAAGCAACTCGATCTGTCGAAAAATACAGTGGTTGTCCTGTGGGGTGATCATGGATACTCGTTGGGCGAAAAGGATCGATGGTGCAAAGGGACGAACTTTGAACGCGACACTCACGTTCCCCTGATCATTCATGTACCCGGTATGAAACAACCTGGCGTAAAAACATCCTCTCTGGTTGAACTGGTCGATCTATACCCCACCTTAACAGCCTTGGCGGATTTGCCACAACCCTCTGACTTGGATGGACAGAATATTGCTCCCATCCTCGAAGATCCCAAACAAGCAGGTCGCGACGCCGTCTTGAGTCAGTTCGCTCGCCCCTTCCAGCCCACGACTCCAGAATTCATGGGTTATTCGCTACGCACCTCAACCCATCGATATACACGTTGGGTATCCTGGCCCGATCGACAGATGATTGCTGAGGAACTTTACGATTACACAAACCCTGACTGCGCAATGCGACAGGGTGGCTGTTGGATTGAGGAAAAAAATTTGGCCATGGAGCACAAGGAAGAGAATACGCGACAACAATTGAGTTCCCAACTCGATGCCATGCTTCAACAACGAATCAAACCCCTTCCCGGCAATAGGGCATCCCCACCGACCACTCCCGCAAAAAAGAAAAGAAAAAAGAATTCGAACGATTGAATTGATATAGGCAACCGAAATCACCTGGATAGATATTCTCCTAGGACAAAGCATCGCTCTTTATGTTATCGATACGTATATTTTTCTTGGTGTTTCTATGCAGTGCATTCTCCTCGATCAGTTTGGCAGATAAGCCAAATATCTTGCTGATAGTCTCGGAAGATAATGGACCGGAACTGGGGTGTTATGGCGACAAGAATGCCAAGACACCCATCCTGGATGGATTAGCGGCCGAGGGAATTCGCTTCGATCGAGGCTATGTGCCCCAGGCAGGTTGCAGCCAATCCCGCGCAAGTCTTTTGACCGGCCTCTACCCTCACCAACATGGCCAAATCGGCTTGGCGACGTGGGGCTTCCGCCTTTATCGCGATTCTATTCCCAATCTGCCTCAGCTATTGAAAAAAGCGGGTTATCGAACAGGCATCATCGGCAAACTGCACATCAATCCCGAGGAGGCGTTTCCATTTGATTTTCACAAGATTGAAACTGCCAATTTTGCTCGGCAAAATCTGGACGACTACCGACGCCACGCCGCCGCCTTTATCCAAGCGAGCAGTGAACCATTCTTTTTGAGTGTCAATTATCCAGACGCGCATGATGTCTGGTTGCGTCAGGCTGGAGGATTACCGGAAAAGCCTCAAACAGGGAACGATATCACTGCGATGCCTTATATGGGCCTTGATCCCGCCGGAATGCGCGAAATGGTAGCCGACTACTATAACTGTCTAAGCCGACTTGATACGCTCGTCGGTCAACTCCTGGATGAACTACATCGCAGTGGCAAAGCGCAAAATACAATCGTCATTTATCTCGGTGATCATGGCGCTGATATGCTGCGCGGTAAACGCACTTCCTTCGAAGGCGGTCTGCGCATTCCCTTGCTCATTCGCTGGCCAGGCAACATCTCTCCCCAGATTCGCAGCGAATTAGTCTCGACGATCGACTTGATGCCAACGCTGCTTACCGCCGCTGATTGTCCGGTACCGGATGGATTACCGGGCCGCGCGCTTCAACCACTCTTCTCACCTGGGGCCGTCGACTGGAGGTCGCACCTCTTTGCAGAATATCATACCCATGCCACAGTCAACAACTTCTTTCCTCAACGCTCTGTTTGTAACCAACGGTTTAAATTGATCGAAAATCTTCTTCCCAATGAAGTTCACCCCGACTACGACAATACCCTGTCCAAGCTCGCAAAAGAAGCCAAACGACGCGGTATCGCCGGAGGCCTCGATTTGCCCAGCCTCGTGCAACAAGCCCCCGAACCGATCCAATCGGCCTACACAAGAAGTCGTCAACCACCGCAGTTTGAACTTTATGATTTGCAGCAAGATCCTTATGAATTTCGCAATCTAGCGGAAGATCCTCAATACAAAACAGTGTTAGCGGAATTAAAACTGACTCTCAATCAGTGGCGACGAGAAACTAATGATCCGCTACTAGATCCACAAAACCTCGCACGTCTAACCACTGAGGTCCGCTCGATCAAAAAGAAAGCGATCGCCAAAGATTATGCTTGGGGCTATCCCAATTATTTCTTTGGACGCGAACCCACCCAGAGCAATTCAAAACCAAAGAAAAACAATCCAAACGATAATGATTCTTCAGATGATTGACCCGCAATAACAAACCCGCTCCAAACTCGAAATCCTTTTGCGAATTATGGAGAAGCGCTTTGCCAACTTCGTTTCACATCCATTGCCCTATTCTCGCACTAGCCCTCCTCAGCATTTTGACTGGTTTCGCCGCCGCCCAATCCACACCATCGAAACCGAACCCCAACATCATCCTATTTCTGGTTGACGATTTAGGCTGGAGCGATGTGGAATGCTATGGGAGCACTTTCTATGAAACACCGCATATCAATGCACTGGCACGAGAAGGTGTCAGGTTCACACAAGCTTACGCCGCCTGCCATGTCTGCTCGCCTACCCGAGCGAGCGTACTTACTGGGAAGTATCCTGCCCGATTACACCTTACCGATTGGTTGCCTGGCCGAAAAGATCACCCATTTCAGCTTTTGCTATCGCCCGCTCATATCCAAGAGCTTCCCCCAGCAGAAATCACCTTAGCCGAGGCTCTCAAGGAACATGGATATCGCACTGCGATCCTAGGCAAATGGCATCTGGGTGAAGAACCTCATGGTCCAACTTCGCAAGGCTTTGATCTACAGATCCCGCGTTGGAATAAAGCTGCCCCTAAACGTGGTTTCTACGCTCCTTTTGAAATGGAAGGCCTGGAAGACAAACCGGGGGATTATTTAACCGATCGATTGACGGACGAAGCCGAACGCTTCATCGACGCCAATCGCGAGCAGCCTTTCTTTCTTTATCTCGCCCATTTCGCAGTCCACGATCCCATCCAAGGAAGAGCAGATTTCGTTTCCTACTATGAAAAAAAACGGGAAGAACTTCTTCCGAACGATACTCCTTATATTTTGGAAGGCAATCCAGACGACCAAGTACCGAAAAACCGACAACAGTTACAGTCCATGATTCAAAAGCCGGCTTGGAGCGGTCACAAGCTCTTGCCGGAACGAACGATCAAAATCAAACAACGCCAGGACAACGCCCACTTTGCTGCGATGGTTGCCTCCATGGATGAAAGCCTCGGAAGAATCATGGCGAAACTTAAGAAACTGAAACTAGACCAGAATACTATCCTGGTCTTCGTGTCGGATAATGGAGGTATGTCAGCAGCCAATTTCGGTAACCCTGAGCGAGTGATTGGAAAAAACAAACTCGATGCTGCTTATTCGACCTCCAATTTACCGCTGCGAGGTGCCAAGGGTTGGCTCTATGAGGGTGGTATTCGTGTACCTTTTATCGTACGAGTACCTGGCGAGTCAGCCCGAGGAACAACTTGCCATGAACCCGTCATTACCAATGATCTTTTTCCCACACTGCTCGACGTTGCGGGACTCCCTCTGCGGCCCGACCAACATTGCGATGGCCTGAGCTTAGCTCCTTTACTCCGAGATCCGCTTTCTACGCTGAACCGACCTGCGCTCTTCTGGCATTTTCCTCATTACAGCAATCATGGCATGCAAAGTCCAGGAGCAGCTATCCGAGCGGGGGACTACAAACTGATCGAGTATTTTGAAAATAGTTCGGTCCAACTTTTTAATTTAAAAGAAGATCCTGGTGAGCAGAACGATCTATCGTTTAGCGCCGCACCAAAACGCATGGAATTACAGACCATGCTGCATCACTGGCAAGACGAGATCAACGCACAGCGTATGACAAAACGTCCGTAAGATCGAATAAAACAAATCACCCCTTAATTGCGCACGACCAATCGCACTACATATTTTTCTAAGGCGTTATTTCAACACTTTTTCTACTGGCGGCAGATATTTTTGAAGGTCGGTTTTGATTGTAGCATATTCTGCGGCCCCAGCTAAATTTGTCCACTCGAACTCATCCTTGGCATGATCATAAAGCTCTTCGCTCCCATCGATATAGCGAATGTAACGCCATAAACCTAATCGAATGGCATGATTTCCACGTCCATGCGTGGTGATTGCGGGAATATTCCAATCGGCAGCAGGATTTTTCAAAAGTGGCAAAACACTCACGCTCTCCACATGTTTGGGAGTCTTTAATCCTGCCAAGTCGCACAGTGTTGGATAGACCGACATAAGATCGACCGGGCTATTGCAGACCGACCCCGGCGAAGTTTGACCAGGTGCGACCACGATCCATGGCGTACGAGTCGGTTCCTCCCATAAGGCAAATTTTCGCCAGTGCTGTTTTTCTCCAAAGGACCACCCATGATCACCCCAAAGCACGATGATGGTGTTGCGACCAGCAGGTTTTTTTTCTAATGCGTCAAGCAATCGACCAATATTCATATCAGTATAAGCGCATGTCGCCAAATAACTTTGAATTGCACTCCTCCAACGACCAGACTGTAAAAACTTCGCATGGTCTCCTGTGGGGTTCGCCATTTTACGACCCGCTGTCGGAATATCGTCCAAATCATCCTCGCGGTGAGGTGGTAACTCAATTTGATCAAGAGGAAACGCTTCATAGTATTTCTTAGGCACAGCAAATGGCAAGTGAGGCTTATGCAATCCACAAGCAATGAAAAAAGGTTCATCTCTTGTCTGTTGGATGCGATCAATACACCAATTCACAGTATGCCAATCCATGAGATCTTCGTCTTTCAAATCGACTGTCAGAGGTGAATGATATCCATCCTCTTTGGCTACTCCTTTTCCTGAAGCGTTCAAGCCCTTACCATTCATATACTCTGACCACTCGCCAGAAAAAAATTGGTCTGAATGAAATATCTTGCCTGCTCCCGCCACATAATATCCGGCTCGAAGAAATGGAGCGGTCAACTGCTCTCCTTCCGTAAGTAGCTGCTTCCAATTATCACCATTTTTGTAGCAATCCGTTGTCCAAGGACGCTTTCCACTCATCAAGGCCGCCCGCGATGGCTCACAGGAAGGTGCAGCGCAGTAGGCTCGTGTAAACGTGAGTCCCATTTTTGCTAGCCGATCGATATTCGGGGTTCGCGCTTGTGGATTGCGTTTCAGATGTGTGACCCAATGATTTAAGTCATCGACAGCGATGAATAAAACGTTGGGACGATTGCCGAGATTCGGTGAGGCATCGATCGGTAATTCTTGTGCGACGATATCATTCGACAATCCCAGAAACGCAAGTACGGCCAATAAAACTTTACGAAGCATAAAATTGTCTTTCCCACAAAGTCAAAATAACCTGATCGGACAGTAAGATCCTATCCGAAACCCCCGAATACCGCGACCAATCTCAAGGCGATTAATGGTTAATCGGATCGACTCTTCGCTCCTAGGTGATAACCGCGGCTAATGGTATTCAGATAGGTTCTCAACCACTTTTTATATTAGTCGATTTTCAGAGTCCAGGAGAACTGGGAATTCGATTTTAACGCTGATATCCTAGAACGCGACGAATCTCCTGTCGATCGATACATTTCAACCCCTCAGATCACTTTGTCTTTCCCACAAAGATTTTTCTCTTCCATACAACGGAATACTTCGACATGAATTTGCCAAACTCGCCTACCCCAGGCGCTCAAAAGGCTCCCTTAGCTCTGATCGTACTTTGTACGGCGATGGCCGCTGGTATGGGCTGGGGAATTCGAGGACAGTATGGACATGAAACAGGCGCCATGATCGCAGGAGCTCTTACCTCGCTGGTTCTTGTGCTCTTTTTCATTCCACAAGCTAGTTCACTGCTTGCAGCGCGAGCAGCAGCCATGATGACCGTCGCGATCGGCATCGGCGGAACGATGACCTATGGTCAAACCATCGGACTGACGCAAGATCAAACACTCATCGGCAACTGGGAAGCTTTGCGATGGGGTCTACTCGGACTTTTTATCAAAGGGGGGCTGTGGATTGGTTTTGCCGGAGCGTTCCTTGGCATGGGACTCAGCGGCAAAATCTATCGACCAAGAGAGATATTGATCTTGATGCTCGGCTTGACGCTTTCCGTTTTCGTCGGTGTATGGCTATTGAATTCACCTTTCGAACCGGCAAATCGAGTGCTACCCAAGATATATTTCTCTGGTAGTTGGTACTGGCAACCCGACAAAGTAGATCTTAAACCGAGGCCCGAGGTATGGGGTGGTTTGCTCGTAGCATTCGTCAGCTTGCTAGGATACACACGCTTGATTCGCGGTGATCGACTAGTAACTCGCTTAGGTTGGATCGGCTTTATCGCCGGCGGATTGGGCTTCGCCGGCGGACAATGCATACAAGCATTTCAGGCCTGGAATAGAGATCTCTTTGAATCGGGTTGGCTCTCTTCGTATCCAGTATTCCGCTATGTGAATTGGTGGAACATGATGGAGATCAGTTTCGGCTTGGTTTTCGGTGCGGGCTTAGCGATTGGCCTATGGTGGAGCAAAAGCCTGATAAAAATCGAAGAGCAGGATGAAACGGTAACACTATCGCCAACTGAAGAAATCTTTCTTGTTCTATTGCATTCGAGCTTATTGATCATAGCCGAATTCCTCGACTTACCTGGCATCGGCCGCATTTTCTCTCAATATGTCAATTATGGACTTATAATGTGCGTTATTCCCATGGTGGGTATTATCGGCGGACGTCTTTGGCCATACATGCTTTTGTTACCGATCGTGGCCGCACCAATCTGTGGCAAACAAATGCGGGCACTGTGCTTCAATAGCGAACCGAATTTCGGATCGGAGATCGGTTGGGTCCTTTTTGTGATGGTCCCTCTCGGAATTACCATCACCCTGGCAACTTGGCTCATCAGCCAAAGCACTCGCTCCATGCGAGCCCAAACGGTTGCAGCGATCGCACTATGGGTCAACACAATTTTATATTTCGGACTCAATACTTTGTTTTTCCAATTTGCATGGCCGTGGAATGAGTGGACCGGCAGGACTCCGAGTCAGATTATTTTCATCTTTTTCGGGCTTTCGCTCTTGGCTCTAGCTCTATTCACACTAATTCGTGCTACTTCCTATGCAAAAACAAAGTAGGATATTGAAATCTCTTGAGGTCTGTGCGGAACAAAATATTTCCATTTGCATTCTCGGAAGGATCTTACATGAGTCAATCCGTTGTTGCCTGGATCGATTCTCCCTCGGGCAGCGAACAGGTCCCCGCAAGGTTCTGTAGAAGATCTTTGCACTCACGAACTCATGCGTGCGTATGGTTCGCTTCCCTTTTTTTCTTAAGTGTACTGGAATCGCATCCTATTCATGCGTTGGAATACTCAGAAACGGTCTTGTTTCAAGAGGACACAGGGGGTTTCAAACTCTATCGCATACCGGGCATTGTATGCACCTCCAACGGTACTTTGCTGGCCTATTGTGAAGCCCGTAAATTCACGGAGGCGGATCGTGGCGAAATTGAAATCCATTTGCGACGCAGTATCGATGGTGGAAAAACCTGGGAGCCAGCGAAGCAAATCGCGCACCTTGGTCCGCGATTATCTCGTAATCCCCATATGCCTGAGAAGAAAAAGTCCAAGAATATGGGGGGACCCACGGAGCAAACCGTCAATAACCCCGTGGCGATTGCCAGCCGCAGCGGGGCAGTCCACTTACTTTACTGCGTCGAATACATGCGATGCTTCGTCATTCACTCCATGGATCATGGCGCGAGCTGGAGTTCACCGCGCGAAATCACAACTGTCTTTGAACCGCTTCGAGATCGTTTAAACTGGCAAGCTCTCGCGACTGGCCCTGGACATGGGATTGAACTCCGCAACGGTCGGCTGATCGCTCCGTTTTGGATGACAGACTACGAGCGAAGGTTGAAGTTAACGAAGGCTTCGAGCGTAATCTACAGTGATGATCAAGGAGAAACTTGGCAAACAGGGGAAATCGCTATGCCCTCTGGTAATGAGACAAACATTGTTGAATTATCAACTGGGCAAGTGATGTTAACCTCTCGGAACACGGATCCCCGCAATCGACGGAAGACGGCTGTCAGCAACGATAGTGGTTCCAACTGGTCCACTCCCATTTTTTCTGAGGATCTTCTTGAGCCAGGCTGTATGGCAGGCATCATTTCCCACCCTGGTAACCAATCGCAGAGCCCTGAAGTTTTGCTTTACTCTGCTCCATACACAACGCAGCGCGAGCATCAAGCACGTCGGAATGTATCGGTTTATCTTAGCCGAGATAATGGCCAATCTTGGCCTCTGCGTCGAACGTTGTTCGAAGGTCCCAGCGCGTACAGTGATTTGGCGGTACTCCCCGATGGAAAAGTCGTTTGTTTTTTCGAAAAAGGTGTCGAAGCTCGCTACGGTGACCATGGACGACCTTGGGCCTATCGCTCTTTGGTAGTCGCCACATTCGATTTGGAATGGCTGCAAGGTCAGGCTGTGACACCCTAGACGGACAAGCTGCTTTCTCCCTTGTTGATATCGTGATCTATACCATGATCGGAATCTACATGATACGCATTGTTCATGGAGTCATCGTCTACTGCATGCTAGCCCAAGCCTGTCCGATGCATCTTGCGGCAGAGGAGAAGCGCCCCAATGTGCTCATGATCCTTGTGGATGACATGAACGACTGGGTGGGTTGCCTAAAGGGTCACCCACAGATAAAAACACCGAACATCGATCGACTCGCACAGCGTGGATTGCTATTTACCAATGCGCACGTACCAGCACCCGTCTGCAATCCCTGCCGAACCAGTGTCTTGACGGGACGCAGACCAAGTACGACAGGTATCTATGCCAATGATGTGATTTGGCATGACGCGCTCCCTGGTATTGTCAGTCTTCCGAGTCACTTTAAAGCAAATGGCTACTATGTTGTCGGCGGAGGTAAAGTAAATCACCATACTCCTGGATTCAATCGAGCCTCCGACTGGGATGAATATTTCGACCAAGTATTCGATAGTCACTATCAAACGCTACTGGCCGAAAAAGGCAAGGCGAAATCATATCGCTGGCCCGAAGGTTTTCCGCTGAATCAACTGGAAGCAGTACAAAAATTTCAGAAGCCACCGCAAAATGCGAATGAGTTCGACTGGGGACCATTCGATAAGTCCGATGAGGAAATGGGCGATGGCCAAATGGTTGGCTGGGCTCAAAACTTTTTAAGTCACCCCCCACGGCAGCCTTTTCTTTTGGTTGCTGGCATCTATGCACCTCATTTGCCATTTTATGCGCCGCGAAAATACTTTGACATGTACCCAAAACACCTACTGAAGCCTCCTCCAATCAAAGAAAATGATTGCGATGA
>JBIKMB010000371.1:0-4144 GCA_044359485.1 Pirellulaceae bacterium | reverse complement strand
TCTCCCCCGCACGGCGGCGCGGGCCTGGCCTAGCGGCACACGGGTTAAACAATTCTACGCAGTTCATACCTCGGCGCGCTGAGTACCAACGGTTGCGCCCAACGCGCTCGAACGCACGGCGGCGCGGGCCTAGCCTAGCGGCACACGGGTTAAACAATTCTGCGCAGTTCATCCCTCGGCGCGCGGAGTACGATTCTACGCAGTTCATACCGCAGCGCACTGAGTACAATTCTACGCAGTTCATACCGCAGCGGACTCGCGTGGCACAAGGGCGAAACCAAGATCAATCACCTTCTTCACCTTGCAGCATCTCGGCCCACTCTTGCTCGTTAGCGGTGACCATACCCGGGCCGCTGTAATCCGGGTCTTCGCTGATCTTCAACGTTTCGGTGGCCACGACGGTGCCATCAATCACCAATAGGACCTGATAAATTCCACTACTTACCCGAGCGCCACCAAAACGAGTCGCAGGGCGTCCACTACCTGCGGCTGGAGGTGCATTACCGGTGACACGCATGTCCCAGAGAATCTTTTGTAATCCGGCGCGATTTCCGCCAGGCAACAATGCCACACGCCGATCATTGATATCGCGAATCTCTAGCTCCGCAGACTGAACATCACGCGCAAGCGAATAAAACAAGGAAGCTTCACTGCTTGGATTCTCCCCGACGAATCGACGCGTACCACTGCTTCCTGCACTGGGCAGTCGTCGCCATCGAATCACTTCGTTGGGTTTGAAGAGTTGATTGCCGCTCTTCACTTTTTCAGATGTGAATTGTCGCAAAGCACTCACATCGGCAATCCATAACGATCGACCATGTGTGGCGGCGACAATTTCGCCCGACGTTGGATGTTGGGCTAATTCATGAACGGCAACAGTGGGCAAATTGCTATTGAGTTTTGTCCAACTTGTGCCTCGGTCGATTGAGACCCAGGTTGCCATCTCGGTACCCAAGTACAACACGTCGGCATTGAACAAATCCTCGCGCAGGACCCAAGCGCTGCCGGCTGAATCGGGTAAGTTAGCCCGAATGCTGCGCCATGAACGACCGTAATTTTCCGTCACCAAAACAATCGGGATGTACACATCGCTGCGATGACCATCCACGGTCACATAGCATCGGCCTGGGGCAGCGCGGCTGCACTCCAGCGAACTGATCCACATCGGTTTGGGCAGAAGGTCCTTGATCGCTTTACCAGCATCTTCGCGTTCCGAACCGTTTGCGGCAGCGGGCGATCTTTCTGCCGTGAATGGAATGGTGAAGTTGCCGCCGTTTGCGATCATTTCACCGGTAATCTTTTCTCCTTCGAGTTTAGCCTTCATCGTCAAAGCGGCTCCGCCGGTCGCAACGCGAGCTTCAATAACGCCGCCGGCAGCGTCGAAGGTGATATTCTCGAGAGTGCCATCGGCTTGAGCTGAGCGATAGGTTCCAGTCCAGTTCCCTTCGGCATTCACGGCGAAGGTGAGTTGAAATCGTGCCCGCTCGCCGCTCATCATGCCGCCACTGAAAGTTCCCGACCATACGCCTTCGAGTTTTTTCTGTTCGGTAGTTGCAGTGGAGGTTGGCTGTGTTGGAGTAGCGTCGGTAGAAGCGGCGGGCGCTGGAGAGACGGTTTGGGGCTCGGTCGTTTCAGCCGGAGCCTCACTGGTCTGTTGAGCATTGGTTTGTTGAGCATTGGAGGATTCTGCTTCATTGGCGGCTTGGCGACTTCCGCCGGGTCCACCTGATCCGCGGCGAGTGCCGCGGGAACCACTTCCGCTGCCTGGGCCACTGGGACCCATTTGCCCGCGACCAGATCGTCCTTGCGTTGGCTCAAGCGAGGTAATTTTTTCGGGTTCTTTCCAGAGGTTGATCCAGTTCTGGCCGCCGTCGCGCGTCACCCACAGTTGACCATCGGTGGTACCGGCGAATAGCACGCGGTCATCGAGAGGAGATTCGGAAAGAGCGCTACCGGTACCTTGAGGATCGATGGTAATTTCAGGCGAAATCTCGCGGATCTCGGTTCCTTTTTTCACGGAGCGGAACACATGATTGCCGGCAGCATAGAAAATATCTGGATTGTGATTGCTCAAGATGAAAGGTGTTTTCCAGTTGAATCGATAGCTGCGTCCTTGGGGTGCACGAGGGCGGATAAATCCCTGTTCGCCGGTTCGCAAATTTCGTCGGCTCATCGCTCCATTTTGGCTCTCGGAATAGATTTGGTCGGGATCGGTTGGGTCGACGAGGCATACGAAACCGTCGCCACCACCGACGTTCATCCAGTCGCCATTGACGGGTCCGCTATTGTTGCGAACCATAGCAGGACCACCCCAGCTGCCGTTGTCTTGTAAGCCACCGTAAACTTTGTAGTCGCGGTTTGGCGCAACGCCGACATGGTAGAACTGTCCAATCGCGATATGATTGTGATGATCCCAATTGGCACCGCTGGAGTAGGTAACGTAGATACCACCATCGTTGCCCAAGATGACATGGCGGCCATCGCGAGGATCGATCCACATGGCATGATGGTCGACGTGAACCTCATCGCCATGACCATCGGGTGTGAAGGTGATGCCGCCATCTTTCGACTTATACAGTTCTGTACCTAAAATCCAAATTTTATTGTTGTCGCTGGGGTCAACGCGAATTTGGCTGTAGTACATCGGGCGTGGATTCAGCGAGTTGATTCGTTCCCAACTGTTTCCACCATCGGAGCTTCGGTAAACGCCACCGAACTCTTTGCCTTCGCTCCCTTGTTCATCGGCCATGTTTGGATTTTGGCCACCCAGCGATTGAGCGAATGGGCTGCCATCGCGGAAGACTTCGGTATCCAGTGGCGTTTTGGCTGCCGCTTTGCGTTTTTCAAGAGCGACCACTTCGGGGCGGCGAGCCAATTCGATTTCGAGGATCAGCGGTTCGCGATTGCGAATGACTTCCAGTTGTGCTTTGGAGCCTGCCGTTTTTCGGCGCAACAATTCGATAAATTTGGAGTAAGAGGGAACGGTTTCGCCATCCACTGACACGACAACATCACCTGCTTGGAGTGTGGCTTTGGCGGCTGGGCCATCCTTGGTGATTTCGGTGAGCTTGGCACCAACTTCCACATCTTCGCCGCGGAGACCGGCGAAGGAAGAATCGCTGGGCCATTGTCCAATGCGTTCAGATTCAACGATAGCATAAATAAAATTTGGATCTTTGCGATAAATGCTCAGGCCGATACGGCCGAGTTTGGTAGAGGGCAAACCTTGAGTCAACTTTTCGAAGGTTTTGCCACCATCTTTGGTGCGATAAATGGCAGCGCCAGCTCCATAGCGAACAGCGGGATCATTGCCATCGAAGCCATCGCGGCGACGTTGGTAGGTGGCAACAAAGAGTGTATTGGGATCGGTGGGATGCATCTGCACATCGACCACGCCGGTGTCCTCATCGATGAACAAAATTTTGTCCCACGATTTGCCGCCGTTGGTGGTTTTGAAAAGGCCACGTTCTGGATTGGGGCCCCACAAGCGACCTAAAGCGCCGACATACACGATATCGGGATTGGTCGGATCAATAGCGATTCGACCGATGTGTTTGGTATCCTTCAGTCCCATGTTCTTCCATGTCTTGCCTCCATCGACGGACTTATAGACACCATCGCCCCAAGAGGCGCTGTTGCGCGGATTCGCTTCACCGGTTCCAACCCAGACGATGTTAGGATCACTCTGGGCCACTTGCACATCACCGATCGAGACCACTGTTTCATGATCGAATTGAAATTCGAAGGTAACACCGTTATCGGTCGTCTTAAGCAAACCTCCCGAGGCGCTGGAAGCCCACCACTGGCTCGGATCTTTTTCGTAGACGCTCAGCGCCGTAATGCGTCCGCTCATATTGGCTGGACCGATATTGCGCCAGCGAACGGCCGCTTCGACCCAAGTGGCCGGCAGTGTGGCTTCAACTTTGGTTTCACCCGGTAGTTTGACCTCGGGCTTTTCGGTGGCTTCGGCTGGTTTTGTATCAGCGGGTTTCATTTCCGCTGGTTTTGTTTCAGTTGTTTTTGGTTCGCTGGCTTTATTGGGGGCGGGAGGCGCTGGGGGTTCAGCAGGGGCAGGTTCGATGGGAGCAGTGTTGGCAGGAAGTGGGACTTCGGTAGGCTTTGGGGTTTCTTGTGCTGTGGCGAG
>JBIKMB010000370.1:0-4147 GCA_044359485.1 Pirellulaceae bacterium | reverse complement strand
GAACCATATTGGAATGGGAATTCGGTGCGGTCAACGAACTCACCGTAAAGCAGGATTCCAAAAGTTACCTGTACACCAATCGCGAAGTACCTTTCCACTGGGATGGTGCTTTTGTAGGTAAAATCCCCCATTACATTTTTTTTCACTGCCAAGTTGCTCCGCAGCAGGGAAGCGGCGGTGAGACCACCTTTTGCGATACGATAAAACTGCTTCAGTCCCTAACGCCAGGTGAGCTATCACAATGGTCGAAAATATCGGTGACTTATCGTACCGAGAAGATTGTTCACTACGGAGGTGAGTTTACATCCCCCTTAATAATGCCACATCCGTACCTTAAGCAAAATGTTTTACGCTTTGCCGAACCTGTCAAGGATCTTAACCCGGTGACCTTAGAAGTCCACGGTCTTTCGACGGATGAAGCAGCCGACTTGGTACCTCGAATGCACGAACTTCTCAATGCACCGGATTTTTGTTATGCACATCCATGGCAAACCAACGACATTGTGATTGCCGATAACCACGCTCTGTTGCACGGTCGACGCCCCTTTACAACAGCGACCCAGCGGCATCTGCGAAGAATCAATGTTTTATAATCTGCGCTAAGAGACACTCATGTGGCAAAAAATCGTTTGGTCGCTCAGGATTCGTCGCGTTGAATATCGGATAGCCGAATTGCCGATTTTTCTAATCCCAATGTTTCTTCTCATTCCGGATCTTAATGTCCTGCAAAGTTTTATCTTTTGGGAAGCACTGGTCCTTTTTTTGCTGTTGTTCGCTATAGGGGATCTTATCAATTGTTTAGCCGATCGTGATTTGGATGCAGTTTATAAGCCTTATCTTACCGAAGCGGTACTCGGGTTAGGCATTCGTAATGTTTGGCTGCAAAGCGGGGTATCGGCGCTTGCCGCACTTGTGTTGGCTTTTCATCTCGCTTGGGTTTTACAGCGTTGGCTATTTGTGCCCATGGTCTTGGTGGGCTTAATGTTAGCCTATGCTTATTCGATGCCACCTTATCGCTTGAAGGGACGCGGTTTTTGGCAACTAATGTTTTACTGGGTGGGGTTGTTTGCTGCTCCCATGTGTTTATCCGCTTACACGTTTGCTGAAAAATTTGACGGGTCTATCATCGGCGTTGCGGCCGCTTTCGGCATGATGCAAACAGGAGTTATTCTGATCAATACGGCAGAGGATTTTCCTGAAGATAAGGGGATGAATGTTAAAACGATTATCGTTGCGATCGGTATACTGCGTGGAATTCATCTCAGTGTTTGGTTAACGACCCTCGGTGGCTTGCTGCTCGGCGGACTTTTGCTGCAGGCTATGTTGGCGGAAGGCTGGCAGGGATGGGCTTGGCTTGGAATCATTCCATTTGGTATCGCACTAATATTTGCGAGCAGTCAAATTTTTTGGCTTTTGGCAAACATCCACCGTAAGTCGGAGGGAGAATCAATGGCGTCAGTTCGTCAGAGTGCCAAGCTTGTTCCCTTGTGGATCACTTCACTGGCTCTCACGACGCTTTGGGCGGCGATCGTTGTTTTCATGTTACGCGCATCTGCTTGATTCGTTCCTTTTTCTGGTTCGGCGAGCAACATATGAAAGTCTTGATAGTCGGTGGAGGTATTGGTGGTTTCGCCACGGCGGTCGCCTTGCGTCGCGCCGGGATGGATATCGAATTGCTCGAGCAGGCTGGCGAAATTCGCGAACGTGGCGCTGGCTTGACGTTGTGGTCCAATGCGATGCAAATTCTGGCATCATGGGGTTTAGAGGACTCCATTCGCGATTGTTCGAGCACCCTGAGGCAAGGTCTTATTCAAGATCATGCTGGCAAAGTGCTGGCCAATATCCCGCTGGATAAGCTAGCTCATGAGTTCCAAGCACCTGTTGTCGGTATCCATCGAGCCAGGCTACTAAACATTCTTGCGTCATGTATTCCCGCAAAGATGGTTCATCTCAGTTGTCGGGTCATCGATTTCGTGGAACATGATGATTACGTGGAAGCTTTCACTGCAGATGGGAGAAGTTTCTATGGAAACATTTTAATCGCGGCTGACGGTGTGCACTCGTTGGCTTGCGATAAGCTACGTCCCAATTCCAAACGATACTGTGGTTATATTGGTTGGCAAGGCATCTGCGAGCGAAAGCTTTTGGGGATTCCAGCCGATGTTTCGACGTGGACTTGGGGGCTCGGCGGGCAATTTGGTTTGGTACCAGTCGATCAAGAGCGAGTCTATTGGTTTGGTACAGCCAACTTTGTTACGCCACCCGATTTCAGCGCTGCCGAAAATAAGCGTGAGATTATCCAGCGTTTTCAAAAGTGGCACGCTCCTATTCCTGCACTCACAAAAGTTCTTCAGCCCGAAATGATATTGCGAATCCCAATTTTCGATCGGCCACCGACAAAGACATGGGGAACTAAGAGGATGATGCTGTTGGGCGACTCAGCCCATGCGACGACTCCGACGCTCGGTCACGGCGCTTGTTTGGCTATTGAGAGTGCCCACACACTAGCTAACGCGCTGAAACAACCGATAGCTCCAGAGCTTGCATTGAAACAATACGCGCAAAATCGCCAAGCGCGCACGGATAAAATCATCCGGACCAGCTATCGCTTAGGGGGGCTCATTCAGACGAATTCGTCGGTTCTTGCCAGATTGCGCAACCTCGGCGTTCGTTATCTGCCGACAGCCGTTCATTACCGCTCGCTAAGAAATTTGGTAGCCCCCGGGTGTCGATTTCCAATCGGGTAACGATTTAAAGTTATGAATAGTGAGCGGGGAAAAAACTGGCAATCTAATGATGAAAATTTCAAAAGAAGCAGGAATATCTAAAACTTGATATTTCAAGGAGGCCATCGGAAAAGTTCGACTGTACCGTCGTCAGAAACCTCTTGATGCTGCTGCCAAAATCTTCCGTATCACAATACAGACAACCAAAGCGATATATCAGTAATAAGGTTTCCTGATAGGATTAGTTGTTGGGGAGTTCAAATAAGGCGACTGAGCGAGAGGGTTGTTCAGAGTTCTCAAATTGTGGTTATGTAATCCGAACAGGCAGTTCAGTTGCCAGAGCCGATGACTGGATTCGCACCAGCATGGACCTGTTTACAAGACAGGTGCCTTCCTTAATCGAGCCACATCGGCGATCAAATTGGAACGCAGTGATTCGAGTGATAACCAACTTTTTGGGAGGCTGATTCTAGCCCAACATTTCGGGTATTTTGACTCAGACTGCACAAGCAAGTTGAATTTTGGATGCCGCATTAAGCGATTGATCGTTTTGAAAAAGGCGACCTAATCACTGATCCGCGATCATTTGCGTCCCATTCTGTAGGTATAGACATTCTTTATCGAAATGGGTTCGCGAAAAATGATAAAGATCGGCCCAAGATGCACGAAGCCCTTGTTAGAGCATCAGGCGGCGATTGCCCGCAAACTGGTTCTGGTATCGCGGCTTTAGGTCGTTTGCTTATGGCTGGCGAATATCTGGTGCGTGGCCATTCTGTCTCGACTTTTTCTATAATTCTTTACATCAGCACCCAAACGATATCACTTTCAGGCAACAAGAAAAAAACTCATCGGTTGATAAACACCCATAAGGCTATTTGTTGTTGCGCTTGGTTTTGGGGGCAGGTGGTAAATAGTCTACCGCAGCGGGAGCAAAGTTTGCCAAGTCCGGTGTGTCGGTCTGAATACCGAGAGCAGGAACGTCAAGCTGTGCGGTCCAGACGATTCCATTGAGAATGCATCGCCGCAGGTTTTCATCGCGCCAATTTTTGTAAAAATGCGGCATCACGATCCCGAATCCGCGCCCCTGGTCGGGACGCTCGATGCACCAAGCGACTGTTTCCATTTTTGGATTATTGGGAGGCAGTTGGGAGGTGGCAAGCGATGTGACGTTGGCCGCCATGCGATTGCCGGGGCCAAAATAGTTGTTGTAGTAAGGTTCATCATGCAGAGTAAACTCTTTCACTCCGCGCATAATCGCGTGCTCCGGCGCTGCGGGAGTGATGGTCGCAGCGGGAAAAATTTTTGCGAAAGACTCGTGGTGCTTGCAACTGCGATTCGCAAAATAGCCACCCGTCCAAAGCAGCAGCGGATGGTCCCCTTCGGATGTCACGTCATCGCCATGCACTCCATTGGCATAGTGC
>JBIKMB010000369.1:0-4157 GCA_044359485.1 Pirellulaceae bacterium | reverse complement strand
TCACCGGAAGGGGTAACCGAAAATTCCTCACCAACGATTGATATACCGAACACGAATCCCTAATCTTCTTCGAATTTTTCTTTGATGGCTTGGACAATCAAGCGCCGCGTGGGGAGCAAATCGATCTTGTTTCCCATTTCAATTTTTAAGAATTTCGCCAGTTTCAGGGCGAGATCAAAATCGCGAATGCCCTCGAACTGATTGACCTTCTTTTCTTGGTAGTAGATGGTTGCGTCGTCGGAGTCAAAACTCGACTCATAACCATCTGCCAACTCGCGTATCCAGTCTTCAGGAACACCGCGCGTGCGACAATGTTGGAGCGACCAAATATGATCGCCATCGCATTCATGTAGAAGGCTTAAGGCTTGCAAACGCGACAAACCCATAGATCTCTCAACTATTTGAGCAATTTTTCGATTTGTTCGATTCGTTGTCTGAGGTCGTTTACCTGAGCTTCCAGTTCGGCCACTTTGTTTTCAAGCCCAGTGGTCTGATGGGTTGATGAGCGATGCGGAGTCGCCGAAGAGGTTGCGATGGAGGGAGATGTATCGGCGTCATCGGCATGACCTTTATAGTTTGCGTATTCCGTTCGGAGCGCATCGAGTTCGTGTGCGAGGTAAACATTGTGGGTCACAATTTGACCGCGTCCTGCTGGAGTGAGATAAACGATTAGATTTTTCTTTTCCAGACTGGAGAGCAGAACTTGCAGGGACCCGAGGTCGGGGATGGGATCCATACGCGAAGCTCTCTGTCGTAATTCTCCCAAGGTTTGCGGACCTCGCAACAGCAACTCGGTCATGATGGCTGCTTCCGCTCCTGTGATCCCGAACCATGGATAAGCGTAGTGCCTTACTTTGGCAACTCGGCCAGCTCCTTCAACTCGAGTGATCGCGCCGGTCAATCGCAATTGATCCACTTGCTCTTCGACCTGATCTTGAGTCAGGTTCATTTGAGGATCTCGATTGCTTTTTTGGTTGCAGCCGGTGGTCAGGCCGGCGATGGTCATCGGATAGGCATCGGGAGTCGTCTTGGCTTTCTCGACCAAAGTACCGAGAATGCGTCTCTGTTTAGCGTTCAAAGGTTGCCAGGCTGCAGGCTTTGCTTCGGGAGAGGCCGACGAGTTTGCTCCATCGCTAGCTGCAGATTGATCGGATTGGCTCATTTGATTTCTCCTCGAAGTTCAAGCATGGTAGGCAAAGGTACGAGCCCTTGCTGTGTGATCGCCGACAAGTACGTTCGCTAAACACCCAGCCAGGGCGTTGACGGATCGAATCCCTGCGGTTGGCTACTGCGAAAATCTGGTTAGGCTCGAGTTCATTTTACGCAGTGGAATCTCTATGATTCTTTCGGGCGATTATGCACTCGGAACATTTCCTGATAGGGAAGCAGGATACCACCGTCGATGGTCAAAGTGCTACCGGTCAGGTAATCGCTTCCAGGATCGCACAAAAAGACCACGCCTCGGGCGATATCTTCCGGTTCGGCCAGTCGCCCCCAGGGTAGCGCTTTACCATGCTGCATCAATTCCTCTTCGAAAAAGAATTTGCGTTCGCCGGGTGTATTGGTCCAGCCGGGATGAACCAGATTGACACGAATTCGATGTTCGGCCAATTCGCATGCAGCCGTCTTGGCCATTTGGTCGAGAGCCGCTTTACCCATGTTGTAGGCCATTGCACCTGGAATCGGTTTGTAGGCATGCGGCGAGCTGATGAAGACCATCGATCCACCTCCACCTCGCTCTAGCATATGCGCGGTAGCAGCGCGAAGGATATAAAAAGGGGCCCACATACAGACATTGATGGTACGTTCAAAGCCTGGCAGATTGGCCCTATAGAACAATTCGCGATCGCTGTAGGCCGCGTTGGAAACGACGATATCGATGCGTCCCAAGCTCTTCACCGCTTCCTCGACCATGCGTTCCACTTGATCGCGTTCTGCCAGGTCTGCGATCAGCGGAATAGCTTGAGCGCCATGATTTCGACATTTTTCTACCGTGTCCACCGGATCTACAAGATCGTTGACCGCGACATCAGCACCGGCTTGCGCAAGAGCCGTAGCGATCGCCGCTCCAATTCCACGCGCGGCTCCGGTGACGAGGGCTTTTTGGCCAAGCAATGTTTGTCCCGGGTATCTGAGTTGTCTTGGATCAACGGTCATTCGATTCTTCTTTTATTGAAGGTAAATTTTGTTGAAGGTAACGTTCCAAATAAATTTGGGTCAGACTGTTTTCCGGCCCAAAGTGTCTCGTTGCAGGGATGCCTTGGCCACCAGGTAATTTCCGCTCGGAGGTCTTACCACCGAGCGATTCACGACTCAAGCAGCCAAGATGACTTTCAGTTTTTCATGGGTTTCGGGGGATTGAAACTCAAGCTTGCCGAAGCCGTAGATACCGCCCGCTTCGACCGAAAGTTTTTGATGATCAGGATAATTGGTAATCATCATGACGGGCAGTTGAGCATACTCCGGGCGGGCTTTGATCATTTTGATGATATCCAAGCCATCGCTGTAATCTTGATCGAGTTTTCGATTGACGAGCACTAACGCGAAGGTGTTGGCAGTCAGGGCTTTCAATGTATCATCCGGCCCATGTGTCTGTAGGACTTTGGCATCGAATGCGGTTTCAATCAGGCGTTTGATCGCTGAGTGATCTGGGCCGCAATTTCCCACATCAAGAACCAGTTTGGTCATAATCCAATCCTCACTATAAAGATGCCCGGCAACAATGCTCGGCCGATCGGCGGTAAGTCGTTCGCAAACACCGACGTTGGGGGGCATCTACGAACGGCTGTTGGCAGGCCAACCACTTCGCTACCGTTAGGATTGTAGTGGAGCGGTCAAAAACAAAAAACGGCCCGTTCTGCTAAAGGCAAAACAGGCCG
The DNA here is from genome assembly GCA_044359485.1 of Pirellulaceae bacterium. Lineage (GTDB taxonomy): Bacteria > Planctomycetota > Planctomycetia > Pirellulales > Pirellulaceae > JAFLCP01. The sequence goes on along the minus strand of JBIKMB010000369.1, from coordinate 1,278 downwards.
CTGTTATGAAGTGATAAATTGTTGGAGCTAATCGAGATCGACTCCGGGCTTTGATAAACCTTCCGTGTTGCGGTGCTTGAACTAATTGCCACCGGCCGCAGGGGCTGGTGGGGCAGCGGGTGCATCTCCGGCAGGAGCGGCAGCGGCTGGTTGTTCGGCTGCAGGGGCATCGGTAGGGGGAGCTGCCGCAGGGCTCTCGGCAGCGGGAGCGTCTGCTGCTGGTGCCCCTGTTGCAGGTGCTGAACCAGAGCTATCCAGTGGCTTATCCAACTTGATTTGGGAACTTCCTTCTCCATCGAGTGAGGACTTCGGTGGGCCTGATTTAGCGGCATCGCTCTTGGTGCCCGAGTCACAACCAGAAATCGAGGTTGTGGCAATCATACCGAGGACAAAAGAGACGGCGATAAGGAAGTAAGCTGATTTTTGCTGACTCATAGAAAACCTTCTACAGATGAGGGGCTGCCAATAATGCAGCACTACAATGGGTTCAAAACGCTTTCCCAACCTTCAACTCAGCAACAGGTATTCTGTGACACGGACTCGGAAACAAATTCATCGAGCGAGTCAAATTTTGGGGTGGCCACAATCAGTACTTTCATTTTGCCGACGGCTCGGTGCACGACTCCTGGTGGAATTAAGCAGGCAATTCCGGGAACTACCGTTACCTGTTTGCCATCCAACTCAAGGTAGGCATCGCGATCGCATTCCAAAATGTAGTACGTCTCGGTCATATTCTTGTGGTAATGCGGTAGAGCGTTTTCTGAGATCTCAGTGACGTGCATGGAATACGGCACATCGGGGCGATCCAAGAAAGCTCGTTTGGCAAATCCACAGGGACAAGCGATGGGCGTGAGAGAGTGGAAATTAACCAGAAGAGGTACGGGACTCGTCTCTTCTTCTGGATGTACTGTAGTGGGCTGTGTCATAAACTGCCCCGCAAAGCACAAACTCGCCGCATTCCGCAGCACCATTACGCTGCTTATATTCTAGCCCATCGCTAGTCTCGACGAAACTGGGGCGGTGGATTGCTTACCCTTTCTACCTTTTTTTCCAAAACTTCTCGCAAAGCTGATTCATTCCAAACGAAACAACCCACCCAAAACAACTCCTCTTGATGAGCTATTTTTTGATAAACTGCGAAAGCCTTAACACCCTACAATCGCTACCAATTATCAAGATTACCGAGGCGGTATTATCGCAACCTTTTAATGACGTAAGTCCCTTGCCCAAAAATGATTTACGGCTCTCAAGGGAGTTTCGAGATAGGGCCGATATCTA
>JBIKMB010000368.1:0-4170 GCA_044359485.1 Pirellulaceae bacterium | reverse complement strand
TTAGGGTAAAAACGAACTTTGGATCGTGACGTAAAGATAAGCAAAACGATGGCGAACATTTCTTTACGCTAAGTTAAGAGCCTATCCGAAAACCCTGAAATACCGCGACCAAATCGAAGGCGGTTAAGGGCTAATCGGATTCACTCGTCACTCCTACATGAAAACCTCGGGTAATGCCGTCGGCTGATGGCCCCCGCATAGGCTCTAACAATCTTTACGAAGATGGCCAGCAATTAACGGCCAAAGTAAAGCGGCAGCACCATTCGCCGTGACGACGCCCCATTCATCAAACATTCATCATTCCTACGAATACTCTTCATTTGATGGCATTACTTTTGTTTCAGATTGGTAAACGTGAATGCCTGTTTTTTTTTTCGATGGGACGAGCCATGATGAAACGAATGTCGAAAAGGCTGGCGTTTACGCTGGTCGAGTTGTTGGTCGTGATTGCCATTATCGGGATCTTAGTTGGATTGCTGCTTCCAGCAGTGCAGGCTGCTCGAGAAGCCGCTCGCCGCATGAGTTGCGGAAATAATTTAAAGCAAATGGGCCTTGCCTTTCACAACTACGAAGGTGTCTTTAAGCGATTCCCATCCGCTGTTTATGGCGCGAGAAGGGATGAGCCCAGGGCGGGAGAAGATGACGGGTTCAGCTGGCAGGTGTCGATTCTGAGCTTCATCGAACAACAGAATCTATACAATCGACTGAATCCAACCGGGAGTTGGGGAGCATTGGGCAACACATCTGGGCGCAGAGCGATTTTTTATCCAGCGTTTCCAGCGCCCGCTATTTTGCCTGGTGGTGATACCGTCATCTCCACCTATCGCTGCCCATCGTCGGCATTACCCAGCCATATTCCTGCACAGTGGCTTGTGCCAGGTAGCAATCTCGTCGGTGGAGGGGCTGTACCTGCACAGTTTCCCAATGCAGTAGGTTATGCAACCTCAGATTATAAATGTGCTGGTGGTTCATGCTACGGCGACTTCGGCGTCATTCACAAAATTTGGGAAGGTGGCGGATCGCGATTCGCCGACGTGACCGACGGCCTGAGTAATACAATTGCCGCGATCGAGTCCTCGTACGTAACAACGAACGTTTCAGCTTCTGCAAGAAGAACAACGCCCGCCACCTCCTTTCGAGACTGGCCTGTTTGGATTGGCGCTTTTGGCGGTGGTCAAGATGAAACACAGCGTACTAACGGCCGCACCAACAGTCCAATCAATGCGGGTGTGAATCCCAGCACCATGGCGTTCGCAATCAATGATGACAACGCTTTCAGCTATCACACCGGAGGTGCACAGGCTGTCTTCGCCGATGGTTCCGTGCAGTTCTTGAGCGAGAATATCGCAATTCAAACCTATTGCAATTTGCATGACCGACGCGACGGCAATGCACTGGGCGAATGGCAATAAACGTTTAAACGTTGATGAAGCGAGGAAGCAGACATTTCGCAGGAAGTGTCTGCTTTTTTAATGTCGATTTTTCATTGAAAAGGAAAAGCTATGTCCAAAAGACTTTTTTCATTGGGTTGCATATTTGTACTGATCTCGATCCTCCCTGTGATCGGCTGCAGTAAAGCGGAATTTTCGACCGCTAAAACGATTGGTATCGTCAAATGCAAAGGTCAACCGGTCGCTAGTGCGGCTGTTTATTTCGAACCCATCCAAGCTGTTGGATCGAACAGTGCGAAGGTAGGTAAGCAAGGGTTTGCCTTTACGGATGCCGAAGGAAAGTTTGTTATCTCAACGTACCAGCCTGCAGGTGGCGACGGGGCCGTTGTTGGAAAGCATCGTGTTCGCGTTGGCCGCGGTGACGCGAAATGCGATTGTGCGATGAACGAAGAAGTCGACCTTATGCAAGTTGAAGTTAAAGCGGGTCAAACCAACGAGTTTGTATTGGAACTGAAAGAGGCGACCGCAGCGGATAAACGACAAGAGGCGATGCTCCGTGACGATGAGGATTGATCCGTAACATCTCTCACCTCTTCATCGAAGATCGTACGGTGCAACGGTTGAACAAACAGCAAGATGGACTTTCGCTTTATCAGAGACTATATCGAGCGGCATTTGCTGAAATCGACACGGCGAGCGTTCTGTTTTTTCGCTTTGCCTTTGGCGCATTGATGGCCTCTTGGGCTTGGGAATACTTGGTCAAAGGCCGTGTGACCGAACTCTATATCACGCCCAAGTTTCATTTCTCCTATACTGGATTTGAGTGGATTCAGCCTTGGCCAGGAAATGGTATGTATTACCATTTCCTGGTTCTCCTTGTTTTGGCTATCTCAATCTGCTGCGGCTTCTTCTATCGGCTGACAAGTCTTCTCTTTGCTGTTGGCTTTACGCTTTTTTTTCTGATGGAACGCACCAACTACCAGAATCATTATTATCTCATCGCGCTGATCGCATGGTGGCTACCGCTGCTACCGCTGAACCGATTGGTTTCCTGCGATGCCTATCTCAAGCAGCGACGCACAGGTCGGAAGCCCGAGGATCGTGTGCCTCGCTGGGTGCTATGGTGCTTGCAATTTCATCTCGCCCTGCCCTACATGTTCGGTGGTCTAGCAAAGCTCACGCCTGATTGGTTAGTTGGTCAACCGATGGGGCTTTTTCTAGCCGCGAAAAGCGATTTCCCTGTGGTGGGCCCCTGGTTGAATGCTCCATCGGCTGGACTGCTTATGTCATGGGGCGGTCTGATCTTCGACCTGGCGATTGTACCAGCCTTGTTATGGAAACCAACGCGAGGCATCGCTTATGTCGCCTCGCTGGGTTTCCATCTTATCAACGCTTGCCTCTTCAACATTCATGTCTTTCCTTGGTTCATGATTGTTGCTACCACCATTTTCTTTGATCCAAGTTGGCCTCGACGACTGCTAGGTGCCCCGTTGATTGAAGAAGTGCCCGCGACACACGCAGTTTTTAAGTCTACGACTCGACTCTGGGCCGCGCGAATCGCTCTGGTCTATATCTTGTTTCATTTGATTTGGCCCTTACGCTGTTGGCTCTATCCGGGTGATCCAAGTTGGCATGAGCAAGGACATCTTTTCAGTTGGCGCATGATGTTGCGTGTCAAGGAAGTAGGATTAGGTTACGCGCTGGAGGACCCCCAGACAGGACTCGTCGCTAACGTGAATCACAAACAGTTTTTAGCCATAGAGCAATCCGATCGCTTCTCACGCGATCCTAGACTCATGGTACAATTCGCAAGATTCTTGGCAGAGCACTTCGAAAAGGAGTTGGGGCGGAAACCTATCGTACATGCAGTAGCCCTGGCATCGCTCAACGGTCGCAAACCGCAGTTGCTAGTCGATCCGAACAAAGATCTGGCCGCGGTCGATATTCGTCAACCGAGCGAATACATCATGCCACTGAAGGAGGAATTGAGATTTCCTTTATGGACAGTTCCGGTCGAGCAATGGGGGGAAAAGGTAACGCTCCCCCCCATCGATTTCTTGGAAAGAATGAAAAAGCGTCAAGAATCAAAAGCTCGGCCGAATCCTTAAAAGTCTTATATCGCTCGACTGGCAGTACTACGGCGTTTTCAATTCGTTCGCCATTTCCATCAAGGCATCCATGATCTTCACGGAAGCTTGCGGTTCCAGGTAATTGGTGCCGGGCCAAGTTTCATACCCACCCAACTCAAAATGTCTTGGCGTAGGCAGATAGCCGAAATAACCGTGAGCTAGTTCCACCATAAAAGAGTTCGGAAAAGGAGAACGCTTGCGGAATTCGATACCGATCTCCGCAAAAGTTTCGCAAGGAGTTGTACCGATAGCCACATCGCCGATAACCAATAACTGCACCGGTGCCTTGGTCTGGGGACTTGCTTGTGCGAGCTGTTGTACCCGACGCGCGTAGATAGCGGGTAAATCGGCTCCTTGCGGCGAGGTTGGTTTCGCAGAGGTCTCCTCAGCCCATCGCATCAAATCGCCATCGACTTCGCGCCATTTCAAATCTAACTCTCGATAGCGGGCCGCTATCTTTTGCTTCTTTTTCCAGGTAAGGTTGGCAACTGTATCTTTTACCTTGTTAGCTAAATCCTCGGCCACATAAGTCATCTGTCCATAGGTCGGCCGAGACGCTCGCGGCTTGCCAAAGGGAATGTTGTTGATGTCACCGCTGGTGCCATTGGCCATCATCGCCACAAACGGTGGATCGATTCCACTACTTGATA
>JBIKMB010000149.1:0-14145 GCA_044359485.1 Pirellulaceae bacterium | reverse complement strand
GAATTGCATATGACCACCATCCTGGTCACCCATGATCAAGAGGAAGCGTTGGAAGTTGCTGATAAAATTGTTGTTATGAATCAAGCTAAAATCGAGCAAATCGGAGCTCCAGAAGAAGTCTTCCATAGTCCCGCCAACGAGTTCGTGATGGATTTTTTAGGGCACGTCAATGTCTTTCATGGTCGTGTCGAAAATGGACAAGCCCGCTTGACCGATATCGGTTCGAAACTCGGCTGGAATCGCGAAGCTTTCGGCAGCGCCGTCTACGTGCGACCGCATGAACTAGAAATTCATCGCGGCGAAGAGGGGGATGGAATTCGTGGCACCGTTCGCCGCATTCATCTCGCCGGCGCTTGCGCTAAAGTTGTTGTCGCCTCAGCAAGTGGTAATGAAGTTGTCGCCGAGGTTTCCTTCGATCGCTTCCACCAACTCGCTTTGCAAAGTGGAGAAACCGTCTTTGTTAGCGCAAAAAAAGCCCGCGTCTTCACCCCCGATTATGAAATCTAAATGGTTTTCCCTAAGAAATTAAGCCAAACTCAATCCGGACCGTACCCAGTTCACTTCAGCATCCAACACTCTTTGATCCAGCCAACCCGTGATTAACCAAGGCACGCAGCCATCAAATCCTATGGAGCCGTGTACGTTACTGGGTAGTGGTTGTCTCTCGTGCACCAAGCTCGGCTCCATCGTATCCCTCACAGCAACTGTTGCTATTCGGTGAGCCCGCTTGCTCTCAATCTGTCGCCTATTTTTGTTTTCTTTGCATGTCGTATTGATTTTGCAGCCAATTGGCACAGCGATTGCCTTTGGTGAGTCGATCGTATGTCAGACGCTAGATTTCAGCAGAGCAGACTGAGCAATGACGGATTATTCTCAGCGGAAAACACATTTATTTTTGGCGCCGTAAGTGGCGAGTTGAGGGAGATTGAAATGCGAGTGGGTAAGTATCGACGTCCAGCGTTCACGTTGGTGGAATTGCTGGTGGTAATCGCGATCATCGGAATATTGGTAGGCTTGCTCTTGCCGGCCGTACAAGCAGCTCGTGAAGCGGCTCGACGCATGAGTTGCTCGAACAATCTTAAACAAATTGGCTTGGCCTTTCATAACTTTGAAAGCACTCGCAGACAACTGCCGACAAGCTTGCGTCCACCTTCGAACATCGCTGGTTCAGGCGAGCAAAGTCGTGTTTCGGTGTTGACCGATTTGCTTCCCTACTTGGAGCAATCCACGATTTTCAACCAATACAACAAGGCGATCAACTGGAATCAGGGGATCAATAGAACACTGGGCACAACAATAATCCCAACCTTCGTCTGCCCATCTAATCCAAGCGCTGGAGTCTTGGATACGGCTCCTCCTGGAAGCGTTGCACAATATGTCCCCAACAGCGCTGCTTCCACAGACTATTCACCTATCTTCGGTATTGCACCTGGAGTCTTCACGCAGTTGCTGGGTTTGCCAAGTGCTCCCGATTTATATCGCGATCCCGCCGAGATATTTGCGGGCGTCAATCCTCCCTACACTTACACGCGTGGCTTCTTTCCCAAAAATGCGACCATCAATTCCAGCACAGGTCTGCAAACCGCTAAAGGTTTCGGCTTTAACAGCATCACCGATGGTCTCTCCAATACTCTCGCGATTGCCGAGTCAGCTGGGCGCCCATTTGTGTATGTCAAACGTCGGCGATTATCCAATGGAAATGCATTGCTCGATACCGATCCCGCCTCCTCCAACACCGATCGATTGAACTCGGGCGGCTGGACTCGTCCGGCGAGCGATATTATTTTGTTCGGCGCAACTCCATCTCCCAACGGCGTTCTGGGAGGGACCATTCCCTTCAATCAAACCAATGGACACAACATTCGCGGGTTGACGTATACCCCACAAGGGATTGCAACAACCATTCTTGGACTTCCCATAGCCACGCACGGTACCGGAGCCCCATTTTCCTTCCATCCAGGCGGTGCACAGTTCGTCGTGGGTGATGGTTCGGTTCGATTCATCAGCGAGACGATCAGTTTTCCAGCCTTCATCGGCTTGGCAACACCTTCCGGCGGCGAGGTCACCGAGGCAGATCTGTAAATCGCCCTACAAGTTTTTATTAAGAGCCTATCTGAAAACCATTAGCCGTCAGCGTTAGCCGCGGTTTTCAGATAGGAGCGAAGAGTCTATACGATAGCCAATAGCCACCTGGGCATTGGTCGAGGTATTCGGGCTTTTCGGATAGGCTCTAAAAATGTACCACGATGAATCAAGGGTGAGCCCTCGGGCCTAGCGACTCACCCTTGAATCTCTTTTGCCAAAAAGGATTTTTTGTGCTTGAGTCCATGCTTGAAAAACCATTGATAATGCGGCGTACGGTAGTGGTGTGGGGTGCTATCTTCGCAGTTCTTTCGGCATTCAGTCTTTCGGCATTCAGTGGCTGCGGACCCGGTAGACCCGTGTGGGAAAGAACGCAGCCTATCAGTGGAACCATTACGTACAAGGGTAAACCGATTGGTGATGCCGAACTAAACTTCTTCCCTGCGGAAAAAGAGTTTCCTGAAACCGTTCGTCCGAAAGCGAAATCGACCGTTGACGGCAAGTTTACCGTTTGGACATATCAACAAGGCGATGGCGCACCGGTGGGTTCCTATAAGGTCACAGTGATTCACAATGAAGTGACAGTGTCTAAAGGAACCATAGTAGCCAAACCCAATGACTTGCCCCCCAAATATGCTCGCTTAGATTCCACCGATATCATTCTCCGGATTGAACCGGGGCAAAAAGAACTTTCGCCTATCGACCTCAAATAGATTTCGATTTGAGATAAGGACATGTGCGTGCCTTCTTCTTCCGATAACTATGTTGAGACAATCGGCAATACGCCCCTGGTACGACTGCGACGTCTACTTGGCGATAAGGGACCTCGTGTTCTAGCTAAGGTCGAAGGACACAATGCCTCTGGCTCGATCAAAGCGCGAGTTGCACGTTCCATGATCTCGCAAGCGCAGCGCGATAATACGCTGAGAAAAGGGATGAGCCTCATCGAACCTACCAGTGGAAATCTGGGCCTTGCTTTAGCGATGGTGGCGGCCGCCCAAGGGATTGACTTAACATTGATCCTGCCTCATACAGTTCCTGCGTGCCGCTTGCAAATGCTCGAGCGTTACGGCGCAAATTTAGAATTGACCCATGGTAGCCGAGGTATGCAGGGTGCCCTTTTCCGCGCCAGACAAATCGTAGCACAGGAACCAGATCGCTGGTACATGCTGAATCAATTTGAAAATCCCGCCATCATCGAGGCTCACTATGAGTCCACCGGCCCAGAGATCTGGGAACAATGCCGGGGAGATATCGATGTTCTGGTATGCGGCGTAGGTACAGGAGGGACGATAAGTGGTGTGGGCAAGTTTCTAAAAGAAAAAAAATCGGTGACCCTCGTCGCCGTTGAACCATCGCGCAGTCCCATTTTATCTCAATGGAAAAATGGACAGAAACTTCGGTCGGCCGCTCATGGAATTGAAGGCATCGGTGCCGGCTTTTTACCCCCTTTGCTTGCTGTCCAGTTGCTGGATCGTATCGAAACCGTTGACGAAGCAGAGGCGATTGCTGCCATGAAACGCTTAGCCCGCGAAGAGGGAATAGTGGTCGGTCCTTCCTGCGGCGCTGCAACGGCAGTCGCGTTGAAACTGGCGCAATCACCGGAATTCGCTCATAAAACGATTGTCGTCATCCTGCCGGAATCCGGAGCGTTTCGAAATTATTTAAGTGCCTGAACTTCGCTAGAGTAGCCTTGAATGGTCTACCCGTTGACGTGGAAAATCCAACCCATATATCGTCTCCAGGCCTCGCGGCGAGGGCCCTCATTTGGCGGTTAATCCAAGAAATACATCGCCACATTGGCAAGCACTGCTCCTAGTGCAACAATGAAGCGAGTGAACGGTGGGGGATTCGCCGGCGTAAAGGTGCTGACGTTTCTCCTACTTCAAGGTCAGTGCCGTCCGTTTTTGTGAGCTTTATGAGGGTTGAACCATGAGTCGCTACAGTTGGTTTGTGATGTTATGGGTTATGTTTGGGGCGACGAGTTTTGCGCAGGAATCAAAGGAGGTCAAAGAGGTCTCCAAAACCATTAAACCTCTAGACGACCAGTCCACCGCAACCATCGCTGCCGCTGAACAAAAAAAACTCGATGAATCCTTCGAAAAGACTATGACCAAAGTTAAATTGGTCGGCAATTTCACCATCGATGGTAAAGAAGATGGGACACTTCGCAAAGAAGAGTATATTGTCGAAAAGGTGAAGAAGACCGACGAGGGGGATTATTGGGTCATAACGGCGAGAATCAAATATGGTGAAGTCGATTTGGCCGTACCGGTTCCCGTGGAGGTGAAATGGGCTGGCAAGACTCCCATCATCACACTCGATAACATCACGATCCCGGGCCTTGGAACGTTTTCATCCCGCGTAGTGATTGATAAAGGCAAATACGCAGGAACCTGGACTCATGATGATGTCGGCGGGCATCTCTTTGGTAAAATTGAACCCGCAACCGAAGAGGAACTGAAACGCAAGTCAGGCAAAACAGATTCCGCTGGCGAAAAATGACCATTCGCGTTTTGCGGCGTTGCCTCAATCAAATTAAAAATTGACAATCATCCATTTCATGAAACTTATGGTGATTGAAAATCCAGCAGCGCCGTTTCAGCCGCCAGGCCTGGTCCGAAACCAAGCATGACACATTTGCCCTCGACCTGCTGAGCTTGCAAGGCTTGCAGCACAAAAAAACTGGTCGGTGATGACATGTTGCCGAAACATCGCAAAACTTCGCGCGATGCTTCGGCTTTTTCATGCGCGAGCCCTAAGCTATTGAGTACTGCCTCCAGAATCTTGGGACCACCAGGGTGAATGGCCCAGTGCGCAATATGCTCGATTTGGAGCCCGTGCCCATCGAGCCATTGATTGAGCCATGGCTTAAGTTGATTCTCGATCAATTCGGGAACATGTGGAGAGAGGGTCATAGCAAATCCATGATCGCGTACTTGCCAAGTCATCGCCTCGAGCGTGTTAGGAAAAAGATGAGAGCCATTGCCCAGCAATCGCAAGTTCAGCTGAGTTCCATTCCCTTTCGATCGATGCTCATCAGCCGTGACACACACCGCAGCAGCCCCATCGGCAAACAGAGCGTTCGCAATAATTTGATCTGGCTGAAAATCATATTGGTAGTGAAGACTGCAAAGCTCTACAGCGCAGATCAAAACACACGCTTGCCGGTTCGCTCGGACAATATGATCGGCAACTCTCAAAGCATTCATCGCTCCATGGCACCCCATGAAACCGATATGCGTGCGAGCAATGTCGCTGGACAGTTGCAAATTTTGAATAATAGAAATATCGAAGCCAGGGGCCGCAAAACCAGTGCATGAGACTGTTATCAAATGCGTAATAGCCTCGGGAGAAATTGCGGCAAGCTCAAGGGCCAACTGGCAAGCGCGGTTTGCCAATATGGGGGCATGCTGCGCGTAACTTTGCATACGTTGGGCTGTGCTGGGACCTAAATCCGCACTGTTCGATTTATCTGCATAAAAACTTTGACGATGCTCCGGGAGCACTGCGTTAGCGGCGGGTTGTTCGAGCAGAACACTATATCTTTCAGCAACTCCTGATTTGTTATAGATCGCTCGCATCCAGTATTCCTGCGATGCTCGAGGTTGATTGCGAAGTTTGGCAATATGAAGCGCATCCTCCTGAGAAATCGAATAGCGAGGTACTTCTGTGGCGATCGCATGAACCTTACTCATCAATGATATCTTCTTGTAAAGATCGAATTTGTTTTACGTGAGAGCTGAATTTTTAGGAAGCAGTGGAGTTTCGGCAAGGCGATTAATGTCTTGAACAAACCAATGTCCGATGCTGGGAAACCAAGCAGCCACTTCGATAGCCAGTCGACTGCGCAGTGGGTTTTGCAACAGCCAAGCCAGTGAACGACAACTCAGTTGGCGTTGTCGAATCATCTCTTTGTAGAGGCTACCCCATTGCCGTTCATGTTCTACAGACCAATGCTCGAAGTTTTTCGCGGCTAGCGATGCTGCGATTTCTCCTCCGGACATTGCCCACGCCATGCCTTCCCCTGTGAACGGTTCAACATAGCCTGCCGAATCGCCAATCGCTAGCCAACGCCTTCCGAAGGGCTGCGAGATCTTTCGTGTCAGAGGCGCCGTTCCACGCCAAGGCGCCTCTTCGAATGGATAATCGATTCGCAAGTTGTAGCGGCGCAATGTTTCGCGCACCCAAACTCCAAAGGATTCCTCTTGATTGAGAAGGTTTGGTTTTATAGCAGCAGCCAAATTGACTCGATGATTTTCGGCTGAAACAATCCCTAAGTATCCATTTTCACGCACGCAGAGATAAATGGTATTTTCTTGGATGTTATGTGAGTCGGTGCAAAGTGTTAAGCCAAGTCCAATTTTGGAATTCGGTTTTACTTCGGCCGGCCAAGGTTGCGAGAGTTCTCGAACTCCCCCCAAGCCTGCCGCCACAAGGGCTATTTCGGCATCCGTGAAAGACGATTGCTGAGAGTCTTGAATTTTGACGCGGCGCATTTTTTGATCGGAAGATAGTACATCCAGGGCGGCATTTACATTTTCTAAAATGGTCACCCCACATCGAGTCGCTTCGTGGGCTAAGGCTAGATCAAGTTCCTTGCGCGTTACGGCCCGCCCACTGGGGAGCGGTAAGGTCAAAGTTCTTGGCCCGCATTGGATACGGACTTGCTTCAGTGTCGGAGCTTCAAGTTGATCTAGTAGCGGTGTCAACTGGAGTCTTTCCAATGTGGCAAGAGCGTTGGCATTAAGACAAGCTCCGCAGACTTTGTCGCGCGGATATTTTTTCTTTTCGCAAAGAATTACCTGGCGTCCCTGTCGCGCCAGTACGATGGATGAAATCAAACCGGCTAGGCCACCACCTAGGACGACAACTTCGGATCTTGATGGTATTTCTCGACGATCGAAAAAGGCCTGCGTTGGCTCAGTCGGTATTGCTTTTGACACCGGAAAATTGGAATTGGTATCGACTATTTGTTTTTGCTCCATCTCAACATCCAACGCTGCGGCCAACAATCGCGAATATTTGCCTCACACATTCCTGCATTTTCGGCGATTTCGCGAATCTCAGCGGTCGTGAAGGCACCTTGCACGCTAATCGGTCCATCATAGCGGACGATGGGTGAGAACGTTAAGATGCGAGCGACAGCCCAAGCCAGCAACCACCCGATTTTAGTGCGTTTCAAATCGCTGATAACAACACCCAACCGAGCCGCTTGGGCGGCTTCGCGAAGTAACAGTTGCACCTTCGGAGTTTCCAAGTGATGAAGAAAAAGGGAGCTTAGGATGATATCGCAATCTGTTGGAAGCGGATCTTTCAGCACTTCACCAACGCGAAATTCTACGCTCGAAATATTTTTTTGCACCGCTAAACTTTGAGCTTGCGCTATGGCGAAGGGACTCATATCGATCCCAAGCGGATCGACCGTATCATATCGTTTGCGAAGAAGTTTGGTTAACTGAAGCAGAACGTCGCCACTGCCACAAGCTAGATCGACGATGCGTAGGGAACGATACCTATCGGGGGGAGCGATTTTGAAGATCTGTCGCGATATTTGATACGCTGTTGCACTCAAAAAATTAATACGTCTGAGAGCCGCTAACGCTTGAGCATGGGCGCGCGGATCAAGTCCGGGTTGATCCATTTTTTCTGGACTTAACCGTCTATCCAAGGGGATCCGCCTTTCGGCATGAATATCGAAGGAACAAAATCTGGTAAGTACTGGTGCAAGTTAGCGCTTAACTGGATGAAGGTAGGGTACAGTCGTGAAAAATCGGCTCGGCACCCAAAAAAGGTGCGGGACCGAGTTTCATCATTTTCTCTGATACCGGTCGGATTTACAATTAGGATTCACCCCTCATTACAACTATTTCATGAAGTTCGCTGAACATTCGGTCTTTATGACACCTGCACCGTTGTCGAGCGAGTAGAATGTCGAGCAGTTTTAAACGCAATTTTGTATTTATCAACTATTGTTTCCGCACGTTTTGTTTCGTCACTTTGTTTGGTTACAAGGAGAACTGCATGAGAATATGGCTCGCAACGGTATTGGCTGTGGTCGGGATGATGGGTAGCGCGGTGGCAGGCGATCCACTGAAACTCGACGCCGAAAGCTCGTCGATTGAATTTGTGGGCAAGAAGAAGGATGGTAAACATACAGGTGGCTTTAAAAAGTTCACCGTTGCTGCTGAAGCGGATTGGGATGATCCAACCAAGAGCAAACTCTCTATCACCATCGATACCACGTCTATCTGGTCAGACGATCCGAAGCTGACCGATCACTTGAAGCATTTGGATTTCTTCGATGTTCGAAATCATCCTGAGATTAAATTTGAATCGACCAAGATCGAGCCTGATGGGGAGTCCAAGGCAAAGATTGTCGGCAAGTTGACGATGCTTGGCAAAACAGCAGAGGTTACAGTTCCCTGCGATGCTAATGTGACAGATAGCCAAGTTGAGCTAACGGCAAAATTTGAAATCGATCGTACCCAGTGGGGTATGAGTTACGGTGAAGGAAAAATCAACAAGGAAGTGCCCATCACAGCGAAGCTTGTTCTGAAGCGTTAATCAACTTCCTGGGAAATCGTGATCATCAGGCAAGGATCATTGCCGTAGCCTTAGTATAGAAACCCGGTGCTTGAAATGGGCGTCGGGTTTTTTCATGTCAGGAGAGAAAGTGTTGTCCTTTGAAACTCAGTTATTACTCTTCGCTGCAGTGATCCCCTGTATGGTCGCCGTTTTCGGCACGGCTATTTTTTGTCAATTGCAAAGAAGAATTCCAATCCATTGGCTACGATGGTATTCGTTTAGTTCGCTTGTTGTATGGCTTATCGGTTTTTCCGTGAGTCGCTCGAGGAGCAGTGTCTTCGCTTATGCGGAGAGTAATTCGGTACATAAGCTTCCATGGTTTGTCTTATTCGCCGTTTTGGTCGGAGTGCTATGTTCAAATCGCAAGGATTTTGAGCAGCAATCGTGGAGTGACAAACAAAAGCTAAATTCCGGGATTTGGTGTTTGATTCGTTGCACTCTATTTTGTGTGGCAGCATGGTGGCTTATTCCGAAAGGCAAGGGTTGGGAAGATACCGCAGATTGGCAGCCTTTTTGGTTATTGATGGCGGGGCTGGGAACTGCTTGGAATGGATGGAGTATGGCGGCTGTGCGCGAGAGAGGGGTTGCCAGCGGGAAGCAATCAGAACCTAAGGACCTGGGAGATAAAGCACTGGGTTGGCAATTATGGATCGGGATTGGCGCGATATTGGGTGTAGCCGGTTTAGCAGGCCTGTCACTTGCGTCGCTGGCGGAATGTTTAATCACCATAGCATCGATAGCGATAGGTATCTCAAGCATGATACATTTTGGGTCACGAAAACTTTTGGCCAAGCTGGGAGAGTTGGGAGTTGCCGCAGCCATTTCAGGCGGAACAGTGTTGGCAATGGCCTACCCAAGTTCATCCGTGCCGAAATTCATCTACATCGCGATGATGCTGGTTCCCGTACTTGTTTCTTTAGCCGATGAATTAGCTTATCGCTTGGGCTGCAAGCCACTGCTTCGCTTGCTATGCAGTTTTGTAGTAACAGCCATCTTGGTCGGAGGAATGCTCGGGTGGGCATTGATCAATGAGCCGGTCGAGCAATGGTAAGGTCTGCACGAGAGCTTTGAGGACAAGGGTGGCCTAAGACAGAATTTAGATGTCAATGTGCATGATCATGGTTGTGGTCGTGATCAGCATGCTCATTTAAAGATCCATTGATGCTCTGTCGATTTTTCTCTTTGATTTCGTGGCTATGAGCATGTTCGGGTTCGACCAAACCGATCAAATAGGCTAAACCGATACCCGCGATAAGAGCCGTTGTGAGTTGAACTCTATTGTGAGAGTGGAACTCCATTTCGGGTAGTAAGTCACTCAGCGAAATGCACAAAAACAAGCCGGCGGAAAATGCGAGCGAACAACCTACGATCATCGAGGTATTGCCACCGGTAGCGCGATATCCGAACCAAAAAAGGAAGGCGCCGATTGGGCACATAATTGCAAAAGCCAGCACCATCAGGAAGCGTTTTCGCATTGACCAATTGCTATTTCCAATAAGTGCCGTAATGGAGATCGCATCAAGGGGTGTGTGTAAAGCGACAGCAAGAAAAGTACCGAGTCCCATCAAGCCAATGCTGCTCGCGCCGTGATGCGCGTCAGCTTCAACACTCGCGGCCACGGCTAATCCATCCAACAGTGCGTGGAGACTTAAGCCGAACATCACACCGAACCAGCTGAGTTTATGGGAATGGTGATGGGTATGGTGGTGGGAATCGTGATGGGTATGATGATGATCGTGATCGTGGTGCGAAGCCTGGGAATGACTTAAATCATGAGCGTGATGTTCGTCATGAGAATGATTCGAATGTGTAGCGATAAGAGCAGGCGGTTCGTGTTGATGAAAGTGGAAAGCCCGCAGCAGCAGGAACATGACCAGCAACCCCGCCATCATGAAGAGAGCTACCCAATCAGAGCCCTTGGGTCCGAGTTCAGCCAAGGAATGGGGGAGCATATGAAAAATAGAAATGCCAAGGATCAAGCCACCGACGAAGCTGATAAGGATTTGCATCCAAGTGTGTGTTAAACGCACGACTTGTGGAATCCACCCCCCAAGCAGTGCCATCGCAATGATGATCAGCGAATAAATGATGAGGGTAGGGAGAGTGTTAGTCGAGGAGATTGCGATGTTCAAAGGTGCCTGTTCGGCGGTTGCCTGGGCAACTGCCCATTGACCTATCCATGAAGGGCCTGAAAAAAAACAGTCAGGCACAAAAGGACGAGATGGATGAAGCCAATTCAAAATGGGCACAATCGATCCTCGATTCGGTTGCGAAAAGTGATCGATTGTACTTTCGGGCGGCGCAATGGGGAATTGGTCGGATAGGGTAACTGGAGAGATAATTCAAGGGAAGAACCTGTTTAGAAGCCCCAATGCTCCTCAGCTTGGGGGATCGAAATCTCTTCCGCGGCCGCGTCAACCAAATCGGGTGTTATGATTTCCGCGTTATTGGACGCACCTGCCAAAAGGGTAATTTCAAGGATTTGGATCAGGCGTCGAGCGATGCCGTCACTGAGTTCATGCAGACGAACGATGGCTTGGTCGCTGAACAACAGGGGATTTCCGCCGGCGCTGGCGATGGATCGCTGAACAAACTGCTCCACATCGGTGAGCGACCAAGGCCTCAATTCGATTAGCAATTGAGCGCGGTTTTGCACCAACTGTTGAAACTTGGGGGAAACGATTTCGGTGGCGCTAATTACGATAGACAAATTTTGATGAGCATCTAAAAGTCGGAGTACGTCCAGGGCGACTTCATCACTTGCCAAATGCACATCATCCAGAAAAACGATGGTCGAGAGCCCTTGGTAGTCATGGGACTGAAATACGTCACGAACCAGTCGTTCGTTTCGGATGGAGAAATTTCGCGCTAGTTTGTCATAGGTACATGAGACGATGGCCTCGAATAAGTCATTCCTGGCCATCCCTGCGATCGAGATGTAGATGGGGCGAGCCGTTTGCTTGCGTTGGCTCACCGATCGCGGCTGCAGGAAGCGTTTCAGAAAAGTCGTTTTCCCAACGCCACTAGGCCCCAAAAGCACCGACAGCGGGTAAACTCGCTCAAGAATGACCGACATTCGAGCATCAGCCTCAATCTGACCAGGCAGGTTGAGGCCGTTTTGGGGCGGAACGCAATCACCAAATGGCCAGCGATTGAGTTTCCAGTAATCGCGATAGTTTACAGTAAGGCTCATATGGTCACTCTTTCCTAGTACAATCCCTATTCGTCCTTCGATCGGAAGAATCGATCGTAATCATGACTCAGAATGGAAAGATCGATGAATTTGCCACGTTTTTTTCTCCCGACACTCAAACCTCACAGCGCGTTGGAATTATCCGAAGGGGAATCACACCATCTCGCTAGGGTTCTTCGACTACAAGCAGGGGCGAAAGTGGAGGTATTTGACGGGAGGGGAAGTCGGGGAGTGGCCGTGGTTGAGTCGGTCCACAAGAAGACGTCGATTGTCGAAACTGGAACCATTGAGACCTGTTTGAATCGACGTGAAACCCAAATTGCGATCGCTACTTCTTTACCGAAAGGAGATAGGCAGAAGTGGTTAATCGAAAAATTGACCGAACTTGGAATCGATCAAGTCATCCTCTTGGAAACGGAGCGTGGTGTGGCACAGCCAACCGATAACGCTTTGGAACGCCTGGAACGCGTTGCTGTAGAAGCTTGTAAGCAATCGCGAAATGACTGGGTTGTCAAAATCGATTCACCTGTGACGCTCCGCGAACTAACCTCGAGGTTGAATCCGGATATTGTCAAACTATTGGCTCATCCTTATTCGGTTGGTGAAATTGCATCGCACGGCGCAGAATCCGAGCAAGATTCGAATAAAAAACCGCTCGGCCCTCAGTCATTAGTTGTTCCTGGAATACGAGCTTTGCAACAATGGTTGCCTGACAAACCACCGAGCAAAATTATTGTGGCTGTAGGGCCAGAAGGTGGCTTCACAAATGAAGAAGTAGAGTTCGCTCTTAAAAATCAATGGTTGGCCTGGGTACTAACTCAGAACATCCTACGAGTAGAAACAGCCGTATTGATGTCCGCCATATTGGTCCTCGATTTTGTAACCCATTCTTGAGTTGCGCCTATGAGTTTCCATACCGAATCACGCCGCATCCCCTCGATTGACTTATTGCGCGGGCTCGCCGTTTTGTTGATGCTTTTTGTTACGGATGCCGCAGGTATATTTACGACGCCGAGTTGGCTTCGGGTTTCTGAGGGGGGCCAAGACACACTTTCCCTCGGCGATTTATGCTTGCCTTGGTTTTTGTTTGTGTGCGGCGCAGCGATTCCCATTGCCTTTGAGCAACAATGGAAACTTGCTCGTTCGAAGTGGTTTTTTGCATATCATATCCTCACTCGCACCATAAGTTTATGGCTGATGGGCATACTGATAGTTAATGCGCCCTACTTCGGTGGAAACTGGCGAGCTGGTTTGTGGGAGTTTATTTTGCTCAGTGCTTTGATTGCGGGCTGGATGGAATGGCCCAAGTCGCTGCAGGTATCAATCGCATCACAAAGTTTATTTCGCATCAGTGCGATGATCATCATCGCCATACTGGCTGCCTATTACGGTGCTCGAGATGGAAGTTGGCTCACTCTGCGTGGCTGGGGAACATTGGGCGTGATCGGCTGGGGCTATCTGATCGGAGCGTTGGCCTACTTGAGTACCCGTGGAAATGCGGTCGGCCTGATCGCTGTGGCTGCTATACTGTTAGCAGCCGCGAATATCGAGCCGTCCCAGTGGCTGGATCGCTTGCAAGCTCGCAGAGAGTTGGGTGATTTGCAACCTTATGTCGTGAAATTGGCTCAATATTGGGTGCGTCTAGATTCCATCATCGACTTCGGAGGAATGATTGGACCGCTTGGCGGCTGCGTGACCCTCGGATGCCTGCTTGGTAATTTGGTTCAGGATAGTCGCTTTGAGCCAACGGCATCCACCTTGAAAAAAGTGGCCGCACTATGGATCGGACTACTCGCTGCGGCGATTGTCTGCGACGCCAAGTTTGGGGTCGATCCAACGCAATCATCTCCTGCATGGATTCTCTACAGTGTTTTGGTTGCGAGCAATATCTGGCTGATATTTTGGGCAGTCGCCGATCGTGTTGAGAAGGCGTGGGGCTTGCAGTGGTTAGCGGACATCGGCGCTAATGCATTATTTGCTTTTTTGTTGATGCCCTGGATGCTTACTTTGTTCCAAATACTGGATTGGGAGATGCACCAGAAACTTGGGCAAGATAGTTTTTGGAATCCGCTCTGGCGACCAGCAATCGCAACCTTTTGCATCGGTTCGATCGCCGCCCTCCTCAGCCGTCTCGGCTGGCGCATGCACCTCTAACCCCCACCCGGTGCCAGGCACTCCGCGAAGGCCCAAAGTGGTGCCAGGCACTCGGTGCGGCCGCGGATGCCGGTTTGAAGCAGTTGCGGCGCAAAAAAAGGTAACTGCAGCCTTTTAGCTCGGTGGTT
>JBIKMB010000148.1:0-14160 GCA_044359485.1 Pirellulaceae bacterium | reverse complement strand
CTGGTGACAAATCTGGACGACTCTTTGTCGGTAGTCAATTGGGCACGATCTATGTGATGGCCAACGATGAGAAAGTCGAATCCGCTGAATTGTTTTTGGATATCACGGACCGCGTAATGTACAAAGACCAGGAGAATGAAGAGGGGCTCCTCGGAGTTGCCTTCCATCCCAATTTCAAAAGCAATGGTGAGTTCTTTCTTTATTACACTTCGAAAAAAGAAGCACATCTCAGCACTATTTCTCGATTTCGAGTCGACCCTAAAAATCCGAACCGGGCATTGGCCGAATCCGAAGAAGTCATTTGGACGTTAAAGCAGCCCTTTTGGAATCACAACGGCGGCACAATTCTGTTTGGACCCGATGGCTATCTTTATGTTGGACTTGGCGATGGTGGGAAAGGAAATGATCCATTGCTTAGTGGCCAAGATCTTTCCACTTGGTTCGGCAAAATTTTACGCCTCGATGTCGACCGCAAAGATGAAGGCAAAGCGTATGCGATTCCTGCAGACAACCCATTTGTGAACCAGCCGAATGCCAAGCCTGAAATCTATGCTTATGGTTTTCGCAATATTTGGCGTATGGCCTTCGACGCAAAAACTAAAACCTTCTTTGTAGCCGATGTGGGACAGGATTTGTGGGAAGAAATTAACGTCGTCGAAAAAGGTGGTAATTACGGCTGGAGTTTGCGAGAGGGAAAGCATGACTTTAAGAATCAATCGCAGAAGGCTCCAACCCCAACGATCGATCCGATTTTCGATTATCCCCATAACGAGACCTGGGGCAAATCGATCACCGGGGGGCAAGTCTATTACGGTACCAAAGTTCCATCTCTCGAGGGCGCTTACCTGTATGGTGATTATGTTTCCGGCAAACTCTGGGCTTTGCGCTATGATCCGAAATCAGGCGAAGTGACCGCCAATCAGCAGATAATTTGGCCTCCTAGTCTTCCGATCGTGACGTTCGGCGAGGATGAAAACGGTGAAGTTTACTTCACCACGGTCACCTCCGGCGGCCGAATCTACAAATTCGTCGAGGGGCTCAAACCGTGATTTTCCAGGAATTGCCCGGAATTGCATTGAAGAGTCGAATTTTTTATCCTATTGCAGTTCGAGCGATTCCAAGCAGTCAAATTTAAATCGGCTTTTCGATTTGCGTTATTTCGATTTGCGTTATTTCGATTTGATAGAGAACGAAAAAGGCAGACGCAACTTAGTTAAGGGGAGGATTCGGGCAAATCCCAATCCGCCCCTTCTCCTGTTTACGGGGTTCTGTTTTGGCAAACCCAAAACGAGCCTACAAAGCGACGCAAGGTTGGCTCTGGCGATCTTTTAACGCGGCTATCCGGTTCGCTCCACCTTGCGTTCTTGATTACTAAGTTTTTTATGATTCAACGTTCAAATCTTTAGGAGAAATCAACTCCGTGGAAGAAGCGATTGCCAAAGCCGATACCCTCATCGAAGCGATGGGTTGGATACGTCGGTTTCGAGACAAAACTACAGTCATCAAGTTGGGTGGGAGCTTGATGGACAATGTCGAAGCGATGCGACATATCTTGCTCGATGTGATCTTTATGGAAACTGTCGGCATGCGACCGGTGATCGTGCATGGAGGTGGCGCGGCAATTGATCGAGCCATGGCCGAAGCTAAGATCATTCCTAAGAAAATTCAGGGGAGACGCGTTACCGATCAAGCGACGCTGGACATCGTGGTGAAAACGCTCGCTGGCGACATCAACCAACAAATCACCGAAGAGATCGAACGGCTGGGGGGCCGGGCGATGAATCTGACTTTTGATACCACGCCCGTCTTGTTCGGCGAAAAACTGCTGCTCGAAAATGAAACGGGAGAAAAAATCGATCTCGGTTTTGTAGGACATGTAACGCGAGTTGAACGCAATGTCATCGAGAGTTTGACCTACACCGCCCAAATACCGGTCATCCCCAGCGTATGCATGGACGACAGCGGACAAAAATATAATGTGAATGCAGATACCGCTGCGATGGCCGTCGCGGAAAGCTTGGGCGCCGAAAAATTAGTATTCCTTAGCGATGTCAACGGAGTACGCCGCGATAAAAATGATCCCTCCACAGTGATTCCATCCCTGACGGCAGACGAAGCAAAGGAATTGATTCGCTCCGGCGTGATTGAAAGTGGCATGATTCCAAAGATTGAAGCCTGCCTGGGAACTCTCAATCGAGGTGTGGGAAAAGTTCACATTATCGATGGTCGACTTCGCCACTCATTGCTGCTGGAAGTCTACACCACCCAAGGGGTCGGGACAGAAATTCTGGCCGGTCCAAGGCAAGCCTATCCATCCGCCTGATGTTGGTTATCCATTTTGAAAGGATTACAAATGACGCGTCATTTGAGCTCTCAAGCGACCCAGGATCTCTTCTCCAAATACGTTATTGGCAACTACAAACGCTACCCAGTTAATTTGGTTCGCGGCGAAGGATCGCGAGTTTGGGATAGCGAAGGACGCGAATTGCTTGACATCTTCCCAGGATGGGGCTGCAATTTGCTCGGCCATTGCCATCCTGCGATCGCGGAAGCCGTCGCGGCGCAAGTAAATGAACTGATTCACGTCCCAAACACTTGGCTGCTGGAAAAACAAGGCCAATGGGCCGAAATGCTCTCGGAAAGAAGTTTTGGCGGTCAAGTGTTCTTCTGCAACAGCGGCGCGGAGGCCAACGAAGCGGCTATCAAATTGGCACGGCTCTACGGTAGCCCCAGTCGCTACAAGATCATCACCTTCCAAGGCGGATTTCATGGCCGCACCATGGGAGCTCTCTCCGCTACCGCTCAACCCAAATATCATGTTGGTCTGGGGCCCATGTTGCCTGGCTTCTGCTATGTTCCCTGGGGAGATCTCGATGCGGTCTCGAAACGAATCGATCATGAAACAATCGCCATCCTGGTCGAACCGATCCAAGGCGAAGGTGGTGTGAAGATTCCCGATCCGAGCTTCATCCAAGGCCTGCGCTATTTGGCAGATCAACATAAACTTCTTTTGATCTTCGATGAAGTACAAACCGGATGTGGACGCACCGGCCATTGGTTTGCCTATCAGCACTTCGGAGTGGAGCCAGATATCATCACGCTGGCCAAGTCGCTCTGCGGAGGAATTGCAGGTGGCGCTATGATGGCCAAAGGCGATATTGCTTCGTATCTAAAACCAGGTTTGCACGCTTCGACCTTTGGCGGCAATCCGATCGCGGCCGCCGCTGGAATCGCCTTCCTGCAAACCGTCGAAGCCGAAGGACTGCTCGGTCGAGCTCAACAGATCGGCGAGCGATTTAGGGACGGACTTGAGTCCATCAAAAGCGAAGTCGACTTCATTCGCGAAATACGAGTTGCCGGCACCATGATCGGCGTCGAACTGGAGATAGAAGGAGCGGGTATTGTTCAAGCCGCACTTGATAATGGCTTGTTGATCAATTGCACTCAAGGCAATGTTCTCCGCTTTTTACCCGCCCTGACTTTGACCGATGAGGAAACAGACCAATGCCTCGAAATCCTCTCGAAGGTCCTGATTGCCGCGGGTGATGTTGTTTCAAGTCATAACGCTTGAAAGCCGAAAAAGATACATCGCCTTCATTTAGGTAAATGTTGGAAATTACAATGAGACATCTCACCACTTTATTCGATGTGACTTCCGCGGAACTCGCGGAGATCCTCAAGATCGCCCACCATCTCAAACGACTTTGGACCACGGGAAAACGACCTCCACTGCTGGCCGGACGTGTGCTGGCGCTGTTGTTTGAAAAACCCAGCCTCAGAACTCGTGTCAGTTTCGAAGCGGGTATCACGCAACTCGGTGGCTCGGCGATGTTCCTGGGACAAGAAGTCGGGTGGCAGAAACGCGAAAAAACCAGCGACTTCATTCAAGTCCTGGGGCAGTATACCGACTTCATCGTCTGCCGCACTTTTTCGCATGACTCCATCCGCGAATTGGCAAGCTTCAACGCAGTCCCCATTATCAATGGACTCTCCGATTTGGCTCATCCTTGTCAAGCAATCGCCGACCTGATGACCATGCAGGAATTATCGACCAGCGTCGCCGGGAAACAGCTCACCTTTGTTGGCGATGGAAATAATGTCTCACGCAGCCTCGCGCTGATGTGCGCAATGTCGGGTATCAAATTTCGCTTGCTGGGCCCTGAATCGCACTTTATAGAAAACAATTGGCTCGAACGCATCGCGGCTCGCTATCCGCACGCGGATATCCTGCAAACATCCGATAAAACACTCGGAATGCACGGAGCCGATTTCGTCTATACCGATGTATGGGTCAGTATGGGGCAAGAGGAAGAAACACAGCAACGGCTGAAGCTCTTTCAGCCTTATCAAGTCAATGCGGAATTGATGAATCTTGCCAAGCCCAATGCAAAAGTTCTCCATTGCTTACCCGCCCATCGCGAAGAAGAGGTGACCGCCGAGGTGATCGATGGTGCCAACAGCGCCATTATTGCTCAAGCTGGAAACCGCATGCACGCACAAAAAGGTCTGCTCGTGTGGCTCGCGCGAGAACTAGGCTGGATCGATGCTGCCGCAATCCAAAATTAATCCATGATTCCGCTCCCAGAAAGTTCGCGCTATGGCCACAATGATTCGCCCTGTTAAAGTCAAACGGAAATTCACCCAACAAGCACCAGGTAGTGTGTTGTATCAATGTGGTAATACCGTGGTGTTGTGTACTGCGATGATCGAAGCTCAAGTACCCCCATGGCTTAAAGGGGGTGGGCAAGGCTGGATCACTGCTGAATACAGCATGCTACCCTCCAGCACCTCGACCCGCAAAGGGCGCGAACGCGGTGGTAAAATCGATGGAAGAACGACCGAGATCCAAAGACTTATCGGTCGCAGTTTACGGGCAATCGTCGATTTGAAAAAACTTGGCGAACGGACCATCGCGATTGATTGCGATGTCCTTCAAGCCGATGGTGGTACAAGGACCGCGAGTATTACCGGAGCGTTCATTGCGTTAGTCGATGCCCTCCACGCCGAATACGGCAAAAAAACACTCGACGAATATCCGCTGGTCGACAGCGTTGCGGCCATCAGCGTCGGAATCGTCGCTGGTAAAGTGGAACTGGATCTCGATTATGTCAAGGATGTCGCCGCCGAAGTGGATATGAACGTAGTCATGACGGGGACGGGAAAGTTTGTTGAACTGCAAGGTACCGGCGAAGAAGCGACCTTCGACGACGAACAACTCGCTCAATTGATTAGCAAAGCCAAACAAGGTATCAAGCAGCTCACACAGATTCAGCGTGAAACATTGGGCAAGCACTGGAAATTTGAGTGAAAGAGAGATTATGACCCAAGAAGCCAAACCTTTGGTCGGGGTGATCATGGGAAGCCGTTCCGATTGGGAGACCATGCAATCGGCCGCTGAGACTCTCCAGCATTTTGGCGTTCCGCACGAATGTCGGGTTGTTTCGGCGCATCGAACCCCGGAATGGATGGTGCAATACGCCAAAGAGGCAGCGGGGCGCGGGCTCAAAGTGATTATTGCCGGTGCAGGTGGAGCCGCTCATTTGCCCGGTATGGTGGCCTCCTGCACCTGTTTGCCAGTGCTCGGAGTCCCCGTTCAAAGCAAAGCCTTGCAGGGCTTGGATTCGCTTCTGTCCATCGTGCAAATGCCAGGCGGAATACCGGTGGGTACTTTGGCAATCGGCTCGGCCGGCGCCCGCAACGCAGGACTCTTGGCTGTGCGTATCTTAGCGCTCCACGATCCTGTGCTGGCCGATAAACTCCAGCAGTTTGCACTCTCGCAGACGGAAACTGTTCTAAAGGATTCGGTTCTATGAGTCGCAACATCAGCCCAATTCTGCCAGGCGCTACTTTAGGAATGTTGGGTGGTGGGCAGTTGGGACGAATGTTTTCTCTCGCCGCTTCCCGTTTAGGCTATAAGGTTATCGTCTTCGCCCCCGAATCCGATTCACCCGCTGGCGAAGTTTCGTATCAACATATTTGTGCTCCTTATGAAGATGAAGAACGACTGCTAAAGTTTGCTCGCGATGTCGCCGTGATTTCCCTGGAGTTTGAAAACATCCCAGTTGCTACGCTCGAACGTGTTTCGGAACTTGCGCCAGTTCGCCCCGGACCCAAAGTTTTAGCCGTCTCGCAGCATCGCATTAAAGAGAAGTCGACTCTACAAGCGGCTGGCTTTCTGGTCACACCCTTCTTGCCTGTAGAACCCGATACCGACCTCACGAAGGTTGCCCAGGAACTCGGCCTCCCCTTGGTTCTCAAGACAGTTCAATTCGGTTACGACGGCAAGGGGCAAGAAATTGTTCGCTCGCTCGATCAACTCCAGTCCGCTCGTCAGAACCTGGGTGACGGTTTGCTGATTGCCGAAAAAATGATCGACTTTCGAGCGGAAGTATCGATCTTGGTCGCCCGTAATCCTCAGGGAGAAACGGTTGTTTATCCGCTGGTAGAAAATGAACATCGAAATCATATCCTGGATGTGACACGCTGCCCGGTATCTTCCGAATTGCTGGCCCTGGACCACGCCGCTCAGCAGATAGCCCTGGGGGTGGCCGATACCTTGCAGTTGGAAGGTCTCCTGTGCATTGAGTTTTTTGTGGCTGGCGATCAACTGATGATCAACGAGATCGCTCCGCGCCCCCACAATTCCGGACACTGGACCATCGAAGGTTGTGTGACCAGTCAATTTGAACAGCAAGTACGAGCGATTTGCAATTTGCCTCTCGGATCGACCGAGTTAGTCGGTCCGTGCGCGATGGTGAACATCCTCGGTGATTTGTGGGGAACCGGTTCTCCGGATTGGAAGTTGGCGATGCAGCAAGCTAGGACCTATTTGCATCTTTATGGTAAATCCAAAGCAGTCGCGGGTCGAAAGATGGGACATATCACTCAATTAGCGGACTCTTCTCGGCAAGCATCTGCAAACCTAAGAAACTTACGCGAGGCGATGAAAGGGTAAATGCCATGGCAGAAGCTCCACTGAAGATTGGCATCATCGGCGCTACCGGACGAGGCGATTATGGTCATAGTCTTGATGTGGGTGCGATGCAGTTTGGAGATGGCAAAGTTATTGCGGTCGCTGATGCCGATCCCAAAGGATTGGATGCGGCTCAAAAGAAAGTAAATGCCGAAAAGGCTTATCCCAATTATCGAGAAATGCTCCAACGCGAAAAGCTCGACATCGTTATCATCGCTCCACGCTGGATCGATCAACATGCCGATATGCTCCTAGCTGCCGCCGAGGCTGGTTGCCATGTCTACATGGAGAAACCGTTCTGCCGTACATTGATCGAATGCGATCAAGTGCTCCGCGAATTCGAAATGAGACATTTGCATATCGCAATCGCGCACACGGCCTTTTACTCTCCCGTGACCGATCGCGTCTTGGAGGCAATCGCCGCTGGCGAAATCGGCGAAATTTTGGAGTTGCGTGGGCGGGGCAAGGAAGATCGTCGAGGCGGCGGGGAAGATCTCTGGGTCCTAGGTTCCCATGTTCTCGGCTTAATGTCACTGGTGGCCGGTTGTGAAGCCTCATCCTGCCATGCATCGGTTCACTCAATGGGCAAGCCGATTACGCCTCAGGATGTGGTTGAGGGAAACGAAGGCCTAGGACGAATTGCAGGGGATCAATTATCGGCGAAGTATCAATTCGCCAATGGCATCACCGGTCATTTTGCTTCGAAGCGAAACGCCGGCGGCAGCGATAATCGCTTTGCCTTGCAAGTTCTAGGTTCCAAAGGGATCATTGAATTGCAAACCGGTTATATGCAACCAGCTGGTATTTTGCGCGATCCTACCTGGGCTCCCTACCGTTCCAAGAAAACGTGGGAAGTGATCACGTCAGGTGGAATTAATAAACCGGAACTCCAACGCGACACCCGTTATGAAAATGCGCATACCGAGGCGTTGCGCAACTTGGCCACTGCGATTCGAGAGCAGCGGTCTCCCAAATGCAACGGCTTGATGGGCCGTCGCATCACAGAATTGATTGTCGCTGTCTATGCGTCCCATGTCTCCGGTAGAGAAATACCTCTGCCGCTTTCCGATAGAACCAATCCACTGGATTCATGGAAGGGTTAGCTTCCTGAGCTACAAATTCCTGCCTAATGACACTAACCTTGGATGCAGCTTCGCTAGAGTCTGACAAGACCGCCACAAGTACGGCAGGATTCAAGATTGTGTTCAAGAGCTCTTGGTCCAGTTGCAATTCACGGCAGATGATGGTACCCCAAGGCCTGGGAAGCGACACAGTTGGAAAGTTGGCCGAGAGCGCATTTCATAGTGCCTGGGATTTTCCGCGATGGGAAATGGTACAGCTTTTGCAGTGTTCGCAAATTGCCGATGGGCCCAAAAACGCTTCGCAGCCGATAGAGCCCGTTTGCCAGCGAACTTCACGACAAATCGGTCCGACCGAGTCGAAAAGCATCGATGGGATTTTAAAATCGAAACGACAAACTGACAGGTATCCAAAGCAAGAATGGCAGATAATGCAAAATTCCGTAATCCATGGCTGGTCGCAGTGTGGCCCGGTATGGGACATGTGGCCGTGACTGCTGGCTACTATTTGATGACCAAACTGGGCATGGAGGAATTGTCGGAACTCCCGACGCAAGGTTCATTTGATCTTGAAAGCGTAGATGTACAACATGGCATCATTCAACCTCCACGCGCCGCTCGATCCCGCTACTTCGGCTGGCACAATCCGAATGAAAGTGGTCCAGACTTGATCCTATTTGTCGGTGATGCTCAACCTGCTATCAACAAGATGGAATTTTGCCATCGACTATTGGGCTTTGCAAAACGTTGGAACATTCAGCGCATCATCACCTTCGCAGCTCTGGTCACGCAAGCGGCTCCTGATGCCGAACCGCGACTCTGGGGTGCCGCGACAAATACGAAGCTTCTCGAGGAATTGAGTCAACATGGAGTTGCTCCACTGGAAGGTGGGCAGATCGGTGGGCTCAATGGCCTTGTGCTTGGAGCGGGCGTTGACAAACAGATTCCTGGCGTTTGTTTGCTGGGTGAATTGCCTCAGATGTTTATGCAAATCGCCTATCCAAAATCAGCTCTCCCCATTTTGGAGTCCTTCGAGAAACTGACCGATATCCCGCTCAAGCTTCACGAACTTCGCAAGCAAGTGGATGAATTTGACGAGCATCTTCGCAGTCTTCTGGCACAAAGCGAGGAGCGGCAAGGCGAACTGGGCGATGATCCCGCTCTGCAACAGGATTCGGATATTGAGGCTCCGAAAATATCGCCCCGAGACGCTGCCCGCATCGAAGAGTTATTTGAACAAGCTCAGCAGGATCGTGCCAAAGCGTATGAATTGAAAAGCGAGTTAGATCGACTGAACATCTTTGACGATTATGAAAATCGCTTCCTCGATTTATTCAAGCGGTAACAGGGTGCCTGCGGTATCATGTCTCCCTCAAGCACCCATTGGACTCCAATGCGATGCCTCAGGGCGATGCTTTATTGCGCAATGGCTACCGGCAAGGCATTGCCAAAGCGTTCAAAATCGCGGAAGCTCCATACCACTTTCTTGTCGGGGGTAACTTCAAGAATCTGAGGTTGCTCCTCACCGTGGCAATTCACAATCCACGTATTACCATTCGGTAACCGGTCGACCATCGTGACCCAAGCTAAACGCACGTTGGGAATTTCCTTCTCGGTGATTTGCCACACGATTTTGTGGTCAGGTGAAATTTCCTGGACACTGTGTCCATCGCCAGTGCCTAAAAGTGTATTTCCGTTGGCGAGTCTAACTGCCGAATACACTTTTGAACCGACATTGTGTTCCCAAGCAATAGAGCCATCGCGTCGATACTCACGAACCAGATTTTCTGCTTCATGGCTCACCAAATAATTTCCATCGGGCGTAGGCCGAACCAATCGAGTATCGCGATGCGGATCCGGTTTGCTTACCTTCAAAGGTATGGAATGTTGGATGGTTCCATCCTGAGCCACTTCCAGAATGCGAGTCGTGCCGCTTTCGGCGATCATGGTCAAGCCATTCTCTAAACGACGAAAGGCGTGAATTTCGACCTGTTTTCCATCACTCGTTTTGCCAGCGTCATATCGCCAAACTTCTTTACCAGATTTGTCCAGTTCCATGACGTGGGTAAAACTGGTTTGCAGAAGCCAATGACCGTTGGGCAGTGGTTGTGCATCATGAATATCGCGAATCGGGATCGACCAAGCGACGCTGTTATCCGGCCTAACCAGTGCGGCAATCTTTTTCTGATAATCCGCGGCAAAAAACTGTCTTGGTGTTCCGGACTGCTGAGCGTAACTGATCGGGTTGAGTGCCAAAACAACGAGGCCTGTTACAAGCCAACCACAATAAGTCATCGAGCTTAGGATTCGAGATAGCATCATAGGGAATACAGTTTTTCTATACAAAAAAATAACCTGTGGGAGAGGTAAACACGGGAGAGAAGGAAGAGATGATTTCGCTCGCCCCGCCGATGGTTTATCATCTTAGGTAATTGGCACAGAATATTCACGTAGGGAACAGGAAGAAATTTTCCGCGAAGGACTGATTTATGTTTCTCAAGCTTTGCGTTCGTTATCTTTCTCTCACCGCGATCGCTGCGTTCACACTCGGCAGCTCAAGTCCCTTAAAAGCCGGCGAAGAGTTATCGCTGAGTTTACGCACCCGCCGCGAAGTTCAGCCTAGTACAGGGCGATTTTTTGAGCTGGAACGAAACGAAAAATGGTCCCCGGCTCAAACAGCGGTCATCGTGTGCGATATGTGGGATTCGCACAGCTGCAAAAATGCGGTTCTCCGCGTCGAGGAATTGGTTCCGCGGATGAATGAACTCCTGCACGCACTTCGCGACCGGGGGGTTACGATCATCCATTCGCCCAGTGATTGCATGGAGTATTATAAGGATCATCCCGGAAGGTCGCTCGCCCTGCAAACACCCAAAGCCAATAATCTACCTCCACTGATCAGCAAATGGTGTTACAAGATCCCCGCCGAAGAACAATCGCTTTATCCACTCGATCAAAGCGACGGAGGAAATGATGATGATCCTGAGCAAAAACGGCTCTGGCAAGAGGAATTGATTTCGCAAGGTCTGAAGCCCATGTCTCCTTGGAAAAGTGAGCATCCAGGACTCGATATCAAACCGGGAGATTTTGTGAGCGATCGAGGAGAAGAAGTTTGGAGTATTCTCGAGCAAAGGCAAATTCGCAATGTGATGATCATGGGTGTGCATACCAATATGTGTGTGCTGGGACGTCCGTTCGGCTTAAGAAATCTCGCGCAATATGGGAAGAATGTTGTGCTGGTGCGCGATATGACCGACACCATGTACAATCCTAATATGCCGCCGTATGTCAATCATTTCTCAGGTACAGACCTTATCATCGAGCATATTGAAAAGTATGTCTGTCCGACGATCAGTAGCAATCAGATTTTAGGTGGGCATGAATTTCGTTTTTCCAAGGATTTGCGGGCGACGGTGCTCGTCGCAGTAGCAGAACCTGAATACAAAACAGAAATCGGTTTGACCGAGTTTGCACGAAAACGACTGTGGCGCGATTATCGGGTCGTCATGGTTTATGGACGCGATGAAGGAGCGGGAGAGCTGCCAGGTTTTCATCGATTAAGCGAAGCGAATTTGCTTTTGCTCAGTATCCGCCGTCGACCGATTAGCGCCAATGACCTGCGAACACTTCAGGATTTCGTGAAAGGGGGCAAACCGATCGTGGGAATCAGAACCGCCAATCACCCCTTCTCGCTCCGAAACGGTCAGCCACCGCCCGATCGATTGACATGGGATAGTTGGGATGCTGACATATTCGGTGGCAGTTACACCAATCATTATGGAGCTGACTTGCAGGTGAAATTAGTCACCGTGGCAGAGAGGCAACTGGAACATCCCATTTTGAGCGACACCGGAATCGATACCTTGCGAATTGGCGGTTCGCTCTACAAAGTTGCGCCTTTGAATTCCAAAGCCGAGGCGTTGCTCAACGCTGCAGTAGATGGTAAACCGGCCGAGCCGATCGCCTGGACCTTCCAACGCGCCGATGGTGGTTTATCATTCTACACGTCGCTCGGACATCAAAAAGAATTTGAGCAGCAGTGTTTCATCAAACTGCTTGAAAATGCGATCCAGTGGGGACTCAGTCACTGATCAAAAAATTCCACGTCGACTTCATGATCGCGGGATCATTCATCAAGTAGGTATGAAGTTGCGGATATTCCTCGACCGAAGTGGCTCCTGCAAGCAAAGCTTCGGACTTGGTGACAATCCCATCATTGGCTTCATTCAGCAGTGGATGTTGGATTGCCTTATCTTCTCGAGTTCCGACCACAATTAGAAAGGGTAGGGGAGGGGTGGCCAATTCGCTCTGGAGATCATCCCAGGCTTTGCCCAATTGCTGGCCCGCTGCTCCGGTCACAACTTCGAAGAGCTTTAGTCGGCTCAGTCGTTCAGCGAGTTTGGAACCTTGATTGGGTGGTCCAAGCATTACGAACCGTTGCAGGCGAGGAAGGACTTTTTGGGGATCGCCATTTCTTTGCCACCGCCCTATCGCATGTCTGATGACGATGTTGCCTAAACTATGGGCAACAAAACTGATTTTTGCGTTCGGGGGCAAATGCTCGATCAGGTCGCATAGAGCTTGTGAGTGATGCTGAATGGAATCTCGAGTACTCGCATAGGAAACAGTGAATGGCGTCAAAACAGGGGCCGGTGCCGAGGTCGCGGCGGCCGTCGCTTGTTCTTGCAGATAATCGGCCAGTGGATCCATGCTATCGGCAGTTCGTCCGAGGCCATGTACAAGCAGTACAAAGTGCTGTGGTGTGGGTGGGTATGGTTTGTTGGTGACGATGGCATCGAACTGTGCAACCATCGCTTCTTTGGGTCCCCAAGCCAGTCGTATGTCTTTAGGATCGAGTATGCGATAGTGTTTCAGAGTGTTGTTGTATTGCAAGCGAAAGCCTTGATGCCAACGTTGGTCCGTCCAAAACTGTTTTCCGCCGAGAGTTGGCAGCGGAATATTGAAGTTGCCGTCGCTCCCGCGTGGTGAGGGCCCATTTTCTGATTGGGCGCAAAGCGAACTTTCCATGTATTGCCACGATAGAAGTATCAACAGCAGGTACAGACTGCGGTGTGGTCGACGACGGCCCGTTGACAGGACTCTTGGCAAGAGACTGTTGTTCATGGCTTTCGCTCCATCGTTGTTTATGCCACTGACCTCCAAAATATCAGACTGGATTGGGCGCACGTGAGGTGGAGTAAGTCGTTTTGGGTGTGATTTCTTAATAATTGCAATGGGAATGCTAGCAAAACCTTAACTTCTTATTAACCGTTTATACCTCCAATCCCCCGCTTTGGCATTTACTATATTCCCGATTCCAATGATATCGATTGGATCGATTGGGATATGTGGGCGAATTAGGAAGTGAGTTGGCAGGGGGCATCATGTTAAAATTTTTGTCGCGCAACAAGCGTCGAAACCGAGTGCGGCGTCATCTAAGTCGTCAATTTCGGGCCATCATAGAGAAGCTCGAGGATCGATCCTTAATGGCTGGTTTGACCGCTGGGAACGTGGTGGTGGAACGGCTTGGAGATGGAATAAGCCCCCTTTCAAACGCTGCCGCGCAGATTAACGTTCTTGAAGTTGCTCCAAACGGCACTTTGGTGCAGACGTTGTCCAGTCAATTCATTGGAAGCAATGATAGCAATCGACAGACTGATTCTGGCAGTGCGACCTCGAATGGCCAGCTAAACTTAAACGGGCAATTTCTCGCTGTGCCAGGTTACAACACTGCAGTAGGTACAGCCAATGTCGCGGGCTTGAACACAAAGGTGACCCAATCGATCGATGGCGCTACTGGCGATGTTGTGAGTCGCGTTCTTCATCCTACAGACGCGACGATTTTCGGTGGGAACAACTATAGAAGTGCGATCCCAACCGGCTCATCGAGTTTTTACGCAACAGGGACAGGTTCTGGCAGTTCAGGGGGTGTGTGGTACTATGACGGAAGCGCTTTTACGCAGATCTCCACGACGGTAACCAATCTCAGAAACGTTGAAATTTACGACGATCAACTTTATGTATCGTCTTCAAGTGGTAGCTTCTTGGGAATCAGTTCTGTGGGGGCAGGTTTGCCCACAACAACTGGGCAAGTCACGACCTTGCAGA
>JBIKMB010000147.1:0-14180 GCA_044359485.1 Pirellulaceae bacterium | reverse complement strand
TCGAAGCGGTATTTCGAGCTGTTCTCTATATACCAGCCGTTTATAGGAAGGGCTCGAAAGTCGTCATGAAAGTAGTACGTCGTCTTGCTTCCGGCCCGACACGCATATTCCCATTCCGCCTCAGTCGGTAAGCGGTAGATTCGCCCCGCTTCTTTCTCTTCGGGTAAGTCCGAGAGCTTCTTGCAGAACGCCACTGCATCATCCCACGTAACGCAATCCACTGGATGGTTATTGCTATCCCCAGGAACTTTGGAACCTTGAAACATACTCGGATTCTCACCCATCACTTTTTTGTATTGCGCTTGAGTGACCTCAAATACACCAAGGTAGTAATCATTAGTGAGTGTTACTTCGTGTTGAGTTTCGTCTGCCCCACGGCGTCCTTTTTCGCTCGTAGGCGAGCCCATTATAAATGAGCCCTTAGGAATCAACAACAGCTTCATGCCGATGCTGTTGGTGAGCTCTTTGGGTGGCTGGGCCAACAAACAAGATGCAGCCAACATGCAACATAAGAAGGCGGAAAAACAAAAGAATGATGGTAGGCGATTCATACTAAACTTTCTCAACCTAAAAAGGCCACGAAGGGTAACTGAAGTTCGGATAATCGGGTCTGCGGGAATTCGGTCATCACTATCTCCTAGGAGGCTAAACTCAGGTTACCGCTGAAATCTTTCACTAAAATTCGACGAATCTCTAAATTCCTGTCGAATCGGGGTGAATTCAGATGGATTGCTGCCCGACCACGGTTCAATGTCCTTTAATAATGATATGGACAATCAAACGGATTCTCCCAAGACGGTTCTCCGTCAATCCTCTCCTCCGCCCGGTAGGTAGACAATAGAGATCGCGCTCGGCCAAGTTACCTTCCCACATCTCTTTGCGGAGTTTTTCACGATGACCAACAGCGCTGAAACTGCGCGCACGCCCGACGAGCAGCAACTTGTCGATGTCGCATCGATCGAAGCTGCGGGAGTCCTGCGGCTCCGGGAGCGAGACTCGCTAACTGAGAGCCAAAAAGCTGGAAATCCTGCCGAATCCTCTTCGGATCGCCTTGAGCTTTCTGGCGAAAACGTGCTCACTGTCGTCCACGGCGGTTAACTCGCCGCGTGACCGATTTACCCAAATTCTATGGAGACAAACATGCAACTGAATCTCGGAAAAGAGATCGCCGCGATGGAGCAAATGGCCATGGGCCAGTTGCGGGATCTCTACGCAGAAGTGTTCGGCGAGACGACCAACGCCCGCAACAAACAATGGTTACTGAAGGAGATCATCTGGCGAATACAGTCGATCGCCGAGGGGGATCTCTCTGAGAGAGCGCGAGTTCGGGCGATGGAGATCGCTAGCGACGCTGACATCCGAAGGCGTCCGCCCAAGGCTCCTGCTACCAAGCCAGAAGCCCCGAGATCAACGCCGATCCCGGTACCCGTATCCCTCGACAATGGAATTCCGATCCCAGGCTCGCTGATCACGCTGGAGTACAAGGGACGATTGCTCGACGTCCTCGTGCTCGACGAAGGGTTCGAATACGCCGGCGAAAAATTCAAATCGCTCAGCGCTGTGGCGAAGCGAATCACAGGCTCGCACTGCAATGGCTACTTGTTCTTCAATCTCAGACGCCGAGGTGATCGATGAACCGCAAAGCCATAAGCACAGAGTCTACGGCTTCCTCGGTCGTCCGCTGCGCGATCTACACCCGCAAATCGACCGAAGAAGGACAGGAGCAGGAATTCAATTCACTCGATGCCCAACGTGAATCGGCCGAGGCCTACATCAAGAGCCAACAGCACGAGGGCTGGATTTGCCTACCTGATCGTTACGACGATGGTGGATTATTCACAGGTGGAAACATGGAACGCCCCGCGCTTCGAAGACTCATGGCCGACAGCCATCTGAAGCGATAGCGCCCGATCGCCCCGAAGCAGAGGCTCGATCGATTTTCCGAGCCCGGCCCAGAATTCAATTTGACCAGCAATACTCCGCTGCGTGAACGGCACGACAGCTCGAGCATCGTCGACAAGCTCGTCCGATAAGTTTACAGGTTGACCCATGAAAATTCCCCTTCCACAAACGGCAGCATTTTGCTACCCGTAAGTCGAGTCCGTGCTGGTTGATTAACGCCAATTTTTGCTGTTCGGCGCTGCAAGACATTCCGAAAAAAATGCGTTCGAAGACAAGGTAGGCTGCGGACGGCTAGAGGATCTCAGTGACACGCCACGATAACCCACGGGGCACTAATTGCGCGTGCCAAAAACTAACTCGCTGCTGGTTAACAACTCTGCTTCAATCGACAGATGAGACAGCAACTGGGCTGCATTGACGGGCAAACACTGAAATTATCTTATTTTCAAAGTTTTTTACATTCCAACAAGCGAGATTTTTGGGTGAGTTCGAGGAGAGCTTCGCCCGGGGAGATACCGAATACTTGCCAATCAATAGTGGTCATTCTATTTCCATCTCTACCGCTTGCATCATTCGCTCTGAATAGTTTACCGCATTTTCCAAAAATAAATACAAGTGACGATTGTCGCATTCTAAAAGGCAATTATCGAGAAAATCTGCCAGTGAATCGAGTTGGGATTTCGCAACTTTGGGATCAATTCGCATTGCGCGACGTGCAACAGAGGTGCGAATATCAACGAGAATGGGAACGATTCCTTGGTCTTCTTTCGGATCAACTAGTTTGGCGACCTCGGTGAAAAGAATATTTGTATCAGTATCCGCTTCTTTCGAGGACGTTTCCAATTTGCGGTAAATCCGCTTCATTCGCAGGTTGACCCAAGTAGGCAGATACCTGCGGCGTTCTTCTGGCATTCCGTCTCTAATCGCCTCTCGAAACCTGGCAATTAAATTATCCATTTTCTCTGTATCTTCTGGCAAATTATTGTTCGCACGATATTCGGCCAGTATTGATTCAAGGGCACCTTCTGCCGGCAAGGAAGAATGCTCATCGTTCTTGGGAAGCAGGCTCAGCAATTCAGTAATTTGTTCCCGACCCCAATTTGCAGTTTCGTCTGGAGAGCTTTTACTAGACCGAGCCCTAAGCAAATTTCGAAGGGGCATCGCAAACACTTCGCCAGTTGCTTTTCCTTCCCTGAAAATTCCTTTCCATTCCAAAATCAATTTTTCTTCTTGAGCGTTTGCTCTCTCATTACGGCCAGCGCGTGATAAAGCCGAAGCAAGCATGGAACGCATAATCAACTTAATGGATTGTGCATCCGGAGGAAGTTCATCAATTTTCTTTTCCGCTTCATCGAACTTATTGGCCTGAGTCAATTTAATGATTTCACTCGGATTAGCCAGTTGCGGAGTGACGCGGTTTGGCTGAGACTCGGCCTTATCTTGAGCGAAAAATGAAGGGGCGATCGCCGCGGAAATTCCTAACGAAATCAATCCGGCCAATAACATTTTTTTCATATTGCGCTGCTATAAATAGGGGGTCTGTGTGAGTTGATTGGAAACGGTGAATAAGCCATTCGTTAAGGAACGTTATTGACTCTCTGCGATGCCAGTAATATCCTAAAAATGATGTATCAGACCTTTTCGTTCAGGATCGCCATTAGCAAATTTGACTGGCACTATGGCACTCGAAGTGGATTTGATTTTTGAAGTTACATCAAAACGGTCGAAGCACAATAAAACAGCTCTAATGTAACAGCCTATTTGCGGTATTGTCCCTTTTTTAAAGTGTCTATTGCGTTAGATAAGTCAAACTCTTTGGCAATTGGCGGTACAAGTCATGGCATACAAGCAGCGGTATAACGACGGCTCCATAAAAATTTATGGAACGTCCTCTCTCTGATTGGCTTTCACTAAAAATCCATTCTTAAGTTGGTGTTCCGTCTTCAACTGCCGAATCGCTTGTTCAATGTTTGTCCCTTTAACCTTGAAATTCGAAATCTCTATTTCCCTTCCCTGGAATTGACCAAGTTCCTCTAACACCGAAACATCAATAGTCCCTCCACTTGAATAGTCTGGATGCGATATACGTAGAACCTTGCCACGAAATTGAGAGATTGCTTTTGCAAGCGACAGATCAACCTCTTCAATGTTCAATGTTAGTTCTCCTGGGAAAGCGGTGAGCATTCTTGCAGCGTCAGGTGTAAGGTAGGTTAAATCAAGCCATATGCTATCCCCTTGGAACCGCCCAATGAAACTCGCAGTGCTTTCATCAAGGTTTTTAAGAGGCAACCATAGTGCATTATATTCGTTCCTTTCCCGATAACTTCTAAACGATCGGTCGCATAGTAGGCGTGCTGCGTTTCTTCGATGACCGTCATCAATCACTTGTTCGGTTTCAAGCAGAGAGAAAAAACTAAATGCATCTCCCTTAAAGCCGGAAAGTGCTAACATGACTTCATCGCTCAACTCGACAAGTCCATCCAGTCGAATTTCATCTCCCTTGAAATTTGCTAAAGCTTCTGCAGACATCCTATCAAGGGTTCTTATTCCTGGAAGCGAGAGTTTCCGACCGACGAATCTAGACAGCCCAGCAACCACCTCAGCGTTTGATTTCGGAAAGCCATCTATAGTCAAAAAATCCCCCTGAAAATTGGCCAGCATCGAAGCAGCATCCGCATCAATAATCGAACATTTGAGAATCAGGCTTCGAACCTTGAATAGACCAAGTTGGCGTGCCGTTTCTGCGCTTATGGCTGGCAAAGATAACACTAGGTAGTTCCCTCGGTAATCTGCGAGGGCATCGAGAATGTCCCTGTCGATCGATTTTAAATTCGTAAAACTCAGGCTTGGATTTGGAAGTGCGGCAAGTTCTTTTGCAGTAGGAATATCAAGTTCGGTAACAGAATCGAAACTCAAGCCGATATTTGGAATTTCTGCGAACATCGCAGCCGTATTGGGGTCAAGCTGCGATACTTTTATCTCCAAGTCATCATATCCGATGATCCGTCTACTCCGCTCACTTAGCTTCAGAGTATCCCGGCTTATCGGAATCTTCAGGCCTAAAAGGTGGCTAGGAAAACTGAAAGTTAACTCTCCCTCTTTTTTTTGCTTCAAAATGTCTGCGATTTCGTCATCGCATGCACCCAGGTAAATATGCAGACTTCCTTTGTAACTCAGCAAAGCCTTTGCCGTATCCTCACTCAGATTAAGCCCTCCTTCGTCATCTGGACGAGGATATTTATTGCCAATAGTTAGGGCATTTCCTTGGAATCTCGCCAATGATTCCGCGGTCTTCGCATCCAATTCAGCCAAATCGGGAAAGCTTAAACGGCTTCCTTTGAAATTCGCAAGTAACGCCGCGATATCTTGATCCATTGTGCCGAAACAAGAAATACTTAGGTGTTTACCCTTGAATTCTGCAAGTGACACCGCGACTTCTCTATCCAATGTGGTTTGCACATCAACGCTTAAATATTCTCCCTTAAATTCAGCCATGGCGGAAGCGGTTTTAGCGTTTAGTTCCGGCAAGTCACTAAACATAAGTGAATCACTTCCCGATTTGGCTAATGCCTTCACAACGGAGTCATCAACGCCCGATAGCCCCCGAACCCAAACAGAACCCCGTAATTCAGAAAATCCATTGTCTACTTCTTCGTCTAGCGAAGTTATCGCGTTGAAGAAACCAGATGGGACTTTAAAAACCTCTCTGTCACTAGATAAGCGTATCAATAATTTGAGTTCACCGACATTAAGCTCACTAAGGCCGTCGGGTCGATTAAGAAACCACACAGCCATCCGCAATGACTCACCTTTGAAGTTGGACAACTCTAATGCAGATTCAGTGTCGGGAATCAAAGAATCGAGTTGAAGTTCACCTGTGTAGTATGCAAGCGAAGCAGCAGTTTGCGAGTCAATCAATCTAAGTTTGTTCATGGTCAAAGTATCGCACTTGGAACCCGCTAACGCTTTTGCTGCTTGAGAGTCCAAAGACGTAAGTTCATCCAACGAGAGTTTCCCAACATGAATCTTGGACAGGAATTCCGCTGACCTTACATCCAGGGAGTTGATACGTGGCAGATAAAGTTGACCGGTGTATTGAAGAAAATGATGTGCATGTTCTTCGTTGAACGCTGTTAAACCGAGCACAATCTTCCTGCCCTTAAATTCAGCAAGTGCTCGCGCTGAATCTTTATCGAAATCGGCTAACCCATCGAGGGAAATGGTATGGCCTTTAAATTCCATAAGCGCTCGTGTTGTAGCTGCGTCTAGCGAAGTTAGCCCACTTAGAACGAGGGAGTTTCCATTAAAACCAGCGATCTCCGCCGCCGTGGTCGTATCAATGGTATGAATGCTAGGCAAAAGGATTTCGTCGCCTCGGAATTCGGATAAACGTTTTGCACATTCAGTATCCAGGGCTTTTAAATTACTGAGGCTTAGGGACGAAACCTTGAGATCGCGAAGCGCCTCGGCCGTTTCTAAATCTAGTACCGTTATTTTTGAAAACATCTCTTCAAGGAGGGAATAGTCAACTTCAGACTCTTCTAGCTCAAGGGACAAATCTTCAGACTGATTCTTTAACTCCAGATACCGATTAAAAAGTTTTAACAAACTTGGTGTGACGGGCCCTCGCGTACATCGATCTATAAGCAGGCTATCGATATTTAGTTTGGTTCCCGAGAATGTTGCAAGAGCCCGTATAGCTTCGTCGCTCATTTCGTTAACCTCGCTTATATCTAAGGCACCACTGTACAGTGCAAGCTCTGCAGCGGCTTCGGCGTTAAGAGTAGAGAGGCTATCTATGCTAATTGATTTAGCAGGAGATCGAGCAATAGCTCTCGCCGTCAAACGATCAAGATCAGTTAAGGAAGGTCTCAAAACCCAATGCCCGAATGGACTTGCCATCAAATTGTGATCGGTGGATATAGCGTTGTTCCTGATCTGCCAACAATAAACTTCATTCCAGATACGCTTAACCCTCGTTACGCTCTCCAAGTCCAAGCCAGCTAGTGAAACTTGCGTTTCACAATCTGCGAGTTGTATTGCGGTTTCATCATCAAGAGAGGTTAATCCATCCAGTACCAATAACTCTCCCTTAAAACCGGCAAGTGACTTCGCCGTCTCCGAGTCCAATTCCTTGAGACCACAAAGCGAAAGCCTTTGTACTCTCAATTTGCTAAGACTTTTCGCAGTCGACACATCAATTGAGTCCAAGCCATCCAGTCCTAGTTCTTCTATTTGCCCTTCCATAGGTGTTGCAAGTGCCTCAACGACCTCTGGCTCAATGGATCTCAAGCCATTAAGGTACAGATGCCCGTAGAAGTCTCTGAGCATTCGTGCCGTCGGAGCATCAAGCATTTTAAGACTAGCTAGGTCGAGTTTATATTCCTCTTTTTTTTTCTGTTGCTCAACCAGTGTCTTCGCCGCTGTGGGATTGAGAGACTTAATATCCCAGGGATTATGTAGAATGTCTCGATTCTCCCCAGACTGGATGGATCCTTTATGATCAAATGGACTAGGTTCACCTTCTTGAATGGCAACTGGTGTGTCTTCTGCCCCAGTTAATACTGGTACTACGATCCAAGTCGTCATCATTACTATCAAACATGACACCGCAACGATGCTCGCGCATAACCTAATAGGTGATAATGGCGTTACTTCCAACCCGGCAAGTCGACGAATGCGTTGGAGTAGTAAGCCTCCGTTGGCCGCAACCGCAAACGCGGACGCCGAGCGTCGCTCCTCGATCGCAACTAGCGCATGTACATACGATAGACGTGTTCCTGCGCAACTTAGCTCCAAAGTCCTTACTGCCAAATCATCAGCACAATACTCTCGCTCTGATCGTATCACTGCCGTGATATACCAGACTGCCGGATGATGGAAGTATAAAACTTCGATACAGGCCTGCAGGAGATTCACAAGTGTATCTCGACGATAAATATGCGTGAGTTCGTGAACAATAATTGCGTTCATGTCATTAGGTGAAATACCCGTCAAGGCTGCTGCCGGCCATAGGATCACGGGTCGTATCCATCCCACTACTACTGGAGCGCTCACTCGACTAGAAGCCAAAATACGGACTATTTTTTCAATCCCTAAAGCATCGCACCAACGCTCTACACAAGCCAGCCATAATCCATCCGAGACTACTTCGGCCGTGGCAACGAGATTGCGAGTCAACATCCAGCCAGCGACCATTCGCAACGACGCAAGAATAACCCCCAAACACCAAATGAAACTTGCCAGCGGCAACCAAGGTTCGATCCCTGCAGTCGCCGCCACAGCCTTCTCCGAAAAGACAACCGACCAAGTCGGTATTAATTCGGAAGATGCCTTCCACTGAATATGGACATTCGAAACTGATGATCCCACAGGCTCAGTCAAGAGCGGCGATGGATCTAAATCGAAGGAGTTTGGTTTGGGGAGGTTCGAGTCATGCGAAAGCAACGATTCGCGTGCCGCAGACGGCTCAATTGGTCTTGTTGACATGCTACTCCGTGACGGCAGTGACGACTGTTTTTCCAACGTCTGCGAAATCGCCGAATGCCGAGGAGATTCTTGCAAGGCTTCCCGATCAGCTCCGGATGAATCAACGCTCCGAGAAGTGCTAGCCCACCCATCAACCGAAGCTGTCCCTATCGGTGGGCAAAGGTATGTAATCCCGGATAGAATTGGGAGCGATACCAATGCTATGACGGCAAGAAGATAACGCGCATTAACCTGCCATGGCGATCGCTGTGGCATCAGCCTTAAGGCTATAAATAATAATCCCGCAATCATCACTCCTTGCCAAAGCGAATGGAGAAATACCCAACCCACTCGCGTCGCAAAGTCATCGAATCCAAATTCGAAGCCCAAAGCCTCGCTGATCGTTGATGGCATGGCAAATCCTGGTAGAAAAGATAGTTGAGAAAAGCAAAACATTCGTCGCGATATTCAAAAACCATCCGTCAGGTGACAAAAAGCATGGCGTGTACATGTCAAAGCAACAAACAGTGCTGGCTGGGTGCTACTTAAGACAAATTTGTTCTTAACTTTCCAACTTCCCTTTTA
The DNA here is from genome assembly GCA_044359485.1 of Pirellulaceae bacterium. Lineage (GTDB taxonomy): Bacteria > Planctomycetota > Planctomycetia > Pirellulales > Pirellulaceae > JAFLCP01. The sequence goes on along the minus strand of JBIKMB010000147.1, from coordinate 5,225 downwards.
TATGTTTTTCTCTTTGCGTCTTTTCCATCTGCTCCAGCACTCGTCGGATTTCGGCAAGCTCTTTCGGCGATGATTTTCGCCCAGCCAGTGCGTGAATAACCAACTCCGCAGCTGCTCCACCAAAAGCACGGTGAACGAGATCATCGACCAACTGCTTCTGTGTCTGCGGGCGGGGCAATGCAGATCGATACAAATGAGCTCTGCTGCTATCATCGCGTTGCACTAAACCTTTATCCGTCATTATTTGCAGCGTCTTCAATACCGTCGTGTAAGCGATGGCACGACCTTCGCCAACCATAGCCTCGTGAATATCGCGGACCGTGCATGGCTCACGCTGCCAAAGCACCGTCAATATCTCAAGCTCTGCGTCCGTGGGTAAGCCTGGGGCCATAACCTAATCCTCTAAGAGAAAGACCGCAAAAATCTCACGTTGCCAGTCTACGAAACGTATAGTACTAAGTCCTTCGTACATTGTCAACAAGGACCGCCCAAAAATGCAGGTTGTCGCTCCGGCGCTGCAGGACATTCCGGAAAAAGGCATTCGAGAACTCGGCGCTAGCTACCTCTTGATGGTTACCAACCAATTCTACCGCCAACTCGAACCTCCGCCCGGTAGGTAAACAATAGGGCCAAGCTCGGCCACGAACCTACTTCAGCAACAAACACTGGGCCACAATCGGTGGCCATTCTGTTGCGGAGTTTTTCACGATGACCAACTGCGCTAAAACTGCGCACACTCCCATCGAGCAACAACTCGTCGATGTCGCATCGATCCTAGTTGCCGGCATCCTACGGCTTCGGGAGCGAGACTCGCTACACGTGAGCAAGCAAGCTGGAAATCTTGCCGAATCTTCTACGGATCGGCTTGAGGTTTCCGGCGAAAAAGTGCTCAGTGTGGTCCACGGCGGTTAACGACCCGTGAGATTTTCTCTGGACAACAAGGAGACACACATGCAAGTGAACGTCGGAAAAGAAATCGCTGCGATGGAGCAGATGGCCGTGGGCCAGTTACAAACATTATGACGGTCAGCGGAGTACCAACTAGCCAGCAATTTGGACAACATTTCAGAGGTCTTCTTGCTAAGCTATAGGGTGGTAGATACGCTATGTGTACCCCTGCCGCCTCAATACTTATCGATGCCGATTAGAAATTGCGAAAGCCTTCCATAGCCAGAGCTTTTCCAACTTACGCATCACATGTGATTTCATCGTCTTGGCGGGTGGGCTCGGAGATTATCGATGCTGCAACATATTGTTGGTAGCGTAGCCGGAGCAACTCTCCCATCAATCGTCGCATTCTGCTTTTGCTATTACATGCGTCCTACTTCGAATAAGATCGCGCACATGGCACTCATCATGCTACTCATTGCGCTTTTTTTGCCAGCACTCAAGATACAAGCATTGGAGATACCCCGACTGAACAATGCCAGCGGTTTATTCTACGGATGGCAAGTCTTTTACTTGAGTTTCAGCCCCTTAATAGTAACTCCTCCGGTCATGATGTCGTCAATTGCGAACATGCTGTTCGCAATTGCCTATATCATGTTACTGTTAAAGTCAGACGGGATGTTTTACTTTTCGCGATTCAATCCGGTAATCGCCATAGCCGCAACTACATTGAGTCTGTTTGCAGGAGAAAAAGCGTTTCTCGACTTCGATTTGAGATACCACCCTGAGAATCGCATATACTTCGGGGCAGGGATATGGATTTGCGCCCACATGCTCTTGGCTGTCGCATATTCAAAATTTGTAGAGGGGAATGCTCGATTGCACCGACTTCGATTACCATCCTATGGGTTCCTGGCACTTATCGGCGTGGTTCTAATCGTAGATCTCATCATTTGGACGCAAGAAGAAAAGCCGGAATGGCAGAGGGTCGAATTTGCAGCTTATTCCCCTAACGGAAAAACACTGATCTCAAGCATCACCAATTTGCAGGGGACTATCTATCAATTGCATGTGGATCAAAGCATCTTTGTATGGGATCTCCAGACAAAGCAAGTGCTTCATCGATTTCCATTGGAGGATAAATTTCCCACATGCTATGAACTCTCTCCGAAAGGTGATTTGCTCGCCTATGGAATTGTTGAAGAACCATATGACACAAACGCGATGGGTATAGTCATTCTCATGTCGACCCGTACGGGAAAAACGCAATCCAAACTGATCGGACACACTGGTGAAGTTCTGGAAATATCGTTTAGCGGTGATGGGGAGACTATTGCGACTGCCAGCAGAGACCGGTCAGCACGAGTTTGGCGAGTCTCCGATGGAAAGGAGTTGTTACGATTTGACAATAAGTTCGATGTTTTGTCAGTTGCACTTTCACCAGACGGCAATAAATTAGCGTACACCGCGAGTACGACAGTTCCTGCGCCCAGTAGCTTTTTAATATATGTAAAGGATTTAGATTCAGCACCACAAAAAACTACGTTGATAACTTCAGCATCAACCATTTTTATACAGGTAGCTTTTGCGCATGATTCAACTCGACTGGCCTGCGTTGGTGGGGATGGAGTTATCAACACTTGGAAATTGGATGAAATCTCACACCCATTGTCCATCTCCAGTCATATTAAGCGAGTAAACTCCCTATGCTTTAGCCCATCTAATTACGAGATTGCCTACGGTAGTTACGATAAAGTTGCGGCAATATGGGATTGTGAGCGGGGTGGGCCGATTAGGGTACTTCAACATCCTGTAGATGTAAAATCAATTGCATTCTCTCCAGATGGAAAGCTATTGGCGACCGGTGAGGGTGGCGTTTACGACTTCGAGGGTGCTCGAGCGATACGCTTTTGGAATGTTGCAACCGGACAGTTGGAATCAACGTTGGATCTCTCCCTGGCACGGTGACGCAATTCTATTCAACGAGCTGATGCTGAGTCATTCAAGCACTTGAATGTTCCAACTTTTTTACGCCGCCCATCACTTTCTTGACTCTTTTGTCACTGAGTGACTCGGGCTGGAATCGAACCGGCGTGTGTCAGCTTGAAGGGCTGACAGCAAATACCAACATTGCACCGAGCCATGTTCACATCAGTGGGCCGAGAAGGAATCGAACCTTGTCTAACAATTTCGTAGACTGTCGTGCGATTCCACCACACTCGCAAGCCATGAAACAGGCTGTAATGCCTAATGCCTTATGAAAGGCGGAAGGAGCGAGAGTTGAACTCGCAAGGTTTTATCGCTCGCTCCGCTTCGAACGGAGCGCCGTCGCCAATCGGCTTGCCCTTCGACATGAAAAGCTCCGGCAGCAGGAATCGAACCTGCGTTTGGGCGATTGAGAATCTATTCAGCTAAGTGTAAACCTGATAAGTTGTCCCGGAGTCGTAAGAATTTCCACTCAGCGGCAGTCTCAAGTCAGGCCGCACGTTCTTAACCTTGAAGGAGTATAAGCAAGCGATCTTGGCAGAGAGAGATCGCTTTGGCCTTTGACTTCCGTACGCTCGGGCAATAGCAACCGATGGTTCTACTGAAACTACTTCCCGGCAGCATGGAAGGAATTTGGCTTGGGGAATTTTCGAATCGCAAAGCAAGATTCCGTTGGGACACTACGAATAGCGCTATCGGAAAAGTCTTAAACCGAGCCGTTTGATTCAGGCGGATTTTCGTTTGCTTGGGCACGGTTAATGCTAATGTCTTCGTACAGGCATTGAATTCGTGATATGAATCATAAAGTTTACTCGAAGCTTGTATTATCATGTCACCAAACTTTCATCATCTTAATCAACCCGCGAGCACTTGGCCGTTGGCGCATATCCCAACTCAGCGGCGGGTGGCACCATGGATCCTGCTTCTAACGCTCGTCATCGAGCAGTTGCTGGTCGCTTACTTCCAATTTCTCGCGTTTCCCAACCCAAGAACCTGGTTTCCGCCGATGGCATGGCTAAGTTCGGCGACTGGGGGAATTGTCAATGGCACGCTGGTCGCTGGCGTGACCTTGCAAATCATCCTTTTGCCAATTTTCTTGTTTTGGCTGAGTCGACTGCGCCCCAAGGATGTGGGGCTCGACCTTACCCGTCTCTGGCCAGCCGTTAAACTGATTTTGCTTTTTTGGATCACCTGTCAAATCCTGCATCTTGTCATCTCGCTTTCGTTGGGGAAATCGATCGAGATGAATCAGGCCTGGGAATCGGAAAATTGGAGATTCGCCTTGAGCGATTGGCTCGGCCAGTTGTTTGGTAACTGTCCTTTCGAGGAAGTCTTTTTTCGCGGTTTTCTCTTGCCACAGTGTTTGCTGCTGGCCATGCACTGGCTACCTGAATTAAAACGATGGAAGCATCTGGCGATTGCACTGTTGGTCTCGCAAGGATTCTTTGGTTTCAGCCATATCTTTTTCAACATCCAAAGTTCGGAGGGGCAGTGGTTGCTGATCGCCCAATTCGTTTTTGGACTGCTCTTTGCTGCGGTTTACCTTCGTACCGGAAATTTGTTCCTCGCGATCGGAGTCCATGCCTTAATCAATAATCCGGCACCGCTGCTGAGCGATCCTCTGCCTGGACCAGGTGTGACGGGGGCAATCGTTCTGGTGGGGTGTCTGTTGTGGTTGTGCATCTCGCCATTATGGAACAGGTCGCAGCCTTAGCTTCCGCAATCTCGCAACGAATCCGGTGTCCCTTAGGCAATACACTTGCCAATGCGATCCGTTGGGAAGCCACATAGGGCTTGATTTAGATCCTAGGCAGATATGAGTTAACGCATGCACGAAGGCAAACCCTGGGACGTTTTTTCCTTTGCGGATGGTGGTTGCGTAGCACCAGCCCAAAATGAAGAACAGCAGAAGCTCAAACGACGAATGGTGCGGCATGCAGTAGATCGCAGAATGCGAGATCTAACCGGCGATAAGATTGACGGAAATAATGGGGGAAAGCGACGAACTCGCTGTGAACCTGGCGGCAATCCTTAAGTCAACTGATAAACCGACTTGAGTTCCAACATCTCACTTCTACCTTCCGTAACAGATCGCGTGTATGACATTCACCAGCAATTATGTTCATAAACTAGAAAATTTCTTGAACCGATGCAGGGGATGAGCGTCTATCTTTACATTACGCAACAAATGTGCTCGCGGAACAAGAAATCTGACAAGCAATCAATCACTGGATACGAGATCATGACTTCAATACGGCCCAGTTCCTCAAGGGCAACACTGACCGAACGATTTAATGGATGTGAGAGTCATTTCGTGTCACTAGACGCGAATACGCTCCCCTTGCATCCAC
>JBIKMB010000146.1:0-14184 GCA_044359485.1 Pirellulaceae bacterium | reverse complement strand
CAGAATGAAGGGTACCAGAAAAACTAAGATGTCGACCCAAGTGGTCGGCGTCAAATTCTTAAGTGCGGTTTCTGCAACTGCAGTTGTCGTATCTGCAAACACGAGGTTTAATCACTCCAGCTTTCGTTTAGGCGAATCCACAAACTTTCGCTAAATTACAACACAAGTCGACCAATGCTACTAGTCTAAAACAAGTACCATTTCAAAGATAATAAGTGTTTGATGTCGCAAAATGAGACAAGTTGAGTGACTGTGCCATTTCGGGTCGCGATTACCAACCCCGGCAAAATTTTCTCTCGATGTTCTTATGCTGTCAGTATTGGCAGGTGGAGGTATGCTGAACGCCACTAGCCCTGATTCTTAAAGACGAGTACCTGGATAATTTGCTTAGCTCTTTCAGATGGTATCTCAAGTTTTTGCATCAGATCGCTAATAAATTCTTTCTCATCATTTTCGACCACGCCGTCGGCGAGCACGATATCGCAGGCATTGATAAAGACGGTTTCTTTTAATTCCGCAGGAACGACAGGTACACTTTTCTGAACCAATTGCTCCGGGCCGCCTCGCTTCAGAACACCTAGCAATCGGTCAATCATCGATCCGAATCGCTGCGGAGTCACATGCTGATACAAACGAGTGCGACCTAGGATCGTCACTAGGCCCTGTACTTCTTCATCGGCGATGTGGCCATCGCAGGCAGACGATGCGAGCAGAATACCTGCGTACGCTTCATGCGGTCCAAAGGGTTGTTCTTCGAATTGTCCACTTTGCAATACATCATCGAATATCGACATAAATCACTCTATCGGTATGGAATAGTTGGGAAAAGGAAATAGTCAGTTTAGCCTTTGTTTTTCGAAACCATCACGCCAGCAATCAGTTTCGCTGTTTCGCCATTGATTTTGAGAGCTTTTGCAAGGTATTCGATGAACGCTCTTTCATCTGGTTCCACGACACCATCAGCCAAGACGATATCCACTGCGTTAGTGAAAGCGGTGATTGCCAATTCTTTTGGCAAGACTTCGGCACAAGCATCCACGAGGCCATTAGCCCCTTTCTTTTTAAGAATGCCGGAGGCCTTATTAAGAATTTGCTGAAAAGTTCGACCGTTGACTCTTTGGTAGAGCTTCATTCGTACCAAACACGTGGCCAAGCTTCCTAATTCTTCGTCTGCGATATGACCATCACAGCCGCTGGCCGCTACCAAGACGCCTGCAAAAGCTTCTTGCGTTGTTAGTTTACCACCAGTTTCCAGACCGCCGAACAACGAATCGAATAATCCCATGTTTAAGTTCCAACCAAGACCAGCCAAGTTAAAATAAATGTGGAGCTTGAGTCGGAACCGATAGATTCGCTGCTTACACCGACCCTCCCAAGGCGTGTAACATTAATGGATAAACGAAGGCTTTTCAATAGTTTCCACTGCAAAGAATGCTCAACGTTCAGAAACGCATTACCGTTTTTGAACTCCCTAATAACCGGCAGAGCTACCCAACCGATAAGGTCACTAGATGCCTCCCCCAAAAGTTGAGACCAGGAGCAATCAAAACCGTGATCGTCACTTTGATGAGGACCCGAGGATTTTGAACCTTGCGAAATGGTTGGCAGTTCACTTTTGTTAAGTTTGATAAACTCGCCCAAGCATGATGGGTAGGAAATCTTAAGGATATATGAAAATGCGTTACTGGGCGATACTGTCTCTCTTGGTTTCACTGGTCGTAAGTGGATCGCTAAGGGGACAGGACGGTGCAAAAAATCCAAACATTCTATTGATCCTAGCCGACGATCTCGGCTTTGCAGACCTCGGCTGTTATGGGAGTGAAATTGAGACACCCAACTTAGATCGACTCGCCTATGAGGGCCTACGTTTCACCCAGTTCTACAACACGTCACGCTGTTGGCCGACACGAGGCTCGTTGTTAACTGGTTACTATGCGCAACAAATTCGCCGCGACCAACTCGTCGGTGGTGAGGGAGGAGTTCGCGGTAGTCGCCCTGATTGGGCTCCTCTTCTCCCCCATTATCTCAATCAAGTTGGATACAAGTGTTATCACAGCGGCAAATGGCATATTGATGGTAAAGTGCTGCAAACAGGATTTGCCCGCAGTGCCAATATGAGCAACTCGGGAAACTTTTTCACTCTTAAGGGCGTTCAACTCGATGATCGACCGATCGGTCCTGAGCAAATTCGAAAGGAGGCTTATATAACAACCTACACCGCGGATCATGCGATCGACTGTCTCAAAGAACATGCTCAAAATTATCCCAAACAACCGTTCTTTCAGTATGTCGCTTTTCATGCACCTCACTTTCCGCTTCACGCACTCCCTCAAGACATTGAAAAATATCGGCATCGCTATCAATCCGGCTGGGATCAAATGCGAAAAGATCGCTACCAAAAACAAATCGAACTTGAAATCGTCAATACCGAACTAGCTGAAACAGAGCGAGGCACAGGACCGCCATACCATTTTCAGGAAGCCTATACAAAATTAGGAGAAGGGGAAGTTCGTTTTCCCATTCCCTGGGATCAGCTCACACCGAAACAGCAAGAGTTTCAAGCGACTAAAATGGCCATACACGCCGCTATGATTGATCGCATGGACCAAGAGATAGGACGAATCATAGCGCAACTTGAATCGATGGGAGCCCGCGAGAATACGCTGATTCTTTTTGCATCCGACAATGGCGCGAGCGCTGAAATCATGGTGCGCGATGGTGGCCATGACCCTAATGCTTCACCGGGCAGCGCTTCGACGTACCTTTGTCTCGGACCAGGTTTCTCGACGGCTTGTAATACGCCTTTTCGAAAACATAAGACGTGGGTGCATGAAGGAGGCATCTCTACGCCGCTGATTGTGAACTGGCCCGCTAAGATTTCTGACGTTGGACAATTAAGACATACGCCCTCTCACGTCATCGACTTCGTCCCTACCGTCTTCGATATCATCGGATTGGAATCTGAAAAAACTAAGGCATCTCATGCTCCAACGCGTCCCGGGAAAAGTCTTCTCCCTGCTTTCTCCCGAGACCAAGTGATTGAAAGAGAGTATCTTTGGTGGCTTCATGAAGGGAACCGCGCTATTCGAGTCGGCGATTGGAAACTTGTTGCCGTCCGCGATGCGCCATGGGAACTTTATAACCTCAAAAATGATCGTGCCGAGCAAAACAACTTGTCCTCCGCAGAACAAGCCATAACGCAGCGGCTCGAGCAGCTATGGAATGACGTAGCGGAAGAGTTTCGCAAGCAGAGCCTCGGCAAATGATGGCGCGCGATTTAATTCCTCCGCTCTGAATCGATTCGAAAAAGTGGTGTTAGCCAAGCTTTTTCTTGATTCAGCCTGCATCGAATATTTAGAGCCTATCCGAAGACCATTAGCCGCGGTTTTTATGCAGGATTGGCCGCAGTTTTCATAGGGCAGCAAATAATCCATCCGATTAGCCATTAACCACTTTGGCGTTAGTTGCGGTTTTGGGGTTTTCGGATAGGCTTTTACAGTCGCAAAATAGTGAAACGCTTAGCTAGTGTTGTTGCCTAGCTAAGCAGCTGACGAAACGTGGGATTTTGGAAGCCGACCCAAGTCGTCGTGCGAAATAGTTCAAAGCACAGTACAACCTCTCAAACTGCACTTAGATTTTTGTTCAAACTCGACAAACCTAAGACTAACTCGCGAGAGCGAAAACACCATGTTACACCGATTTTTCCTATCGCTTGCAGCATCAATTTGCGTTGTAGCTTTTCTAGAATATGGCGATCTACAAGCAGAGGAAACACGTTGCGAACTGCAGATCGACCTGCGCGAAGTCGATCGAAATATCATCAGTTCTCAAATCCGAATACCCGTAAAACCAGGGCATTTATCGTTGTGGTATCCCAAATGGTTGCCAGGCTGTCATGCGGCTGCTGGACCGGTTCAGAATTTAGGTTTTTTTCAAGTCGAGACGGATCAAGGGATCGTGCTGCCATGGAAACGGCGCTCCGCAGAACCTTATGAGTTTCTGCTTGAAGTGCCCGATGGCACCAACTCTATCCTTGTGAAGTTAGAGTATATCGCAAATCAGCCCACCACAAATTCTGAAGGGGCCGATTGCGCATTTGAAGGAAACATTGGTTACTTTAGCTTCAATGCATGCGTTGTGTATCCGACCAGCGATGAAAGCGTATACGGTAAAGGAGATGAATTGATCTATGACGTTTCTCTTTCTCTGCCCGATTCCATCGAGGCTCGCAGCGCATTAAGGATTCAATCCGAGTCGGAGACAGGAAATGGTAAGGTTCTAAAATATGCGGCTGCTCCGCTTCATCGAATCGTTGATTGTCCGCTGATTCTTGGAGAGCATATTCATACGATAGAACTTACAGAGAACGATTCGCCCCAGCGGCCGCATTTTCTTCACATCGCTTCTCGTGACGAAATTGTAGAGCAAATACCGATAGATTTTGTGCATGGTCTTCGTGGGCTAGTCGCAGAGACCGAAGCCGTTTTCGGTGCGGCTCCCTTCGATGAATACCATTTTTTAGTGATTGTCGATGATTCGCTCGCGGATATAGGTCTCGAACATCTCTCTTCCAGTCTCAATACGATGAGCTTAGACGAATTGACGGATCCTGGCCTACGGGCCGATTGGCCGGGTGAGTTATTGCCACACGAATATGTGCACGCTTGGTGCGGAAAATATCGAGTTCCCAAATCGATGTCTCCGTTAGATTTTCATACCGATAGAAATTTCAATCTTCTCTGGGTTTATGAAGGACTCACCGAGTACTACGGCACGGTCCTAGCCACACGCAGCGGCTTGGTAACAAAAGAAACCTTTCTGGAACATCGGGCTCAAAGAATTCACGAATTGACCCTTCAAGCGGGCCGAAATTGGCGAACTCTGGAAGATACGGCGGTAACTAGTCCACTTCTGCGAGATTACTCTACCTATTGGACCTATCGTCGCCGCGATCAGGATTATTACGACGAGGGGGCATTTTATTGGTTGGAAGCCGACGCCGTCATTCGTAAAGAGTCCCAAGGAAAGGTTTCCTTGGATGATTTCTGCCGCAAATTCTTTTCTAAAAATTTAGATGGTGAGAATGCCGATGCTGAATTTATTCCGTATCGCGAAATCGACCTCTATCGAGTACTCAATGAAATTCATCAACATGATTGGAAGCAATTTTTCGAAAAGCGAGTGAAGTCGACCCAAAAATCGCTGAATTTGCGGGCACTGGCTAAGTCGGGATATCGCTTGGCATACACCAACAAAATGAATGAATATCAAGAGCGACTTGAGTCGGAGTATCTCTACATTGACGAGACTCGCAGTCTCGGCTTCACAGTAGGGCCAAAGGGTTTGATTATGGATATTGTCCCCAACAGTATCGTGGATCGAGCCAAACTTGCGGAACGCGATAGGTTAATCGAGATCAATGGCGAAAAATATTCCGATGAAAGATTGAGGAAGTGGCTCGATGAATGCGACACGGGCGATAAGCTCCGTTTCAAGGTGTCTCGGTACAATAGACAATTCGATGTTGAATTAACGATTGAAAATCCCAAGGCCCGCTTTCCTTACCTCCAAGTAGACGGAGAGTTGGACATAATAGAAGAGATCACTGCGTCGAAATTAGAGCTAGTGGTGCCGTAAGACAGCGCAACAGCGGATCATTGTAATGAGCACTATTGAACTGATCGCAGTTGTGTTTGGATTACTTTCGGTCATCCTAACCATCCGCCAAAACATATGGTGCTGGCCCACGGGCTTAGTCCAGGTCGTCCTGTTTGTCGGTATCTTCTACGACGCAAAGCTTTATTCCGACATGGTCCTGCATGTTATCTACATCTTTTTGCAATTCTATGGCTGGTACTATTGGTTGTATGGGGACCGAGGAAATAAGATCTTAGTGGTTCAAAAACTAACGCCCAACCAACTCGTTTGGTGGACTTTAGCGGTGGTTGTTTTGACCGGCATGTGGGGTGGTCTCATGCATTTCTGTACCGATGCATCGTTTGCGTTCGCAGACGCCTTTATTATGATGGCTAGCCTTGCCGCCCAATGGTTGATGGCTCAAAAAAAATTGCAATCCTGGTACTACTGGATCGCTGTCGATATTGTGGCAATCTTCGTCTATTGGCATAAAGGGCTCAGCCTGACCGCCCTGCTCTACTGCCTGTTTCTTGTGCTGGCTCTACTCGGCTGGATTTCGTGGTACAGCGCTAACCAACGCGCAAGGATCGCGACACGATGACAACCGCTTTGGTCCTCGGAAAATTCGCTCCTTTACACCAGGGCCATCAGTACCTCATCGAAACGGCAATCTCGGAGAACAGCCGAGTCATCGTCGTTATCTACAATGCAATAGATCTCACCAGTATACCGCTTTCTACTCGAGCAACGTGGATACGACAGCTCTATCCTTCGGTCGAAGTGGTCGAGGCCGCCGATGGACCAACCATTGTTGGCGATACGCCGGAAATCAAAAAACTGCATGAAGACTATCTGTTAACACTGCTCAAAAATGAAAAGATAGATACTTTTTACTCCAGCGAGTTTTATGGCGAGCATGTCAGTCAAGCGTTCAAGGCCCTGGATCGACGAGTCGACAATCAACGCGAAAAATTTCCTATTTCGGGAACGCTCCTGAGAGAGCAACTCTACCAATATCGACAGTTTGTTCATCCTGTCGTTTATCGAGATCTTGTTTTGAAAGTGGTATTTCTCGGTGCACCCTCAACCGGCAAAACCACCATCGCCCGTGAAATGGCTGCGCGTCGCAATACAGTTTGGATGCCCGAGTATGGAAGAGAGTATTGGGATCAACATCAAGTGAATCGACGCTTGAACCTAGAACAGTTGACGGAAATAGCCGAAGGGCATATCCGCCGCGAAGAAAGGCTATTTCAACAAGCAAATCGAGAAATCTTTATTGATACCGATGCCTCGACGACTCTTCTTTTTAGTTTCTACTACCATGGGAGTGCCACCCGTGATTTGAAAGAACTCGCCGGTAGAGCAGCTACTAGGTACGATCTTTTTTTCTTGTGCGAAACCGATATTCCCTACGAGAATACCTGGGATCGATCCGGGGACGCGAACCGTGACGAACTTCAAGCCCAAATACGGGAATACCTTGCTCAGCAAAAGATTCCCTACATCTCTCTAAATGGTAATTTAGAGGAACGGGTGAAGAGAGTGATGCAAAACCTCGATAAATATAAGCGATTTTGAGTTTTTTCTCACGTTTTGGCGGATAGATTTCTAGAGATTCACGCGCTGATTTTCGGTCCGAGAACGGCTATAGTAAAGAACCGACCGATTGTTTTGTCCGAGGCATTCGACCCACCTGTTCGAGCGCGATACCCGACCTACCTCAATAAGAGAAGCTTCATGCCTCAATGGTTTGCACGCCCATGCTCCAATTCCATTGCATGCTCCATGCTCACGGCAGGTATTATGCTGTGGAACTGCCAAAACCTATGGGCAGATGAGCTTGAACAACGTTTCGAGCAAGACGTTCAGCCTGTATTGCAAAAGTATTGCGTCCATTGCCACAGTGGTGATGAGCCGGAAGCGAAGTTTCTCATTACACAGTTTGTGAACGCACGCTCTATAGTGGTTCATTGGCAAAGCTGGGAAGATTCAATCAGACGAATATCCGATCGAGAAATGCCACCCCCCGAAGAACCGCAGCTTGCAGAGAGCGAACGTACCAAAATAGTGGAGTGGTCCAGAGCATTTGAACAACAGCAGGCCGAGAAATTTAAAGGGGACCCAGGCCCCATCTCTGTGCGACGCCTGAACGCCGCTGAATGGAATCATTCGATACGCGACTTGATTGGATACGACATCCAAGCCGCGAAAGATTTTCCGATCGACCCCGCGAACGCTGCTGGCTTTGACAATTCAGCAGAATCGTTGACCATGTCTCCAGGACTTCTAAATAAATATATGCTCTCTGCGCGGCACGTGGCCGAGCACCTGCTGTTAACCCCCGATGGAATTCGCTTTGCCCCGTTCCCCGTTGTAACAGAAACAGATCGCGATCGTTATTGCGTTCAACGCATCGTCGATTTCTATCGGCAACAACCGACGGACCTAGCGGCCTACTTCAATGCGGCCCGCGCTTGGATCCTAAGTAAATCGGCTAACCAGTACGCGAACGTCGAGCTGGTCGCCAAAGAATTCAAGCTGAGCCCAAAGTATTTGCAAACAGTTTTGGTTGCCTTGCAGGATGAATCGGTCCAATACGGACCATTAAAAGAAGTGCAATTACGGTTACGAGGTCTGTTGGACCCAAAGTTGTCTGTTGATGAGGTCGAGAAAGGTTGCGAAGAAATTCGACGGTACATCGTCGGGCAGCGCGACAGATTAATTCCCGCGGTGAATAATCTACGTGCTCCTGGCGGAATCAACGGTGGTTCACAACCGCTGGTCTTGTGGAAGAATCGGCAAATGGCCGCCAATCGACTTGTTTGTCGGTCCGACGGTTTTACCACTGATCCAGAGACCAGCGTATTCAGCTTGGAACTGCGAGAAAAATATCCCACGCTCAATTCGGCCGAAAAGGGGAAAATTCTCAAAGATTTTGAGAAATTTTGCAGATTGTTTCCGGATGCTTTTTATATTGCCGAACGAGGACGCGCTCACATCGATCCCAAAGAGGCAGCTCGCGAAGGTAAAGGTCGCCTGCTGAGCGCAGGTTTTCATAGCATGATGGGCTATTTCCGTGACGACCAGCCGCTGTATGAATTGATTCTTTCAACCGAAGAGCAAAAACAACTAGATCTGCTTTGGAATGAACTTGATTTCATCTCTCAAGTCCCCGTGCGTCAGTATGCAGGTCACCTGTGGTTCGAGCGGGCAGAGGCTTCCTTCCTGAACGATCCACGATTTGATTTTGTCCGAGCGGAAGATAAGGCGGCAAGTCGTCCCGATATGATTCAGAAATTTGCCAGCGTCTATCAAAGTAAGCTCAAAGAAATGCTCGCCGAAGTACGGGTTGTGGAGGCGGTTGAATACTACTTTGAACATATGAACCAACGACTTCGTCAACTGGAAAAGGAACTGCAAATTGCAGAACCGAAACAGATCGAGTCGCTGTTGAATTTGTTGGAGCCGATGTTTCGTCGAACAGTAAGCGAAGCGGAGCGTGAGAATTGGCGTTGGTTTTATGCTCAAATTAGAGCACTACCTACGGCAGACCATCGCTCTGCGCTAGAGGATACCTTGGTCGCCATGCTTTTATCGCCCCAGCATTTGTATCGCTGGGATCTTAGAACGGACTCTTTTAATACGGTTGCTCTGAATTCGCAGGAGTTGGCGTCTCGTTGGAGCTTTCTGCTGTGGACGAGCGCACCCGACTCTAATTTAAGGAATGCGGCAGATGCGGGAGTTCTGACGGACCAAGAGGGTATTCACCAGCAATTTCAGCGGATGATTCATGATGAACGATTTGAGGGTATGGTCCGCGAATTTCTTGGCAACTGGCTCGACTTTAGGCGATTTGAATCGCACAACGGTGTCGATCGAAGTCAGTATCCAGACTTTGACAACCGTTTAAGACAAGCGATGTTCGAAGAACCCATTCACTATTTTATCGATTTGGTTCGTCGCGATGGTCGCATGATCGAATTGATTGAATCGGACCATAGCATCGTCAATAAATCGCTCGCTGATTATTATGGTTTTGAGGGATTCGACGAACAGTCTCTCCAAGAATGGCAACGCGTGTCCGGAGTGAAATCCTCGCAGCGGGGCGGTTTGCTCTCCATGGGTGTTTTTCTGACGCAGAATTCTCCTGGACTCAGGACTAGCCCAGTGAAGCGAGGTTATTGGGTCGTTCGGCGAATACTGGGCGAAAGAATTCCAGCACCTCCTCCCAATGTCCCAGAACTTCCGAATTCCGAACGCGATCTAGGAACACTTACGCTGAGAGAAGCTTTGGAAAAGCATCGCGAGCATCCGAGCTGCGCAGGTTGTCATGCACGTTTCGATTCGTTCGGCTTGCTTCTGGAAGGATTTGATCCTATCGGTCGAACTCGAGAAAAAGATTTGGCCGGAAATAGCATCTCTACGATGGCCAAATTGCCAGACGGAAACGATGCACAGGGGATTGCGGGATTACAACACTATGTTGCCAAGAACAGGGGTGATGATTTTCGTCGTCATTTTTGCGAGACGCTGGTGGCATTTGGTTTAGGTCGTACCTTGATTTTGTCCGATCGATTACTAGTAGACGAAATGATGACAGCGATGCGTGAACAGGATGATCGAATCCAAGCAGCCTTTTTGGTATTGCTCAAAGGCGCACCCTTTCAAAGGAAACGTGGCGCAAATTTAGAAACAGAGGAATTCAACGATGTCTCAAAGTGATTCCAATCGTCAACGATCTCAATGGACTCGCCGCTCGTGGCTGCAAGGTACTGGTGTTTTGATCGGCCTCCCTTGGTTAGAATCGATCAACGTCTGGGGGACTGAAACAGTAAACGCTACGGAAACGGGTTCCCCCTACCCTCTCCGATTTGCCGTTTTATTTATGGCCTGTGGTGTTCATCCTGATCACTGGTGGGCAAAGGGCGAAGGTGAATCTCTCGAACTGAGTCGTTGTCTGCAGCCACTTCACGCTCTGCGCAATGAAGTGAATGTCGTTCATGGATTGTTCAATAAGAATGCGACCGGTGTCGGTATTCATCCAGGACAAACCGGAAATATTTTGTCTGGAGCCGCTCTAAAAAAAGGGGCGGAGCTGCGCGGCGGTATCAGCGTGGATCAAGCGTTGGCCAACGCCTTGGGTGCGGATGATATTGTCCCCAGCATGGTTCTCGGTTGCGAGCAACCCACTACAGGCTATCACGAAACAAATTTTTCGATGGCCTACAGTTCACACATCTCCTGGCAAAACGCAACCTCACCGGTCCCAATGGAGGTTTATCCCTCGCTAGCCTTCGATAGCTTATTTGAAAATCGCGGCAGTCAGCGGAATCGAAGTGTTCTTGATCGCGTGATGGAATCTGCAGCCGATTTGCAGCGAGATGCTTCCGCAACAGATCGAGCGAAGCTGGAAGAGTATCTCACCAGCATCAGAGAGGTGGAGAAAAAAATCGAGCGGCAGCGGGGTCCAATGCAACAAGCCCAAGAAAAAAGCGAATCCAAGGGAAAGCCGTTGGTCGGAATGCAGCGTCCCGATAATGGGCTACCTGAGGACATAAGACAACATATGCAATTGATGTGCGATATCATCGCGCTGGGCTTTCAAGCGCACCGTACTCGAATTGCCTCCTTGCTCTTATGCCGTGATATTTCCGGGCTATTCTATCCCTTTCTAGATGTCAAAAAGCCACATCATTTGGCTTCACATGATGATCGTTCAGACGAGTGGGAACGGGTCACAACCTACTATGTGGAACAAGCGGCCTACCTAGCCAAGAAATTGCAAGGTATGTCAGAGGGTGATGGAACGGTGCTCGATCATTCTTGCCTTATGTTTGTCAACAATATGTGGTCTGGCAGCAAACATGATTCAAGCAAAGTGCCGTTGTTAACCCTGGGTAAACTCGATGGCAAGTTGGCGACGGGCCGAGCATTAGATTACTCAAAACGGCCAGCCGAAGAAAGAAAACTTTGTAGTCTCTACCTCTCTCTGATGAAACGCATGGGCGTCGACGCCGAATCCTTTGGCGATGCTTCCAGCGAACTAGCAGATCTGTAACTCCTTAATCCATACGCTCATTGATGATGGAATTCGTTGCTTACCGTAAAAGCTGAAACGGGATGGATGGCCGAGAGATCTTCTTGAGCATTACACGGAGAATGATCTGAACCATGATTGTTTATAGCGCGACCAAAAAGGAATTTTGCGAAACCGTTTTGGAGAATCGTATTGGTTCGGTCGTCAGAATGGCTTTTCGACAAAATATGGGGTTCGACCCAGCTCCGAATGAAGCCCAAGCGTTTCAAAACTCACTGCCTTATGTTGGTAATATCCTGGCTGCTGCCGATATTCCCGACGATGTTGGTGTGGCTATTGAATATCGCATACCGCAATCATCCAAACGCATAGACGTCATCATCACCGGACGCAACGCGGAACAAATACCGATCGTTATCATCATTGAACTGAAGCAATGGCAAGAACTTGCCGCCACAAGTATGGATGCCATCGTTCGAACTTGGATTGGCGGTAAGGAGCGTTCCGTTCTTCATCCATCCTACCAAGCTTGGAGCTATGCGCAGTTCTTACGCGACTTTAATGAGTTTGTCGAACAGAATGATGTTCGACTACAGCCATGCGCCTACCTTCATAATTGTGCGACTGCTAGCGAAATACGGGGAGATTTTTATGCGGAGCATCTGCAACGTGCTCCCGTCTTCATCGCCCACGAAGCGGCACTGCTGCGTGAATTTATTAAGAAACATGTGAAATTCGGTGATCTAGGGGAGCTGCTTTACCGGATGGAAAAAGGAAAGATCCGTCCATCCAAAGGGCTGACGGATCATTTAAGTTCGCTGCTTGCCGGCAACCAGGAATTTACACTGATCGATGAGCAAAAGTTGGTGTTTGAAGCTGGAATACAACTCGCTTCGCTTGCCAGCACGAACCAGAAGAAAGTCATGATTGTTCAGGGAGGCCCAGGAACCGGCAAGTCGGTGGTAGCGATCAATCTACTGGTTGAATTGTCGCGACGGGGAAAGATTGTGCAATATGCGACAAAAAATGCAGCCCCGCGCGAAGTCTTCAAAAGCAAATTGGCAGGGACCCAGAAAAAAACAAGAATCGATAGCCTATTTAAAAATTCCGGCTTCTACTATGACGCAAACATGGGTGAGCTAGATGTCGTTGTCGTCGATGAAGCTCATCGCCTAACCGAGAAGTCTGGAATGTTCAAACACTTGGGCGAAAATCAAATAAAGGAAATCATCCAAGCTGCCAACCTATCCGTATTTTTCTTAGATGAAAGCCAGAAAGTTACCTGGAATGATATCGGAAGTGTGGATGAAATTGTCCGTTGGGCGGAACATTTCAATGCAGAGGTCAGCGAATTTGAATTGCCGTCGCAATTTCGATGTAACGGCGAAGATGGCTACATCGCTTGGTTAGATGAAATCCTCCAACTGCGCCCCACAGCCAATACATCGCTGACCGGCTTAAATTACGACTTTCAAGTGTTTCGTAATCCCAACGATTTGCGAGATGCCATCTTGGAAAAGAACAGACTTGGAAAACGATCACGTTTAGTGGCTGGTTATTGCTGGGATTGGGTCAGCCAGAAGAAGCCTCATTTGATGGATATTTGCTTTGAGGAGCATCGCTTTGCAATGCAGTGGAATCTGGCAGACGATGGACAACTCTGGCTCGTCAAAGAAGGTTCCGAGAATCAGATCGGATGCATTCACACCTGTCAGGGCCTGGAAATGGATTATGTAGGCGTAATCGTGGGGCCCGACTTTAAGTTTGTACGAGGACGAGCCGTAACGGACCCCAATGCACGTTCCAAAAACGACTCATCGATTAAAGGATTTAAGAAAAGTTTTCTAGTCGATCCTGCTCGCGCCCAAAAAGAAGCCGATTTAATTATCAAGAATACCTATCGGACACTTATGTCGCGTGGCATGAAGGGCTGTTATGTCTGGGCCGTCGACGAAGAAACGAACAACATGTTTACCGAACTAGCAGCCCGCGAGGAAACATAGCCGTCTCATTCGTAGCGTGAGGCATTAGAATGCGACTCAGCGATTCTTAGCTCAATCAAAGAAATGTCATTGGATGCGAAGCGATTATTGGGAGAGTTCTTGCACGGTTTGAAGCGAAGGAATGGCGAACCCAAAAAAGATGAGCAACAAAAGACAAAAGTTTATAGCAAGAAAAATAACATTGCACCGATTCTTTGCGACCGCGTTAGGAACGACAAATTCGATCACCAGTGTAGCCATGAGCAACGGTAACGCTAATAGTTCCGGATGGTAGCGAATCACCAAGACACTGAATGCCGGAAGAGTCACTTCGAATTCTTCGAAAAAACGAATAAGCATTTTGCGAGCAATCGGCACGAGTACTAGCAACGACAAAGCCGAAATTATATTCAGGATGAGCAAAACAAGCGAACGAAGAGTCTGGTTCTGCGAGACAGATTTGGTCGACTGATAGGGGTTAGTCGAATAGGGCATAACAGCAATGATGATCGAATGGAATTGGGA
>JBIKMB010000027.1:0-44889 GCA_044359485.1 Pirellulaceae bacterium | reverse complement strand
CAAACGAGTACTGAAAGAAATCAGACAAGCCACTTCCACTCCAGACACAGCGGTTGCGGCTCGCTAGTTGCCCACAACTGTCGGCGACAGAGCATTAAGAATTAGGATTTCTCAACAAAAGTTAACGCTACGGTTCGAAGAGAAAAGGGTTTGGGATCGATGGGAAAAGCAACCGGCTTCAAAGAGTATGATCGCAAGAAGGTACCTTGGCGGCTCCCCGTTGTGCGACTGAATGACTACGAGGAAATTTATACCGATCCGAATGAGGATGAACTGCGCAAGCAGGGCGCCAGGTGCATGGATTGCGGCATTCCTTTTTGCCAATCGACCACCGGTTGCCCGATCGACAATCTCATTCCCGAATGGAATGACTTGGTCTACAACGGTCGCTGGCGAGAAGCGGTCGAGCGCTTGCATAAAACCAATAACTTCCCTGAATTTACCGGTCGAGTTTGCCCGGCACCTTGCGAAGGGGCATGCGTCTTGGGTATCACCAACCCGCCGGTGACCATCAAGAACATCGAGAACTCGATCATCGATCGCGCTTTTGCAGAAGGCTGGGTCACGGCTAATCCACCTGCGGAACGAACAGGCAAGAAAGTCGCTATCATCGGCAGCGGTCCGGCAGGCTTGGCGGCCGCTGATCAACTCAACCGCGTAGGACACTCCGTCACTGTGTTCGAACGCGCCGATCGGATCGGTGGTTTGTTGATGTACGGTATTCCGAACATGAAGCTCTCCAAGGACGTTGTCGATCGCCGCTTAAGACTGATGGAGGAAGAAGGGGTTCAGTTCGTCACGGGTGCCGATGTCGGTAAAACGGTCGATCCGAAAGAACTCATCCGCGACTTCGACGCTGTCCTCTTGAGCACCGGTGCAACCAAGCCACGCGATTTGGAGATTCAAGGTCGTTCGCTTTCCGGTATTCACTTCGCCATGGAGTTCTTGACTCAGAATACCAAGAGCCTGCTGGATTCGCAGCATCGCGATGGACGCTACATTTCTGCGGAAGGCAAACGCGTGATCGTCGTCGGTGGGGGCGATACGGGAACAGACTGCATCGCTACCAGCTTGCGACATGGTTGCAGCTCCTTGGTCAACTTTGAATTGATGGATCGACCTCCAGTAGATCGCGCTGACGATAACCCTTGGCCGCAGTGGCCTCGTATCTTTAGGGTCGACTATGGCCATGAGGAAGCGGAAGCGAAGTACGGCGCAGATCCCCGGCAGTATAACGTACTGTCCAAATCGTTTATCGATAATGGAAAGGGAGGCGTAGCTGGTATCCAAGCGGTCTCCGTGGAATGGTACAAAGAAGATGGTCGTCTGAAGTTTCGCGAAATCCCTGGCAGCGAACGCGTGTTTGAGGCCGACTTGGTCCTGCTTGCGATGGGCTTTCTCGGTCCTGAGAATTACCTCTCCACCTCCCTAGGCCTTACGCTCGACGGACGCTCCAATTATGCCGCCGAGCATGGACAGTTCCGGACCAACATCGATAAAGTCTTTGCAGCTGGAGATTGCCGTCGGGG
Organism: Pirellulaceae bacterium; assembly: GCA_044359485.1. Taxonomy (GTDB): domain Bacteria; phylum Planctomycetota; class Planctomycetia; order Pirellulales; family Pirellulaceae; genus JAFLCP01. Next base: position 43,360 of record JBIKMB010000027.1, on the reverse strand, counting down.
ACAATCGCTCGTTGTCTGGGCTATCAACGAAGGACGCGGAGCGGCACGAGCCATTGATATCTATTTGCAGGGCAACAGCGTCTTGCCAGCCCCAGGAATTACGATGGGAACCGCAACCTCGGTGGCTATTGGCTAACCTTGCCCCCGCTTTTGAAAAAGCGACCACCGACGTAAAATCGGTGGTCGTTTCGTTTCCACCATCGATGCTTCCACACAGATCGCGTTGGGTTTGTTTCAAGCTCTCACCATTTTCAAAAATAGCAGGCATGAGCATGACTACGTCCGCAGCTGATCGGGTCTACAATTTTTCTCCCGGTCCCGCCGTTCTCCCCCTCCCTGTGCTTAAGAAAATACAGGACGAAATGTTGGCCCTCCCTGGAGCAGGTGCCTCGATTCTGGAAATCAGTCATCGCAGCAAAGCCTTCCTGTCGATCCTGGACAATACTAAAGCTGCCTTGCGACGTTTGCTGCAAATTCCGGATGACTACGATATTCTTTTTCTGCAAGGTGGTGCCCGCCTTCAGTTTTCGATGATCGCCATGAATCTTCTCCGCGGTTCCACTGCACCTGCTCAATATTTGGTGACCGGTTCTTGGGGCAAATACGCCGTGGAAGAAGCCAAGAAAGAAGGCCCTGTCGAAGTGATATGGGATGGAAAGAAAGATAACTACAATCATCTTCCAGCCGCATCGGAATATTCGCTGCGTCCTGACGCCCCATACCTGCACATCACCAGTAACGAGACGATTCAAGGAGTCCAGTTTCAATCTGAACCCGAAACTGGCAACGTCCCACTGGTCTGCGATAGCTCTTCAGATTTTCTCTATCGCCCGCTCAATGTAAGCAAGTACGGTGTCCTTTACGCTTGCGCTCAAAAAAATGCAGGCCCTGCAGGCGTAACGGTAGTGATCATTCGCAAAGATCTACTGGAACGCTCCCAAGATAATCTCCCTGGCTACCTGAACTACAAAGCGCACGCAAAAGAAAACTCACTCTGGAACACACCACCTACGTTCGGTGTCTATGTTGTTGGCTTGATCTGCCAATGGCTCGAAAATGAAATCGGTGGCCTGAAAGCTATGCATGCGTTCAACCAGAAGAAAGCCGCCTTACTCTACGATGTTGTCGATCGCTATCCCGATCTTTACCAAGGTCACGCTGCCAAAGCAGATCGCTCTTTGATGAACGTCACCTTCCGCTTGCCTAGCGAAGAGAAAGAAAAAGCTTTCTTGAGCGGCGCAGCCGCACGGAAACTGGATAGCCTACAAGGACATCGCAGCGTAGGTGGCATTCGCGCTAGCATCTACAATGCGATGCCGCTGGAAGGTGTCGAAACCCTGGCGAACTACATGACCGAATTCGCAAAATCCTAAGGGCCGATAGAGTCTCAAATTTTTTGCTCCACGCACACGCTCTCCCCAGTTTTTATCATAAAGGCAATATGCCATGGCCAAATTCAAAATTCTTGTTCTCGACCCGATCGCCCAAGAAGGGCTGGATATGCTCAAGCAGGAACCCGATTTTGAATTTGAAATCAAGACTGGCTTGAAAGGGGAAGAACTGCGTAAATCTCTAGCTGAATGCGATGGTGCGATCGTTCGCAGCGGCGTGAAAATAACTGCCGAATCGCTGGAAGGCAATCGGCGACTGAAGGCCATCGTTCGCGCGGGGGTCGGCACGGATAACATCGATAAAAATGCGGCAACCCGCCTAGGTATCGTTGTCATGAATACTCCCGCCGGTAACACGCTGAGCACCGCTGAGCACACCTTCGCACTGATGCTCGCACTCTGCCGCGCCATCGCGCCCGCATACAACAGCCTGTGCCAAGGGAAATGGGATCGCAAATCGTACATGGGAAATCAACTCGCCGATAAGACACTCGGCGTCGTGGGGCTGGGACGCATCGGTCGAGAAGTTGCCGTTCGAGCCCTCGCCTTTGGAATGCGAGTCATCGCATACGATCCTTTTCTTACCGAGGAACAAGCAGCCAAACTCGGTATCGAACGAACCGAAACCGTACATGGTATGCTCCCACGCATCGATTACCTCACCGTGCATACGCCACTGACCAATGAAACCAATCATTTGATCGGCACACGTGAAATCGAATTAATGCGACAAGGCGCACGACTCATCAACTGCGCACGCGGCGGTATCTATGATGAGAAAGCTCTCGCTGAAGGACTCAAAAGTGGCAAGCTCGGTGGAGTCGCCCTGGACGTATTCGAAGAGGAGCCGTGCACCAACAGTCCGCTGTTTGGTATGCCAGGTGTCGTCTGCACTCCGCACCTGGGAGCTAGCACGGAAGAAGCCCAAACACAAGTCGCCATCGAAGGCATTCACTTGCTGATCCAATTCTTTAAGTTCGGTGAGATCCGACACGCTGTTAACGTCGCTGCCCTAGATCCCAAGACCTTGGAAGCTCTGCGAGGCCATCTCAACGTCGCCTATCGCTTGGGATTGATGATGGCCCAGTGGCATGGAGGTGGCATAGCCTCATGCCATCTGACCTATCGCGGCGATGTTGCCGAACGCGATACCAAACTTCTCTCCTCAGCCTTCTGCGCTGGCTTGCTGGAACGAGCTATGGATCAGGGAGTCAACATCATCAACGCAGAACTTCTATTGCGTGAGCGAGGTATTGAACTGAGCGAAAGCCGCTCATCGGAGAAAGGTGCCTTCAGCAGCTCGATCACTGCAGAAGTGAAAGGCTCAGGTCGACATGTGCGGGCAGCCGGCACTGTATTTGGAACTAATATGCCCCGCTTGATCTTGATCGATGACTTTCGCATGGAAGCCTATTTGGATGGCATTCTGCTGCTATTTGTGCATAAAGATGTGCCCGGCATCATCGGCCGTGTGGGTACCATCTTCGGCCAACATCAAGTCAATATCGGTCAAATGTCGGTCGGGCGGGCATCGTCGCAACCCGGTGGCCATGCAATCGGTGTCTTGAACCTCGATAGCTTCCCACCTCAGCAAGCCATCGATCAAGTGACATCGATCGATCCTATTGAACGCGTGCAGTTGATTGAACTCCCTGCCGCAGGACAATTACCTAGCTGGTTGCAATGAAACGTTCAGCCGCTTGGCGCGATACGCGTTAAGACCAAAAGTCCCAGTCCAGCTCCCATAAAAGGGCCGATCAGCGGTTGCCTAATAACGCGGCTTGGACGCTGCCGGTGGTGAGGCTGGATTCTGGACGGTCCGCGTGCCGTTGGCCGGACTCGTAGGGCTTGGACTCGTAGGGCTTGGACTCGTAGGGCTTGCCGGGCTCGTGGGCGCCATCGCATTTTGAGCCATCTGCACGTTCAGAACGGCAATCCGCTGAGCGAGTTCGGGCTGCAACTTATTAACCGAGAGGCTTTGATAATAATTCTGAACGGCCTGCGCCAGTTCACCCTGCTTTTCACGCATTTGACCCTTGGCAGCCCAAGCCTCAGCACTCGCCGGATTGAGCGCTAATGCTTCGTCCAAGTATTTCTCTGCAACTTTGTCCTGTCCATTCTCTTGGTAAAGTCGCGCTAATTGAATCCGCGCATCAGCCGATTGAGGATTGGCCTGAGCCCAATTTTTAAGCAGCGTGAAAGCCTTATCGGAGCGTTCTGTTTCAACCAATAGAACCGCCAAGCCACGATAGCAATCTGGGCTGTTGGCATCCAAGTCGAGGCACTGATTGTACAACGCCTCGGCTTGATCGGTCATCGCTTTGTTCTTCTGCGCGACCCCAAGTTGATGATACGTGCGGGCAAGGTTGTAATACGCATCAGGATCGGTCGGATCGGATGTTTGCGCCGATTGGAATTGCTGGAGAGCTTCAGCGTATCGACCTTCTTGATAGAGCCGAACGCCCAGCGTGTTTTGGCCGGAACTAGCCCAGCGGCACCCGCTGGTAAAACATACCAGGGCGAGTGCTAGCATTAATGAAGTGCGAAAGAGTCTATAAGCCCATTGCATACGTCCGGCCCTCGATAATGTCCACAATCAAGTGGGACAATAGGCAAGTCAACCGGACGAAGCAATATCGGTTTTCTGAAGATAAAACTTTAGATGGCTTGCTCTTGTTTTTTGACATAACCGAGGGAGCGAATCACTTCCAGTATTTCGCTACAAGTCGGGAACATTCGGCCGTTGACTCTTTTGTAATGATCGAGGGCATGCATAAACTCGATTTCATCGTTATTGTAATCGCGTTCGCAGGTCGTCGGGTCGATTTGGCGGCGACGCGATTTCTTGCGGCGTTCGACACCGTCTGGAGCGGTACCTTCCATGTTCTTTCGGCGATCATTGCTATCTCGTCGATCCATCGGAAGAGTTACGTCCTCGGTTGTTGCTTTTGCCACGGTCAAACCCTCAAAGATTTGGTGTTAAAACTTTGAATCAAGCAGGTGCCCGTGGAAATTTACATCAAAATAGGTAGAAAGCCCGCCGCTTAGCTAATATTTATGGAATGCGTAAACTATACCGACTCAACCGTAACGATTATTTCGCCTCTAACGCCCCCAACCCACATCTCCCCCAACTGAAAACTGAAAACTGAAAACTAAATAATCTCCCTCTTCCTCTGCACGTAATCCCAAACCACAAACCGATCGAGGTCGCGGCCAGCGGTAAAAAAGACTCGACCTCGAGTGGATTCGGCGAGTCGATAGCTGAAGCGGATATCGTCTTCGCTTTGCGACCAACTGGGAAGTAGGAACATGTTGATTACGATTCCGTCCCGTTGGCAGAGCATCCCTTCGCGCAAGGTGGCCGATTCGGTACGCGGATCTGGAGGGTAGAGCATGTAGAGTTGGGAGCCTTCAAAATGCGCTGTGGGCAAGCCATCGGTGATGAGAACAATTTGTCGATTGGGGGTATCGATGGTTGCTAGATTTTGTCGAGCTATTTGCAGGGCATGTTGGATATTGGTGAAGTGGGGATGAATTTGATTCTCGCTGATATCGTCACGGCTCATATCAACGCGCAGTCGCACCCAGGGATCATGAATGGTCACGCGTTTGGGAAGCATATTGATAATTTCGCCAGCGGGTCGCAATTTGGCGAACGTATACATTTCGATAAAGCGCAGAAAATCGCCGGGATATTCTCGGGTGATCAATCCCTGCAGCGCCAAGGCCATGCGCTTGACATTGACGTATTGGCCATCATGTCGCATCGACCCACTCATATCCATAATGACAACCGTACCGCACTTGGGAGAGTTTCGCGTTCGATGGACCTCGATATCATCGCTGCGCAGGCGTATCGGTGAGTCTTGTGGTCTTTTCAGCATCGCGTTAATAACGCTTTGGGTTACATCCATATTGGCCAGGCTGTCGCCGAATTCATAGCCCTTGGTGGAAGGCAATTCGACGGCACCGTCACCGATGATTCGACCGGTGTGACGTCCGGATCGCGACGGTTGGAGATGGCTGAAGATTTTTTCCAGTAAACGGCCCTGGAAGATTCGCATCGCATGCGGCGTTAACTGAAAGCCACCTTTACCATCGCTGCTAATACCTTGTTGATCAGCAATGTCGCGCATCAGTTGTTCGATCTGTTTGCGCACTTCTTCCATTTGGCTCATATCGCCTTCTGGAATGTATTGCGACAGCGCTTCCATATCGATCAGGGCGATCTGGGCATTCTTTTCAGCTTCCGCGAGTTGCCGCAGCAGTTCGTCGATTTCCTCCAGTTCTTTTTTGATTTCCAGGGCTTCCGGAACGGTCATCGACTCCTGGCCCGTGAATGTATATTTGGCGACCAGCGATTCGATTTGCACTTGTTCCGCTAAGCGTTCGATGACATGGACGAGTTGGCGAGCGAATGGATCTTGATCATTGGCGACACGGTACCAGATTCGTTCGAGATCGTAGATTTGTTTTTCTTCAATCGCTTGTCGATAGGCGACCCGCAAACGATCTGGTGGATTTGCGTTGCGCGATGTCTTGATGAAATTTTTCTTGGCCTTTTTCTCGACGCTATCGGTTTCGTACTTGGCCAAAATTTTTCTTTTCCGCTCTTCGAGAATAGCGCGAATGGATTCGATGGCGGGACCGAATCCGGCAATCTGACTGGGATCCAAGCGAATCGCCCGCGCTAATTCTTCTGCGGAGAGGGTCCGTCCTTGGCCATACATCAAGGCATGTTCCATCGCGGGCGAAACCAAGTCGGGCGGCGTGGTTGTGGGGCTAGGAAATTGAAGCGGATCATATTTTTGGTAAACATGAATCACGCCGCCGACAGAAGATTTCTTGGCCATAGCATTTCCCCGCGATTCCCTGGATGCGTTTGGACGCCCGAACTCTCACCGATTGGAATTTGGGTACCGGATCATTTTCCTATGTTTCGTATTCGATTTTGCCGTGCTTTTGATTTCTGCTAATCCGATCCGACGCATAAAGCCCCGCCAGAACAAACTCGACGCAGGCTGCTCGAGTCGCTTCGCTCTCCGCCGCATTGACCTCGAAGGCTTTGTTCCAGATCGGTGGAATATGCCTCAGGCGATGCGCATATTGACTGCTTGGAAGCAGGTCGCCCACTTCAACGCGCACACCCTTGGAGAAGATATCGGATATCTCTCCGAGGCCATATTCTTCGACATATTGCTCGAACACATTTTTTACCGCTTGCGCGATCAGCGAATCGAGAACTTGTTTTTCGCTCATTTGATGACTTCCCATCAAATCGAGTTCCAATTTGCCCAGCGATGAAGAGTATAGGTGGCCAAGGTCGCTGACTCTTGGCACAGCGGGGCGTTCCTGGTTCAGCACACCTCGCTGTCGAGCGCTGGCGATCATCGTGCGGTAATTCGACAAACTGAATCGAGCAGATACGCCGGAAGCTTGGTCGATGAATTTGCTTTTGCGAGCCAGGATGGTGATTTCCTCGATGATCTCCGCCATAAAGTAAGGAACTTGCACCGGATACTCACCACCCGAATCGCGCCCCACTTCTTGCTGGATCATCTGAATCCCAAGATCGCGTTCCAGCGGGTAATGCGTCTGGATGATCGAGCCGATGCGGTCCTTGAGTTGTGGGATCACTTTACCGCTACGATTGTAGGTTGCGGGGTTCGCAGAAAACAGAATGAATATGTCGAGATCAAAACGGATCGGATAACCCCGAATTTGCACATCGCGCTCTTCCAGAATATTGAACAGACCGACTTGAACCAATTCGTCCAGTTCGGGTAATTCGTTCATCGCAAAAATTCCGCGATGCATTCGCGGAATCAAACCGAAATGCAAAGCCTCTTCCGCACTCATGCTGACACCACCGGTCAATTTCGATGGATCGATCTCGCCGATGATATCTGCGAACTTCGTCCCAGGACTGAGTCGCTCGGCGTATCGATCTTCGCGCCGCCACCAAGCGATGGGAATTTGATCTTCGCTGTGACTAGCTACCCAGCTTTTAGCTTGCGTGGTAATGGGGTGATAGGGATCTTCGTGTATGGGCACACCAGGAATATCCAAGTAGGGAACTACCGGATCCAAGAATCGAACCAAAGATCGCATCAATCGACTTTTGGCTTGACCTTTTTCTCCGAGAAACAGCATATCGTGCCCAGCAATCAAAGCGATATTGATTTCAGGAATCACCGTGTTCTCGTAGCCGATGATTCCTGGGAATAGCGGTTCCTGCTGCGAAAGCATGCGCACGAAGTTGTCGCGAATCTCCTGCTTGACCGGTTTGCTTTGCCAACCACTTTGCTTTAATTCTGCGAGGTTTTTTGGTAGAGATGGATCAGCCGAACTCACGCTTTGCTCCCGCGGAAAGCTTCAGAAGAAGGGGCGACACAGCATAGTATAGCCAATACGGCTAGTCGCAGCCCAGAAGCGATCGGACCTCAGCAGACGCTCAGCGATACACCAGGGCAGAACTTATGGCGAAACGTCGAAGTGATGGGTATCTCGTTTTCGCGGACTGTTTGCTTGTGGGGCAAGTTCAGGCAGTTGCCAAGGCAAGATACGCTTGCGATCCACCGACTCATCTTCAAAAGAAAAGCCGAAACTCAGATTCACCCGTTCCCAAAAACGCTGTCGGCGACGCGGATCGATGATTCGATAGGTGGCAACCGCCACATCAGCTCGCTGCGATGCCCCTTGCTCGTTCTCCGTGTCCGCATCCGATTCTTGCAATTTTCGAATCGTCTGTCGAATCGCTTGACGAATCACCGCCGTGCGAGCTTCCGAAAAACGTAAACCGAGCACCGCAAAATCAGCAGCGATCAAGGATAAGTTGGTATTTTCGGGGGTTTCGTCTGACATGATTACGCTTCTAATTAAATCGAGCTCCAGCTTTTTTCTTGCTGGCCGGTTGTAATGTTTACTGGTTCGGTGAACGATCGTCCAAAAACATCAGGTGGGTTGGATTGGTTTGGAGCTGACTTCCAAAAGGCTGTCAGCGAAGGGCTTCACGTTGCTTTTTCGGTCCGAATCGGCGACAGACTGGAATTCCGTTTCCTAGATTCGGACGCTGGCAGGGAGGGGTAAGTTCCCTTTCTGACGCAATTTATACAACCCCAATTCAGGAAATCCGTTCCTATACCGCAGGATCGCTTTTGGCTAGCAAGCGAACCTGCGGGGATGTTCTTGCCATTAAATGTAGGACGTCGGGAATAGCACTCCCGTTCGCTCATTCCAAATTTTTTTCGCTCGCATGCGAAAAACGGAGGCTTCCCCCCCCGTGCACCCCTGCCAATTACCTCTGAGGCGCAACGTTTTGCCGCAGAGGGGATTTGTAAAACTCGAGGGATTCGCGTTCGATTTTTCGCCACAAGACGCCAAAACCGGACGAAGTTCCACGGAGAAGCGTCAATTTCGGGCCCCCTAAGATGGGAGCAACCAGTTTTGGATATGCCGAGCGAGGGAATCATGAACACGGCGATCGTACATAAAGAGCGAGTGCCAAATCGGGTACACCTCAATTTCCTGATCTGGCACCAATCGAGCTTCGTCAACCAGAACCAAGCCATCATTGGGAGCAGGCAACAGCGGATGGGTCTTTCTGAGGCTTGGCACATCACCGGCGATAACCGCTGCAGGACCTGGTGGCAAATCAAGCCCATCGCGCAAATCTTCCCAATAAAGACCCACCTGCAAAAAGCTCGGGCCCATGATCCATGGCACACCCGGCATACGGCTGATCCGCTTGGCGATCAGGCTCCCTTGATTCGGTGGTCCAAGCATCGCATGACCGAGAAGACACAACGGCGCGAGGGTTGTATCGGGAAGCACTAATCCACCTCGGCGACGCACCATTTGATACATCCGACGCAGAACGATGTTACCCAGGCTATGCGCGACAAAAATAATGGGGCGTCCACCAAAGGACCAAGCAATGTATTCTGCCAAGCTACTTGCGTGATCGTCCATGCGATTGATCATCGATGCATAAGCGTACTGATGCATCTCGAGCTCTGGCAATCGCTTCTTCAAAGCCCTCCAGAGCGGCGTCATGGATCGACGTGTCCGCCCGAGCCCATGCAAGATGAGCACTACGGGCGCCAAAGAGTCTCTCTCTTGCATTGCATCCAAGCGAGTCAACTCACACCACCGCGATTGGATCTGCTCGCGCGTCCCAAGCTGAAGCACCTTCCCGGCTGGATCCACCAAACGATGCAGTGGTTCGCCACTGGTTAGGGACGCATTGGAGAATTGCCAATGCCAGCCAGAACGCTGAGCAACATCGGTCCAGAAAGTCCAGCTTGTCGCATCTCGAATCATGAATCACCCGCTGAAAAAAGGCTCACTGCTCCCAGCGTTCATAACCACGTTTCAATTCGCTGCTGAAATCCTGCTAACCCTGTGAAGTGATGTGTGATCCATCCCGCTTGTTCGGCCCCTTGAATATTATCGAGTCGATCATCGGTAAAAAAGATGCGCTCGGCGGGAACACCTGCCATTTTTCCAGCTTGACGATAGATTTCCAAATCGGGTTTCGCACATTGCATCTCATAACTCAACGCGATGACGTCAAACCAAGGACCCAGCACTTTATAGTTCTGCTTCATCAACCATGTCCAATGGGCATCGCACGTATTGGAGAGAATACCTAAACGATAGCCCGCTTTACGCAATCCTTCGATCGAGTCCACGATCGCTTCATGAGGATCAAAAATGGCGCTGGCCGCTTCCAAAGTTTCTTCGATCGGTAACGAGCGATCGAGCTTCTGACTGAGGCGCTGGACAAATTCCTGGCTGCTGATGAGACCGCGCTCGTAGTCGCTTTGCAACGAGGAATGAAAAACTTCGCGACGAATAATGTCGACTGGAACGTTTGCTAACTGCGCGATCTGTCGACTCGCAATCTCATGATCAAAGAACACCAGCACATTGCCGAGATCAAAATAGATGAATTCAGGTTTTGTCATAGAAGCTCGCAGCGAATTAGCTTGACCGTAAAAGGTGTTGGTTTCGTGCAACCCTAAATCTTCTCCGAGGAACACAGGTCGCCATATCGACTTAATGGCGAAATCGATGGAGACGAAGCAAACAACTTGGGATGAAAAGTCGCCGCCAACATCTCCAGCGTATCGACCAGTCGCGGGCCGGGTCGATTGAAATAGGCATTACCATCCCCAATATAGATTTGGTTCTTTGTCACAGCATCCATTGTAGCAAGCTGGGAAAGCAAACCGGTCCGCTGAATATCCTCGCACGTTCGCTCACGACTGTAGCCGCAGCAGGCAAACAGAAGCAGATCCGGATTGGCAGCGATGAGTTGCTCGATCGAAATCACGTTGGAGAGTTCTTTTGCTTGTCCGATTAATTCATCCCCTCCAGCGATACGAATTAATTCGGGAGTCCAATGTCCAGAACAAAATAGCGGTTCGATCCATTCAAGCATCACCACGGTCGGTCGATGATTGGATTCTTTCACGCTCTGTTCCACCGAATCAATGCGTTCTCGCAGCGAATCTATCGACAATTGACCGCGATGGAAGGCATCGGTTGCAGCAGCGATTCTCTCGATGTCCAGCAACACCGCGGACAAATCAACCGGCTGCAGCGCGATTACGCTGGTAGTCGCTGCAAAACGACCGAGCGATTGTTCGATCGAACTTTGATCTACCGCACACACCTTGCACAACGATTGTGTAACAATAAGATCTGGCTTTAATCGCTGCAAAAGTTCACTGTCGATTTCATAAAGCGGTTGATTGGCCGACATTTTCTGCCGCACGATCGCATCGATCTCTGCGCTGGAAGCATGAGGAGGTAGGGTGCATTTTGTCACTTGCGGTAACGACCGAATCGAATGCGGGAAATCACACTCATGGCTGATGCCGACCAGTTGCTCAGATAAACCTAGCAAGGCGACAATTTCGGTAGCAGCTGGATAAAGCGATACGATTCGCATGGGTTCACGAACTCCTAATGGATTTGCCAGTATTCTATCCCGCCACACGACACGATCTGAGTGACTCGACCGTTTTTTTGCCATTAGCGATTATAATAGTGTCCACGCAAAATATAGCCGTTTCGCCGTCTGCCAAAGCGATTCGAGATGGGGTAAACTGAAAGTCCACAATGTCGCAGGAATGTGTCGCAGGAATGTAAGGTTCGCTGAGAATATTTTTTGTTATTTTTTCAATATTTGATTGTGCTATGAAACAACCATTGAATCGCTACAGTTCACAGATCACCCAGCCCAAGAGCCAAGGGGCATCCCAGGCGATGCTTTATGGAACGGGTATGACTGCTGAGGATATGAACAAGCCACAGGTGGGTATTTGCAGCATGTGGTACGAGGGTAACACCTGCAATATGCACCTGAACGATCTCGCAGGATTGGTCAAGCAAGGGGCTGCACCAGCGGGCTTGGTGGGCCTGCGATTCAATACGATCGGTGTGAGCGATGGGATTTCGATGGGTACGCGCGGCATGTGCTTCTCACTGCAATCGCGCGACTTGATTGCCGATTCGATTGAAACGGTGATGAGCGCTCAGTGGTATGATGCGTTAGTTGCATTGCCAGGTTGCGATAAGAATATGCCTGGCTGCCTGATCGCAATGGGACGGCTCAACCGACCTTCGCTGATGATTTATGGGGGCACAATTCGCGCCGGTCGCTGGAACGGCCAGACTCTTGATATCGTTTCCGCCTTCCAGTGCTATGGCCAGTATATCTCGGGAGCCATCCCCGAAGAGGAAAGACAAGCCATCGTGCGGAACTCTTGCCCCGGCGCAGGGGCCTGCGGCGGAATGTACACAGCCAACACGATGGCCAGCGCAATCGAAGCTCTCGGGATGTCTCTTCCATATAGTTCCTCCACGCCCGCTGAAGATCCAGGGAAAAAAGAGGAGTGCTTGCGAGCCGCCGAAGCGGTTCGCAATCTGCTGGAACTCGACCTGAAGCCTCGCGATATTATGACGCGTCGCGCTTTCGAAAATGCGATCGTACTCATCATGGCTCTGGGAGGTTCAACCAATGCGGTGCTGCATTTGATCGCGATGGCCCGCGCGGTAGATGTGAAAATCACACTCGAAGATTTCCAAAGCATTTCTAATCGCGTTCCCTTTATCGCCGACCTGAAACCCTCTGGCAAATATGTCGAAGAAGATCTTCATCGCGTAGGTGGCACACCGGCTGTGATGAAATATCTCTTGGAAGAAAAATTGATCGATGGTGATTGCATGACGGTAACCGGCAAGACCATCGCAGAAAATCTTCGCGATTTGCCAGGACTTTCACCCGGTCAGCCGATCGTGCGCACACTGAACAACCCGATCAAGCCGACAGGACACATCCAGATTCTTCGCGGCAACTTGGCCCCAGAAGGCTCGGTCGCCAAGATCACCGGCAAAGAAGGTATGCGGTTTTCTGGACCAGCTCGCTGTTTCGACGGCGAAGAACCGATGCTGCACGCATTAGAACAAGGCCTGATCCGCAAAGGGGATGTGATCATCATTCGCTACGAAGGACCCAAGGGTGGCCCCGGTATGCCCGAGATGCTAACACCCACCTCAGCCATCATGGGTGCAGGTCTCGGTAACGATGTCGCTCTCTTGACCGATGGACGCTTCTCGGGTGGATCCCATGGATTCATCGTCGGACATATCACTCCCGAAGCACAGGTCGGTGGACCGCTGGCACTGGTTCAAGACGGGGACTTGATCACGATCGACGCTGAACATAATCGCTTGGATGTTTCGGTAAGCGAGATAGAACTTGAGCGTCGACGCGGTCAATGGTCTGCCCCACCCCTCAAGGCCACTCGCGGTACCTTGTTTAAGTACATCCGCTCCGTGAAGTCTGCTTCGGAAGGCTGCGTCACGGATGAATAAGCCTGAAGACTACTCGCCTATGCCTCCACGTCCTTCAGAGTCCGCTGGCGAGACGGTATCTCGGCGCGGCATGCTTCAAGCTGCCGGCGCTGTGGGAGGTTATGGTCTTATCGGTGGACTCAGCGCGGTGGCTGCCAGCGGCTTGGCAGCAAGTCGCGCAGCGATCGCGGCCGAACCAACTCTGCACACAACAAACGCTAATTCCGCATCGGACGACCAAAAGGTGATTACCCAGCGACGCATTCATCAATCGCTTATGGGTTGGTGCTTCAATCCCATGCCAACTCTCGAATTGGCCCAGCATGCTGCCGCGATAGGCTTCGAAGCGATCGAAGGTATCGACAGCAAGTTCTATCCTGACGTGCAGAAGCTCGGACTAAAGATTTCGCTGGTGAGCAGCCATGGTTTTCAGCAAGGGCCACTGGATCCAGCCAATCGTGATTTTTGCATGGACAAATTGACTGCTGCGATCGAACTGGCCGCCCAGGTTCATTGCCCTCGCGTCATTACGTTCACAGGCATGCGCAAAGCGGGAATCTCTGATGCCGCAGCGGAAGACAACTGCGTCAAACTTTGGAAAGAACTGATGCCGCTAGCGGAAAAACATCAGGTCCACCTCTGCTTGGAACATCTCAACACACGGGATGATTCTCATCCCATGAAGGGGCATCCCGGATATTTCGGAGATGATCTCGAACGCTGTATCCGCCTGATTCAACGCGTCGATTCGCCATGGATGAAGTTGTTGTTCGACATCTACCATGTGCAGATTATGCATGGCGATGTCATTCGGCGAATTCGCAAATATCATCCCTGGATCGGTCATTACCACACAGCCGGCAATCCAGGCAGGTGCGAAATCGACGAAAACCAAGAGATTCAGTACCCACCCATTCTCAAAGCGATCCTAGAGACTGGCTATCAAGGCTATGTCGCTCAGGAATTCATCCCGACCTGGAAAGATCCAATCGCCTCGCTGCGACACGCCGCCAAGCTTTGCGATATCTAAACACTCGCAACGCTATCCGCTGCGGCTGATAGTTGGAACGGACCCCACACGCTGACTTCCTGGCTGGCCCGGCCCAAGACTCACTGCGAGCCTTCCTCGAGCAAGCGAATCCATCCCTACGCCACCTTTGGGATTATTCACAAGATTTCATGAGAAAATTCCCATCAACTCACTTGTAATGAGACTGAGTCTCAGTATACTTTAGCGAATACTTCAAGCGAGCAAGTGGAACACCCTCCCAACGAAGGGGGTACTGCCAGCCAGCCAACGACGATCTCACCCCTTAATGGCTGCTAGAGGTTATCTATGAGCAATCAAAATTCTCCATGCCGTGCGATTTACCCAGGTCAATTTATAAACATTTGTACCTATAAACGACTTTCGTTTTCCTCAGTCCGCAACTCGGGATTCACCCTGGTCGAACTTCTGGTCGTCATCGCCATCATCGGTATTCTCGTCGGCTTGCTGCTGCCAGCCGTGCAGTCGGCCCGCGAAGCCGCCCGACGCCTGCAATGCGGAAATAACCTCAAACAAATCGGCTTGGCTCTGCACAATTACGAATGCGCCCATCGCCGCTTCCCACCAGGCTTCATCTCCCGTGTCACCGGCTCATGGAGTGGCGGGGGTAACGATCCGATACCCGAAGCAGGACCTGGCTGGAGCTTCTTCGCGATGATCTTGCCCCATATCGAACAAGGCAACCTCCACCAAACCATCCAGTTCCATCTCCCAATTGCTGCCCCAGAAAATCGAGTCGCCCGCAGTACGCGAGTGAAAGAATATCAATGCCCCTCAGATACCTGGAATGAACCGGTCTCGGTTTGGCCTGCCACGCTCGGCATCACCGATCTAGCTCCAAGCAGTTACATCGGATGTCTCGGCGGAGGCGACCCGGCTAACGCGCCCGGCTATAGCGCCATGTACGAGCAACAACCTTTCAATGGTATGTTTCATCGAAACGTCGCCATTCGGCACGCTGACATCACCGATGGAACATCGAATACGATTGCCCTCGGCGAACGCGCCAGCATGTTCGCACCCAACGGCTGGGCTGGTGTTGTACCCACCGCTCAAACTGTCTTTTCGCCGAGAATCGCGCAGAGTCGCGGACAGGTCGTCGGTCAAACCGCGCGTCCTGCCATCACCATGGCGACCGTACATGTTCGTACCGGCGGCCCCAACGCTCCCACGGGTAGCCCCGGCGGCTTCTGGAGCCCTCATACCGGTGGCGCGTTGTTTCTGCTCATGGATGGATCAACACACACAATTTCAACGAACGTCGACATGAACACCTATCGGCTGATGGCAGGCCGCAACGATGGCACAGTGGTCACTCTCCCCTAAATGCCGCATCCGACTGACGCCTGGCGCGACGCGCTGTTGGCTCAACGTTCACCAGGACGAGGCTTCGCGAAAGTCTAGACTGCACATGGAACCGGGCCACATGGAACCGGGCCACATGGAACCGGGCCACACGTCGAGGTAGGCTCGGCAGTGGACTAGTCTTTGGGATCAATTCCAGCCTCAGCCGCGCAGCGTGCCGCGGCGATTGGATTGCCAGAGTTGACCGGTGCGGATTTCCATCGCCGTGAGCCAGCCGCCGCCGTAGCAATACGTATCTAAACAGGTTAGGTGTCCGACATCAAAAATCTCTCCGCCGCGATCATGGGTATGCCCGCAAATCGCTCTCTTCCCATTGCGATGCGGCGGCGGAACAAAGGAAGTCAATTTGACCCACCGCAACAAATCAGGGGGCTGATCCCGAAGCTCCAGCAGTGGGTCGTAATTGGCATGAACAAAGAAACAATCCTCTTCTTCATGGTACTCCAGTAGTTCATCGAAGAATTGGAAATGAGACTCAGGGATCACTCGCATATCGCCCGAGAATCCGTACGAATCCAACGTATCCATGCCACCGCACTGCATCCAGTGATAGGGTGGCTCGTCATCGCGGACGACCTGCAGCATCATTTCCTCATGATTGCCCAGCAAGGGGATCAAGCGGCACTGCGTCGACAGTTCGATCAGCCGATCGATCACTCCCTTGCTATCGTTTCCGCGATCCACGTAATCCCCCAGAGTCACAATCGTATCGGAAGGTTGTGGCGCAATCGCCTCGAGCAAAACATCCAGTGCCTCGCTGCAACCGTGAATATCGCCTATCGCTATCAATCGCTTGCTCATCAAACTATCCAGTTTTAACCATTTATTTTTTGCAATTTATTCGCGCTAGCCCCAGGGAATTCTGTCTCGGGTAGCGTATTATTGTGTCGGCAATCCTCTAATCTACTACATTCTGGTCTGCGCTCCCATGTCCAGCATTCCATCTGAATCGGTTCTCGCCGCTGCCGCTCTGGCCAGCGGTCTGGTCCAACCGAGCCAACTGGAGTACGCATATCGAGTCGCCAAACATCGCTTATCGCAGGTCAATTCGGCTCGCAATCAAGCCAGCCAGCCTTCCAGCGAACCGTCCGATGCCCTGCTGGCAGAAATCTTGATCGAGCAAGATGTTTTAACGCTTTATCAGGCGACGCAACTCTCTGCCGGCCGAACAAAATTAAATCTCGGCCCCTATTTGATCACCGATTTTGTCGGTCAAGGCGGCATGGGACAGGTTTTCAAAGCAGTCCATAAAGTGATGGGACGAGTTTGCGCCGTCAAGGTGCTACCAGTACACCGCAAAACGCCTGAAGCCCTTACCAGCTTTATCCGCGAAATCCGCTTGCAAGCCGCCCTGGATTGTCCCTACTTAGTGCGAGCCTTCGACGCGGGGCAAGATGGGAACGTCCATTATTTGGTGACCGAATTTGTGGCCGGTATGGATCTCCGCAAACTGGTCCGAAAAAACGGACCTCTGCCGGTTTCTCAAGCCGCCAGTATCATCATGCAGGCCGCTCTTGGACTGGCTTACGCGCATCAACAAGGACTTATTCATCGCGATGTCAAACCGGGCAACATCCTGGTGACACCCGATGGCCAAGCCAAGGTATCGGACGTTGGTCTGGCAGGCTTTGCACAAAACCTGCTCGATGATCCACGAGCTGGAAAAATCGTTGGAACCGCCGACTATCTTTCGCCTGAACAAATTCGCTCGCCTCTCGATGTTCGACCCGTCAGCGATATCTATTCGCTGGGCTGCACTCTGTATTATACGGTATGCGCCAAAGTTCCCTTCCCAGGGGGCGACACGCAAAGCAAACTAAAACGCCATCTCGAAGAAACACCTTGGCATCCCCGCAAGTTCGCTCCCGACCTGCCCGAAGACTTCGTCGACATTATCGCCGACATGATGGAAAAGGATCCACAAAAGCGCATTCCCGATGCCGCCGAAGTAGCCACGCGTCTGGAACCTTGGGCGGGTTCGCCCGATGCTGTTCCCGTCGGCCGACTCGGCAAATCTCCCTGGCTTCCCCCACCACCTCCCTCCGATGCTGAATCGCCCCCAGCCATCGAACCACAAGAGGATTGGCAATCGCGACAAGAAAGCAGTATCTCCCGAGCCCGCTATCATGGCGCAACGATGGAAGGGAGTTGGCCACAACATGAAACCGATACCGGCCACAGCACTCCCCCGTTACCACAGACCGAATCGCCAACATCGTCCACGGAAACAAAAGCGACTATGTCCAATGGCATGATCATTGGCCTAGCACTAGCCGTTGCGCTGCCCCCTGCCATCTTGATCGGCGCCATCATCGGCTTTCTCATCCATCGCTCGTTCTTTTAAACCGTGCGCCCGCTTTCCTCCTCTAATCACCTCTCGGATCGTCTTCAGAAGCAGACTCTAGAGTATTCAGTTTCAGCGTATCGATTTCAATCAAGGGCATACCAAGCCGCTGCGGCTGATGCTCAAAGCTTGGCTCGCGCAATTGAGGTCGCATATTAAGCCTGAGCAATTCGTGATAGAAATATTCACGCGTCAATTGGACTTCGCGATTGCGCAACAAATAATAGATGCGGCCTTGATGCGGATCGTACATCTTCTCGCTGACTTGACCGATGAGTGGTTCCACCTGACCCAGTTGCGATAAAACTTCAACCTGATCATCAATCTCAATATCTTCAGCAACCACCTTCCACCATAAACAGGGTTTGATTCGCACGCGGATCGTACCATATCGCAGATGGTAATACTCTCCATCGAAACTTTCCCGACGAAAAACACGCCGGCTCGGTACGTATCGTTCGACCCATTCACGATCATCCGGGTGAATCCAAGCGTTTCCATCCTGAGGCCAGCGGAGTATGGCCCCGTAATCCGGTTGCCAATGATAGGCAATAGCGGCCGAAGTGGGATCAGCGCTCATGTTTGGTTCCCTTCGATCTATCGGTCTTTCTCAAGGTGGATCATATCCACCCGGGCGAAAAGGATGACAACGCATGATCCGCCAAAATCCCTTCCAGGCTCCACGCCACGGTCCATACTTCTCCACAGCTAAAATAAAATATTGACTGCAAGTAGGTTCATAGCGACAGTTCTTTCCCAATAAGGGACTGATGCCTCGCTGATAAAAGTGAACCATGGCGATCATCGCATTCTTCAATACATTGGCTACGAAGGAAACCGACTTTTTGTCCGCTGGCATCGACGAAGGTCGCTGTAACTCACTTGCCTCATCACGATGTTGCTCGCACATGGTGCCCCTCTTCATCCATCGCGACGACGACCTAAGATGCGCGTCGAGCGAACCATCGATCGCTTGATCTCCACACCATCTGCCTTCGCGCCGGCCCGCGGCCGAACCACAAAGTCCATGCCCTTTGGAATCTCAAGCCGTTGCCTGCGAAAAGCTTCCCGTATCAATCTTTTCCAACGATTGCGAACAGGTGCGGAGCCCACTTTCTTGGACACCGAGATCCCGAGTCTCGAGAAGTTCAGTCGATTGGGAAGTGCGTGGATCACCAGAAATGGATCGGCCTGCACGCGCCCCGTTTTGAAGATGCGCTCAAACTCGACCCTCGAACAGACTCGGTCTTTTTTTCCAAATCGCTCAGACGGTTTCTCACTCACCAAGCTAACCCTGCTCTCGGTGCCAATGGATGCAATGAATCGAGCTTGCGGATCAGTTCCTCGCTCGCCGCATCGATATGATCGGGTAATTTGATATGAAGTTCAACAAAAAGATCACCGCTGGTTCCATCCGTCTTCTTCACTCCTTGCCCTTTGACCCTCAACCGCTTGCCACTGCTACTGCCGGCGGGAACCTTTAAAGAAACAACTCCCGCTGGCGTCGGCACATCCACTTTCGCACCCAAGGCCGCCTCGGCCAAAGTCACCGGCAACTTCAGTTCCAAGTTATCGCCATGACGTTTGAAATGAGGATGGGGAAGAACGTGAAGCGTCACCAACAAATCCCCCGGACTCCCGTTGGCTCCCGGCATTCCCTTACCTCGCAGCCGAATTTTTTTTCCCGACTCAACCCCCGACGGAATCCGGACACTAACGTTTTCGGTCTTTCCTTCCCGCTGCAGATGCAGCTCTACCGCTCCCCCTAGAATCGAAGTCACAAACGGAATCTCGGCGGTCGCCTCCAAATCGCTCCCCTTCCCGCCAGCCGAGCGCCGCCGACGGCCCCCCCCGCCGCCACCTCCCGCGCCCGCAGCGCCACCCATGAACTGCTGCAGAATGTCGTTGAGGTTATCGCCGAAGGGAAAAGATTGACCTCCACCACCCCCGCGGAAAACTTGCTCAAAATCCATGCCTTCAAATGGATTTCCCCCGCCGCCAGCCCCCGTCGGCCCACCTCGGACACCTCCCATCTGCTCAAAACCAGGACCAAACTGGTCGTAAAGTTTTCGCTTTTCGGGGTCTCCCAAAACCTCGTACGCTTTTTGAAGCTCCTGAAATCGCTTCTTGGCTTGAACGTCGTCTGGGTTCATATCAGGATGGCATTTAGCCGCCAATTTGCGATAAGACTTCTGGATCTCCTCCGCAGAAGCCGTTCGTGATACACCCAAAACCTTGTAATAATCGTCCGCCATTTTCCCTGTTCCCCCTCGCCAAGGTGCCATCGATTCGCATTCGGCGCGTGAAGAATACCTTTGAATCGCCTGAAAATACCCTAGACTGCCCTATAAGAGACTGCCATTTTGGCAGCCACCTCGAACGCTTTCTCATTTTAATGCAAATCGTTTGCCGATTGCGCTCAGAAAACGAGGTACGTTCAAGAAGGATGCTTTTTCTTTCGCTAACGCTCAGCCCCCACTCCCATGATTCGTACCCGTCAACGCTTGCTTGAATGGAACCTCTTGTGGCTCTCCCTCTGGCTGATGCTGCTCGCTCCAGGGCTCTACGCCAAAGATGGCGAAGTATCGGTGACACCACTGGACGATGCGACAGACAAGCCGGTCCCCATTCGGATTTCGATTCAAAATGCTTCGGGTCGCCCGCCCAAACTACCCGGCCTGCTTCGGCGTGGCAATTGGTTCTTGCTCGATCGAACCATCGTCATCCGACAACGAGAGGGTGACTTCAATTACATCGGCAGTCGAGGCTTGGAGTACGCGTTCACGCAAGGTGGATTTACCCTGAGTCGCGATGCGGCCGACGAGCATCCGATCTATGTGGAACGCAGTTGCGAAATGCGCAAAGAAGATTGGTGGGGAGGTGACTTGTGGGCCGAAGTTCCCCGGGACGAATTAGCGCGGTGGATGGGTGCCGATGATTTGGATTTAGCTCTCTCCAGTTTGCGAGCGGAACAACCATCCGCTGCTCCCGCTGAGACTGCCGATTCTCCGCCGATCCAACCCAAGCCTAAACCCAAAGTGGATCCGGCCAGTGCCATTCGAATTGAAGATAGTCGTGCGCGCTGGGTAGACGAGGCAAGTTTGATGGACTTGCGGTTGGAAAGTGGACTGCTGATTCACGGTTGGTCGCGAATGGATAAGCTTTCGCAAAAAGATCTTGTACTTCCTATCTCTCCACGCATTTTGCAGCGGGCTCTGGCGGACCAAGCCCAGCATATCGCTCTGGTGCAGCCATGGTCGCGCGATGTGCCACTGCTATTGGCTCAAGGCCAGATCGATTCTTTTGCCGTCCTCGCTCATCACCTGCAACCCGATAAGGGACTTCCCGTTACGGCTGCAGCCTATAACCCCGATCCGGTGCGTTTCAATGGACCGCGCGGTTTGGGGCGACTGGTCGAGTACACCTACTGGCAATTGCTCGATGCAGGTTTTCAGATCGCACCAGCGGCCGCCTCTGGATTCGGACGCGCTGGACTCGAAACGCATTTGGGCTATAACCGAGTTTATGTCTCACTGTCTGGATCGGAAAGCGATGCGACATGGTGGGAGCGACTCAAAGCGGGCAAAGCCATGGTGACCAATGGACCTCTGTTGCGATCCTTGGTCAACGGCGAACTGCCCGGTGCCACTCTCAAGTCGCCCGATGGGAGCCCGCTGGAATTGCAAATCGATGTCACCTTGACGGTGCGCGATCCGGTCGAATATCTAGAAGTGGTTCATAACAGCGGCACCCTTTACCGCGCTCGACTCGATGAACACGCCCGACGCGGCGGGGTTATTCCACCGTTGAAAGTCACTCACAGCGGCTGGGTACTAATACGCGTCGTTACCGACCACGAACCAAGCTATCGGTTCGGCATGACCGCCCCCTATTACATCGATATCGGAGGAAAAACTTACTGGAAGAAAGAAGCTGTCGCCTACTTCCAAGACTGGCTGGAAGAGTCCGCCAAAAAAATCAGCAAACTCGATGCGGCCGAGCAACAAGCTTATCAGCCATTTCTCGAAAAAGCTCGCGAGTTTTGGCAGCAGCGAATGAGCCAAGCCCAATAATCCAACGCAATAATCTGGCCTTTGGAGTCGGTTGGCTATATCCAACTTGGTCGTTTCGATATATTTTTTACGAGCACTTCCCAGCAACTCATTTCAGCCAACTTCGAAACCGCTACTACGAAAGACGACTGCATGGCACTATGGCAATCCGAATATCCGTTCGGCTCCCATTATTTGACCATCGGCGCTAATCGGCTTCACTATTTGGATGAAGGGCGTGGCGATCAGCCGATCGTCTGTGTTCATGGAAATCCAACCTGGTCTTTTTACTATCGAGCTATTGTAAAACATTTTCGCTCGTCTCAACGCGTGATCGCCGTCGACCACATCGGCTGTGGCTTGAGCGATAAACCTCAGAAGTATCCCTACACACTCGCCCAGCATATTGCCAATTTGCAACTTCTTTGGCAAACACTCGACCTGCGCCGCATCACTTTAGTGGTGCATGATTGGGGAGGAGCGATTGGTTTGGGTGCCGCCCTAGCAGAACTTCCGCGAGTCGAGCGAATTGTGATACTCAACACGGCCGCTTTCCCTCCGCCGTATATCCCATGGCGAATTGCCGCTTGCCGCTGGCCTTTAGTGGGGCCCTTTGCGGTGCGAGGATTGAATCTGTTTTGCCGAGCTGCGCTAACGATGACCATCCACCGCAAGAAGCGACTCTCACCGGTCGTAAAATCTGGACTGCTAGCCCCATACAATAATTGGATGAATCGAGTTGCCATCAACAGCTTCGTCTGCGATATACCCACATCCCCCAGCGATCCAACGTGGCAAACGCTCGACCATATTGAACGCAATCTGCACCAATTAAGCCCACTCTCGATCTTGATGATATGGGGTATGAAAGATTGGTGTTTCCGTCCCGAATGTCTTGAGCGATTAGCCAAGCATTTGCCACATGCCGAAACAGTTCGACTGGAAGATGTTGGACATTATGTGATGGAGGATGCACCCGAAGATGTTCTGTCCCACATGGAACGCTTTCTCCAAACACCCGCGACAAACGTCTAATCCATTATGGCAAAACGACCGAAGAACGGCCGAACCTCATCGCTCTTCACACTAAGCCATCACTCGCCGGGCTGGAGTATCGGTCAACGCGCGACCTTGGCCATCCTTCTCGAAGCTTCCTCTCGCAAACTTGGAAATGTCCACCCCGGTGCCCGCTTTGCCGATATGGCCTATGACGATTTTCTTCGCAGCGCAATCGCCATCGGACCGGTCTTCGATCGGCCAGCCCAACTTACCGTGGGGAGATTGGTTTACCAGGCCGTTTCGGCTACCCGAAATTCCGTGCAAGTCAATACCAACCTGGGTACCCTGCTTCTCCTGGCACCTCTGGCGATTGCCCTGCCGGAATGCGATCCAAATTGCTTTTCGGTTCAACAGAAATTTCCCAAAGCGCTTCACGAATTACGCAAGCGAACGGCTGCAGTCATCGATGGCCTAAATGCGGAGGACTCGCAAGCCATTTATGATTCCATTCGCTTGGCTTCTCCAGGTGGTCTGGGGAAAAGCACCAAAATGGATATTCATCACGCGGACGCTCCCAGCGACCTGCTGGATGCAATGCGTGTGGTGGAGAAGATCGATCAAGTTGCCAAGATATACTGCACACGTTTTGTATTTCTTTTTGACGAAGTCGTCCCTCTTCTAAAACGCGATATCGAACATTTTGCTGATATCCATTCGGGAATTCGACTTTTTCAATTGCGCTGGCTATCTCTCTACGGCGATAGCTTGGTGCATCGCAAACTGGGCGAAAAAGAAAATAACCTGCTGCGCATGAAATCGCAGCGGTTATGGGATTTTTTCTTAGCTGAAAAGCAGCAGCTATCTGCTCGGTTCGAGAAACGCTGGAACGCGCTGGACAAATGGATGCGACAGAACGGGCATCGACGCAATCCGGGAACAACCGCAGATTTAATCGCCGCCGGCTTGTTCGTGCTACTATGCTGCCAACCAACCGATAAGACTAACTGATATACTCTTCTTCGGTATCTCCCGTTGGACGAGCCAATTGGCCGCTTTCCTCGAGGTTGCGCACGATATCGACAATTTTCTGCTGCACCGCTTCCACATCCGAAAGACGCACTTTGCCGAGGTATTCCATTTCCTCTTTGAGCATTTCGGCAGCACGCGAAGACATGTTTCGCAAAACCTTGTCTTGCAACGCTTGGCTGGCACCTTTGAGGGCCATTGCCCACTGAGCTGTTTCGACATTCTTGAGAATCGATTGAATATCTTTGTCGGCGAGTTTCGAGATATCTTCGAAAACAAACATGAGACGCCGAATCTCTTCGACCAACTCGGGTGTATCCTTCGCCAAAGATTCGAGAATTTGTCGCTCGGTCGCGCGATCCGATACGTTCAAAATCTCGGCTACCGACTCGACACCACCCGCCTTCTCGAACGATTGGTTCATCACCAGACTCATGCGCACTTCGAGTGCTCGTTCGATTTCGTCGATGGCTTCTGGTGATGTCTGTCCCATCTGCGCGATCCGGCGAATCACTGCCAACTGCCTCGCCATCGGTAGGCCTTGCAGTACCGAGGCGGCGGTTGGGGAAGGAATGTGGGATAGGACGAGCGCGACGGTCTGCGGATGCTCATCCACAATAAACGATAGAATGTTCTGCGGATCCGCTTTGTGCAAAAAGCCGAATGGCAGCGACTCCAAAGCCTGCTGCAACACACTGATCATGTCAGCGGAGTCTTTACCCAAAGCTTTTTTCACCAAAGCTTTGGCCCTTTCTAGACCACCGGAGTTTGTCGATAAGACCGACGGTTTGCTGTCCAGAAACTCCGCGATCACCCGTTCCTGATCGCGACTGGTAACCGTTTCCATTTGAGCGATTGCGATGGTAACTTTTTCTACCGCTTTGTTCGGTAGTTTCGAGAGCAGCTTAGCAGCATCGTCCTCATCCAAGCTCATCAAGAGCACTGCCGCCTTGCGCAAACCATCATCGCTCATGGTTGATCACACCCTATCGGTCCAACGCGTAGGTTAGGGAAAAGCCCGTTGTCAGTGCGCAGAGCGCACACTGCCCTTCATTCGACACGAGCTACCCAACTCTTCAGCGATCTACGTTGAACGATTCAGTTCGCTGCCAAACGCAGACTTACGATGACGGATATGACGATTAAATCACACGTAGGCGTGAACCCTTCCGCTGCTACGAGCGCTACAACCGAACCAGGTAACAGGGAAAACTACCAGGGGAGACGGCAATATCCCCACTGCCCGTTATTCTCATCCACGCCAATTTCGATGCTGGAAAGACGCTCACCTATCATGGGCTTCAGCACTTCGCGCATGCGACTGGCCAACCAGCATGCCAACTCCTCAGCCGTAGTGTTGGTGACGGGCAGAAGCTGACAATCTTCGCGAGGAAACAACCAGCGTTTTTGGCGGAATCGAACTTCCACTTCCTCTCCCTGAATCTCGACTTTGATCAGGGGATGAGTTGTGGGGAGCAACATTTGGTGATCGAGTTGCTTGACCAACTTGGCCAGTGTATCGCGGAAAGCGATAAAATCGATCACATAGCGATTCTCGTCCAGTGGCCCAACGACCTCCCCGATCACGCCATAATTATGACCGTGCAAGCACTCGCAAATATCGCCGTTGAAGGTGATAAAATGCGCGGAACTAAAGACCAATTGCTGCTTTTGCAGCACAACACGATACTCTCCAGCGTTATCTGGTGGGGGAGACATTTCTAAAATCCTTCGCTTGCGTTCTAATAGTGCACTTACTTGTTCGATCACTGAATGTTTGACGCCCCCTCAACGCTTTGGCCTACTATGACTACAACACCGATGATGCGCCAGTACGAAGAAGCGAAAGCCGCCTGCGGGGATTGTATTCTCTTGTTCCGCATGGGCGACTTCTACGAACTATTCTACGAGGATGCCAAGACCGCCGCCCGAGTCCTCGGCTTGACACTTACCAGTCGTGACAAGGGAGAGAACCCGATCCCGATGGCGGGCTTCCCCCACCATCAACTGGAAGGATATCTCGGAAAACTGATCCGCCAAGGGTACCGTGCCGCGGTGTGCGAGCAAGTCGAGGACCCGCGCGAAGCGAAAGGAATCGTAAAACGGGAAGTAACTCGGATCGTCACCCCGGGAACATTGACCGACGATGCGCTGCTTGACCCCAGGCAAAGCAATATACTCGCGGCGGTCTGCAGTTTTCGCCCCGGCTCGAAAGCTCCCAACCAGTCCAAAGCGAAAACCGCCGCCGCATCTACCCAACCCGACTCGTCAGAGAATCATTGGGTCGGAATCGCTTGGGCAGAACTCTCGACCGGTCGCTTCGAAGCGGGCATTTTTCCCAAACAGTCCGTCCGCGATGAGCTTTATCGCATCGAACCTTCGGAAGTTTTACTTCGAGAAGATGATGGCGTCACGCTCACCCAAGACAGCCTCGATCCCTGGATGGTCACGCTACGCCCGGCTTGGCAATTCGGTGTCGATGAAAGCCTGCGAAATCTTCATGAGCAATTCGGTGTGCTCGACTTGCAAGGGATGGGTTGGGAGCAAGAGGATCAATTGGCGCTCGGTGCCGCTGGAGCGGTTCTCGCGTATTTGAAAGAAACACAGCGATCATCGCTGGCCCACATTCAGCGATTGCTCCCACACCGCCGCGGCCACACACTCGAAATCGACTCGGCTACTCGTCGATCTTTAGAATTGACCCACACGATCCGCAGCGGACAACGCGAAGGATCGCTTCTCTCGATTCTCGATCATACGGTCACCCCCATGGGATCGCGACTGCTGGCCAATTGGCTCGCCAATCCCTTGATCCAACGAGAAAACATTGAGCAACGACTCTCCGCCGTTGAAGAACTCATCCGCGACACGCGCCTGCGTCAATCGATTCGCCACCAACTCAAAGACGTCTACGATCTGCAACGTCTGCTGGCTCGCATAGCGACCAGCAGAACCAATCCGCGCGATCTCAATCAGGTCGGTCGCACACTCCGCAAACTTCCTCAAATGAAGACGCTGCTCTCGGATACCCAATCAGTGCGCTTGCAAGAACTGGGCGATTCGATCGATCTCTGCCTCGCCCTGAGCCAACAGCTTCAAGCAGCCTTAATGGACGATTGCCCCTTGTTACCTCGCGAGGGTGGCTTCATTCGCGCAGATTACAATGCGGAACTCGATGAACTGCGACAACTGGCTACCGGCGGAAAACAATGGATTGCCGAATATCAAGCGCAACTCATTCAGTCCTCCGGTATCAGCAGTCTCAAGGTGGGCTATACCAAAGTTTTTGGCTACTATCTCGAAGTTACCAATACGCATCGCGAAAAAATTCCCGATTATTTCATCCGCAAACAAACCCTAAAAAATGCTGAGCGATACATCACACCGGAACTGAAAGACTACGAAGAGAAAGTGCTCTCCGCCGATGATCGGGCGAAACAATTGGAATACGATTTGTTTCTGCATTTGCGTGAGGCCGTATTCGCGCAAACACAACCGCTGAACCGCACAGCTTTAGTATTATCTGAACTAGATGCCCTCAGCTCACTCGCCGAAATCGCCGCCCAGCGCGGTTACGTTCGACCTACGATCACGGATGAAACCATTCTCGAAATCCAAGAAGGACGCCATCCAGTCCTCGATGCCTCATTGCCGCAAGGGACCTTCGTTCCCAACGATATCTTTGTGGGCATGGAACATGGACGCGTTATGCTAATCACCGGTCCCAATATGGCGGGTAAAAGCACCTACATCCGCCAGGTCGCACTCCTGACCATCTTAGCGCAAATGGGAAGTTTTGTACCTGCCAAGTCGGCTACCATCGGCATAGCAGATAAGATTTTCGCTCGGGTCGGTGCCAGCGACGAACTGGCCCGCGGACAAAGCACTTTCATGGTTGAAATGCTTGAGACCGCACGCATTCTCAACACGGCAACCCATCGAAGCTTAATCATCCTGGACGAAATCGGCCGCGGTACTAGCACCTACGATGGGCTCTCGCTCGCTTGGGCAATCGTCGAACACCTGCACGATCAAATTGGAGCGCGAACCTACTTCGCGACACATTACCATGAATTGGTCGATCTCGAGCAGTCGCTGGTCGGCGTGAAAAATCTTAACGTCGCGGTGAAAGAATGGAACGAGGATGTCGTCTTTCTGCATCGCATCGTCCGCGGAGGCGCCGATAAAAGCTACGGTATTCATGTCGCAAGACTCGCCGGTATACCGACTCAGGTCAATGATCGCGCGAAAGATATCCTGACACAACTTGAAATCGACCATATCAATAAATACGGCCAATCCAAAATTACACCACCTCCGAAGAAGAGCGGCTCCCCAATTCAATTAACACTTTTCGATTGGGGCGAGCATCCCGTTCTCGATCGCATCCGCGATACCGATCTCTCACAAACA
The DNA here is from genome assembly GCA_044359485.1 of Pirellulaceae bacterium. Classification (GTDB taxonomy): domain Bacteria; phylum Planctomycetota; class Planctomycetia; order Pirellulales; family Pirellulaceae; genus JAFLCP01. The sequence goes on along the minus strand of JBIKMB010000027.1, from coordinate 14,854 downwards.
ACGCCGCTGCAAGCGCTGCAGCGCATCGAGCAATGGCAGAAAGAACTCGGAATCAAAAATAGCCCAGCCTGATAAACTAGAAGCTATTTTTTCGTCGGAAAAGTAATCCGAATCGGCTGATTGGCTGACGCCTTGATCACATTGCTGTCGCTGCGCTGAATAGCCTTGTCCGCGGCACTTGCAACGTTCGCGGCACTTGCAACGTTCGCGCCACTTGCAACGTTCGGAGCACCAACATTCAATCGAATCACTGGTTCGCGACCCGCTGGCTCCACCTTCTGCTTGCTCTGTTCCGCCACGGCAACTGGACGAGACTGCGGTTGCTGCATCAAGTCGCGACTGCTGGGTTGCCGGCTCATACGAACATCCTTCGGCGGATTTTCTGGTGCCAACAATCGCTGACGTAACTTCTCCTCACGCCGTGACTGATCCTCCTTGAATGGGTCGTCGAGCCATTCCGGAATATACACTCCTGGTTCGCGCGTATTTTTGCGTGGAGACGAAGGTGGAGCAGCTTCCATGGGGCGGAGTTCGATCGCAGGTAACTTCGGACCTACCGAGCCTGGATTTTCTTGCGTGCGGTCGGTCTTCGCCGGGAACTGGCGTCGAGTACTCTCTTCCTTCAGCGGTACGCGCGGTCGGAAAATCGTTTCGGGAACCGACGATGTTTCGTCGCTTGGAACCGCTCCACTTGCCCCCTCCGGATTCGACTCGATCAACGGAAGATTTAATGGATCGGCAATCGCCGGATCATGCGGTTCAGGAGTCCATTCCAGCGGTCGATCCGGCACGGGAACTCCCTCTGCCGGCACGCTTTCCGGAAACACCTCCGCCGCTTGAGCTCGGCAATGAACACAGTGACACTGTTTTTTCTTTGGAAGCAATTTTCCGAAAACACGATCCAGTCCGGTTTCCAAGCGATCTGCAACCGAATCGATCCGGTCCAGCACGGTGAGCGACTTGCAATGAGCATGCTCCCCGCGACATCCCTCGCCAGAGCTCAGCCCCGCCGGATAGCGAGCGTGAGAACCGGTCCGCGAATCGCAGACGGCCTGTCCCGATACTTCGCGCGCCATCAGATTAGCCACCCCGAGGGCAATACCTGCAAAAAACAGCTTTTTCATTAAGCTGGTAGCGGCCTGTTTTTTTTGTGATAGCATCGCGATGGTAACCTCGGGACTCGGAACGTGCCAAAGCGGATAGGACTTTAGCCCCCATACACCTCCATCGAACCGCTACAACCATTTCCGCCAGAACTTTCGCTAGAACCGACAAAGACAACGCCTTTTACCAAATAGACCCAAAACTCCTAAATTTCACGAATTTCCTGTTTTCAAGCAGGGAGACATTCTCAGCCGAAATCAGTACAATGCTTTGTTTTCCGTCGGGGGTGGAATTCCCCGATACTTCCTACGGATTCCTCACTTCGAAACGACTTGTAATCCGAATACTATGGCCACACCCACCCGCTCCTTCGATCCTTTTCATGCCCGCGATACTTTCTCGACCTCGTCCGGCCCCTTGGGCATCTACAGGCTTCATCGGCTTGAAGATCTCGGCATCGCTCCTGTCTCCAAGCTACCATTCTCGATACGTATTTTGCTCGAAGCCGTACTGCGCAATTGCGATGGTTACGAGGTAACGGAGGATGATGTTAAAAATTTGGCGACTTGGAATGCGGCTAAGCCAGCCGAATTGGAAGTTCCCTTTAAACCAGCACGTGTCGTGTTGCAAGACTTCACGGGAGTACCATGCGTTGTCGATTTGGCGGCGATGCGCGATGGTATGAGCCAACTCGGAGGGGATCCCAAAAAGATCAACCCGTTGATTCCAGTCGATTTGGTCATTGACCATTCGGTTCAGGTGGATTGGTTTGGCACTGCGGATGCTTTATCGCGAAATGTGGAAATCGAATTTGAACGCAACCAAGAGCGTTATGAATTTTTGCGCTGGGGCCAACAAGCCTTCAACAACTTTCGAGTTGTTCCTCCGAACACTGGCATTGTGCATCAAGTGAACTTGGAATATTTGGCCAGTGTTGTCTTCACAGGCAAGGATGCGAAAGGGGCGGTTGCCTATCCAGATTCTCTTGTGGGTACAGACAGCCATACGACCATGATCAACGGCTTAGGCGTACTCGGCTGGGGCGTTGGGGGCATCGAAGCGGAAGCCAATATGCTCGGTCAACCGCTTTACATGTTGATGCCAGAAGTCGTTGGCTTTGAACTCACCGGCAAATTGCCTTCCGGTGCCACCGCCACCGACTTGGTGTTGCGAGTTACTGAAATTTTGAGAAAAGAAGGCGTGGTCAACAAGTTCGTCGAGTTCTTCGGCGAAGGTGTATCGCGAATGTCTTTGGCGGATCGCGCTACGATCGCCAATATGGCTCCCGAGTATGGTGCGACCATGGGATATTTCCCGGTCGACAAAGAGACGCTCCATTTTCTCTTGCGTACAGGTCGTAGCAAAGATCTGGTCGACTTGGTTGAACGTTACATGAAAGAGCAAGGTCTTTTCCGTACCGACAACCAGGAAACTCTGCTTTATTCCAAGGTTCTTCGGCTGGATTTAAATACGATCGAGCCAGCAGTTGCCGGACCAAAGCGACCACAAGATCGTGTTGCCTTGAAGAACGTAAAACCTTCGTTTGAAAAAGCGCTCACCGATCCGATCGCCCAACGTGGCTTTGGTTTAGCGACCGAGCAACTGAAGGCTACCGGCACGGTGGTGGACAATGGACATTCGACCGATATCGTCCATGGTTCGGTGGTGATTGCGGCAATCACAAGTTGCACCAACACCAGCAACCCGTCGGTGATGCTGGGCGCAGGCTTATTGGCCAAGAAGGCGGCCGCTCGAGGTCTGAAGGTCCAATCTTTTGTGAAAACCAGTCTGGCTCCTGGATCGCGCGTTGTCACCGATTATCTCGAGAAAGCGGGCGTATTGCCTGCCCTGGAGCAACTTGGGTTCAATGTGGTCGGCTATGGTTGCACGACTTGTATTGGCAACAGCGGCCCCCTACCCGATCCCGTGGCAAAGGCCATCACCGAAGGCAACTTAGTCGCAGCAGCCGTCTTGAGCGGTAATCGAAACTTTGAAGGCCGAGTCAATCCACATACCAAAGCCAACTATCTAGCCAGCCCTCCGCTGGTCGTTGCCTATGCATTGGCCGGTCGCATGAATATCGACTTCGATCAGGAGCCGATCGGTACAGGGAGCGATGGCAAACCGGTTTACCTAAAAGAGATTTGGCCAAGCCAGGAAGAGGTTTACGAAACGGTTGAGAAGTCAGTGCTTCCCGAAATGTTTATCAATCAGTATTCCAGCGCGTTTACCAGCAACGAAAAGTGGAACGCGATCGAGATCACTACGGGCGAGCGATACAAGTGGAACGAAGCCAGCACGTATATCCAACGCCCCCCATTCTTAGAAGGCATTACACCAGAGGTGGGTACTATCACTCCCATCCACGGGGCTCGTGTGCTTGCCTTATTAGGTGACTCGATCACGACCGACCATATTTCACCCGCCGGTTCCATTACGAAAGATGGACCTGCGGGACGTTTCTTACAGCAGCATGGCGTGGCACCGCGTGACTTCAACAGTTACGGAGCTCGGCGTGGCAATGATCGCATCATGGTTCGCGGCACTTTTGCCAACATCCGAATCCGCAACCAAGTGGCTCCTGGCACCGAAGGGGGAGTGACTCGTTATCTGCCTACAGGCGAAGTGATGTCGATCTATGACGCGGCAATGAAATACAAAGATACCAACACTCCATTAATCGTTCTTGCGGGCTCCGAGTACGGCACCGGTTCAAGCCGTGACTGGGCGGCCAAGGGAACACTGCTACTGGGAATCAAAGCGGTTATCGCCGTAAGTTACGAACGAATTCACCGCAGCAACCTGGTTGGCATGGGCGTTTTGCCATTGCAATTCTTACCGGGTCAAACGGCCCAGTCGTTAGGCCTCACCGGCGAAGAAACCTTTAGCATCGATGGCCTGAACGATCACCTACAACCTCGTTCGCAAATCACCGTGAAGGCAGTAGCGGGTGATGGCTCCACCAAATCTTTCGATGTGTTGGTCCGCATCGATACGCCGGTTGAGATCGATTACTATCGTAACGGTGGTATTCTTCCGACAGTGCTTCGCAAATTGGCAACTACTTAAACTCAATCTATTTCTAGAGATTCCACACAAAACGCCATGGATTAACCATGGCGTTTTTTATTTCCTCGGAACTTCCCCCTACCGCTTTACCAACACACCAGCAACGCCAAACAATAAGTGCTAAACTGAAGCGAATACCTAACACTCGTTTTTGTGCAGAAACGAATCCTAGCAGAGATCCCTTATGGCACAGCAGTCTCAACTCCCTATAACTCCACGCATTTTGATGCTGTTTCTAATTGTTGATGCCTTGGTCGTGCTAGCGATCGTGGGTTGGTTTTTACTCAAGACCAAAGATGAACTTGAACCATCCCGCAGTATCCAGCAACTGAAGACCGACCTGAACACCGCCGAACAAGCGCTGGCTCTTCTCGAAAATGAGCGATTTTCAGAAGCGACTCCACTGTGGCTTGCTCTCTGCCAAAACTTCCCGCAAGACGCGAATTTGGCGTTGAATCTAGCCGTATGTCGCCTAGCTCAAGTTGAAAAACAACTTCGCGAAATCGAAGGCTCTGATCGACTCTCCGAAGCAGAACGGCAAACATTGCGATCGCAGATACCCGAGCTGCTGGCTGCGGCAGAAAAAAGTTCCGCAGATGCCCTCAAACTCGCTCCCGCTGCGGCTGCACCTAATCGTATCGCGGCCGCCGTAAAACTCCAGGTCGCCAAGCAACAAGAATATCCTGCTGATATCGAGCTCAAAAAGCAGGCCGCCGCTTTTATTTTAGATGCGCTCAAGCGAGTACCGGGAGATCCGGTTTTGGCTGTGCAATTACACGATTTATCAGAAGAACTAGGACAGGATTTACCCGATCTGGCCAAGCAATCCACCGATGCGCTGCTCCTAGCATGGCAGAAACTCCCTCGCAATCTCTTCCTGCTGCAAATGGCAGGCGATTCACTCTTGAACTTGCAGGATCAACGTATCAGCGAATTGATCGAACCCTCTCTAGAACTCAATCAACCATTCATAGATCAGATTCTGACCAACGCCGCAGGTGAGAATCCTCTCGTAAGTGTTCAAGCAGCCAAGAAAGATTTGCTTGCAGGAAACTACAATCAAGCGGAGCTACCGCTGCGACAATGGTTCAATCTTCATCGAGTGACAACAGCCTTCTCTGCCGACCGCCGCTTCGCCGACCCTAATATCTTGGCCATGATCTCACTCGATACGATCACCCAATGGCGCGAGACATTAAGCGAGAGACTATCCTCGCAGACACCGGCTACTGAACCCGCTCTCGCTTGGAAAGAACAGCCGCTTCCTCCCCTCCCCACTTCAGTTGCCGAGTCGTACTTGCGACATGCGATCTGGTTCGATATCGATCTTGATCTCAACAACGAGGTAGCTTGGATCCAAGGAAACCAACTCTATGTCTCAAAACTCCCTAAACGCGATGCTGCAAGTTGGGAAATTTATTCCAGCGTCGAAATCAATCCCAGCACAACGCGTTTTTACGCCATCGATCTGTTCAGCGTAACCGTTGGTGACCAGCCGCGAATTGACGCCAATACTGCCAAAGCGTCCGCACAAGCTTCGGGTGTCTCGGCCGAAGATGTTACTGCAGTCGTCAGCCGTCGACATGATACCCTCCAAGATCTGGTACTAGTCAATAATCAAGGCATTCAGATCATTACGACGGAAACCGGTATCGGGGATAATCCCAAACGCACACTAAAAGCGGTAACAACCAAAACGGGCCTCGAGGATATTCCTGCCATCTCCGCTGTGGAACCGATCGAAATCGATGGCGATGGCGATTTAGACCTCGCGCTGATCGCCAACGGCCAAGTCCGATTTTTTCAAAACAATGGTAATCGAACGTTCAAAGCCATTGATCGATGGAGCCAACTGCTTCCGCAAGAGATTAAGGCGCGGCAAATTATCGCCTGCGACTACGATCGCGATATCGATACCGATCTGCTGGTCGCTTGCGAAGGCCAGCACTTCGGTGTTCTCGAAAACCTACTTCATAGTCAATTTCGCTGGCGATCGCTGGATGGATCTTGGAAGCAACTCGATGAAGGTTATGACTTGGCTGTCGCCGAGCTGGATGGGAACGCCTCATGGGACTGGACTGTTGTGAATCAGAACCAACTTCATTCCGTGCTGACTCAAACGCCTCAAGTGGGCGAGGTGATCCCAACGTTCCACAATCAAGCAACGCTTCCCGCTCGTTGCACAGGGTTATATCTCGGTGATTTCAACAACGACAGCTGGAACGATGCGATCGCTTGGAGCTCGGAAGGCCTATACACAATCGCTGGCACCACGGGTGGTGCTTGGTCTCAAAAGTCCACTTCCAACCTCTTATCGGAACCGGTTCGATTTACGGCGGTAGCAGATGTCGATCGCAGCGGACAATTATCGTTGCTGGTCTCCGCCGATAGCGGCCTGAAATTATTTTCTTCGAAACCCAACACCCCATCCAGTTTTCTTGATGTGCGACTGAAGGGCGTGGATGATGCCAACGGTGGTGGCCGTGTGAACCATTACGGCTATGGCTCAACTTTGGAACTGCGGGCTGGCGAACGCTATTTGGCACAGGTGGTCCGGCAACCTGTCACACACTTCGGTCTAGGATCGATCAATCCAATCGACAACTTGCGAGTCATCTTTACCAACGGCCTCACGCAAAGCGCTCTGGCACCCAAGAGAGAAAGCGTGATCGAGGAAGTGCAAGCCCCCAAAGGCTCTTGCCCATTTCTCTATGGCTGGGATGGTGAAAAGTTTGTCATGATCACCGACCTGCTCTGGAATGCACCGCTCGGTTTACAGATCGCTCGCGGCAAAGTTCTTCCAGATCGCCGTTGGGAATATCTCATTTTGCCGGGCGAAAAAATGCAACCGAAAGATGGTCGCTATGAAATACAAATAACAGAAGAACTTTGGGAAGCAGCTTATTTCGACGAAGTTCGTTTGATCGCAGTCGACCATCCTGCGGAGATTGAAGTCTTCACCAATGAAAAAGTTGGCCCCCCCGACATCGCTTCACCCCGCATCTTCACCGCGTCCAAAAAACTTTATCCCGTGAAAGCGATGGATTCAGCGGGACGCGATTGGACTGAAGCAATCAAGAAAAAGGATTCCATCTACGCCTACGGTTTCTCCAGAAATTTTTGCCAAGGCCTGGTTGATAAACACTATCTTGAATTCGACTTCGGCTCGTTGCCTGAACACCAAACCGCTCAACTCATCCTCACCGGTTGGCTCTTTCCCACAGACACCTCTCTCAACATTGGCCTTGACGATAATCCAGACCTCAGCCCACCCGAACCACCATCGCTGTGGCTCAGTCATCAGGGAGACGAATTTCGCTGCATCCGACCCTTCATGGGATTTCCCGGTGGTAAACCTAAACCGATCGTGATCGATCTCAACCAGGAATTACAAGCGGGCCTGACGCGTCTACGAATCGAAACCAGCGCCCAGCTCCACTGGGATGAGGCCTTCTTGGTACTCGATGAAGCCCAACCCGAACTCCGCGAACAACCCTTGTCGCTCCAACAAGCCGACTTGCACTATCGAGGCTTTTCCACCCTGAAGCCGAGAACCTCCGAACAGCCACACTGGTATGACTATCAGCAACTTGACCCCACCGCCAGTTGGCCTTTCATGGATGGCTTTTTCACCACCTATGGCGATGTTCGCGAACTGCTTCAACAGGATGATAATCGATTGGTCGTGATGGGATCGGGCGATGAAATGACCCTCATCTTTGCGACTCCCGAAAATACTTTACCGCCAGGCTGGAAGCGAGACTTTATCCTGTATAGCACCGGCTGGGATAAGGACGCCGACCTCAATACCCTCGAGGGTCAATCGAGCTTGCCCCTCCCTTTCAAGGAAATGCGCGCCTACCCACCCCCGGTAAACCAAAGCGAAATGGCGGAAGAAGTCTGGAAACTGAATCAACCTAAACTGAAGCGACAGCAGAGTTTCCGACGTTTTTGGAAAATTGCGAACCAATCTTTGCGTTGACCCGACCCGAGGGGGGCTATAATATCAGATACATGACCGGTCGGTTTTCCCCTTTCTCAGCTATCTCGCACTCACCGTGAATACGCCTGCTCACGATTACGCCGTTAGCACCGCTGCCCCGCGTCGCCTCCGCGCGAAGTGGTTGGTTTGGGTGATGACTTTGTTTGCGTGGAGTCAGGCAACCAGTTGGCTTATCGCAGGCTGCTTTCCCTCAGACGACTATCGCCATTTTCATCATGGCGGTTTTTTCAACTCGCCATCTCAAAGCTACCTCGACCCGTCAGCCACTGGCAACCAACTGCGATCCGGCGAAGGATCCGCCGTCGCCTGGATTTATGAGAACGGCACGTTGCAGCCGATTGCAAATCCACTGCCGCCTCACTGCGATGGTCCGAATTGTCGTCCCACCCCAAACCAAAACCATTTGGGTCATGCCATAACGCCGATTGACGGCCTACGCCTTGTGAACTCATGGAGCCAAAATGCCTCATGTACACCTTCGCCAGCTAGCCAGCACTTCAAAACCAATTATCTCAATGAGTCACCTTTGATCGGCGACTCTCTAGCGATTGATCGCCCCCCCAAATTCTTCTAGGCCTCTTAACGCTACCGAATCCATTGGTTCAGAGCGTTCGTCTTCTCGTACATGGCATGTCCATGCAAGCGAGTTGTCACTTTGAAGCTGATTCGCAAGAACTGCGAAATAGCACGCCGCCGCGAATGAATTTTCTTGGGATTGGTTTATGCCAAATCCGGAATGCCATTGAATCGATTTTTTCTTACTGCGATCCAGAATAAACGAGATTACGTTTTATGAGTTCTTCACCCAACGCGATACCTGAAAATCTAGCGCATTTGGTGCAAGTCGATCCAAATCGCAAAAAGCCGCAACCGGTTATCACACCTCGGACGCGGATTCTACTCATCGTCGTCCTCGGACTCTTTTCGCTACTGTCCGCCAATGGACTTTACTTATCCGGTGTCACTTTTGCGGAGTGGCTGACACAGCAAACGTATCAGAATTATTTTTACCAGTTCATGTTTCTCGGCCACTTGGCTTTGGGATTATTGCTTATCCTCCCCGTCATTATTTTTGGTTTCTATCACTGGAGAGCAGCCCACAACCGTCGCAATCGCCGAGCCGTAAAGGTTGGCTATGCTCTTCTCGCCATTGCGATCATCATTCTTATCACAGGCTTATTGTTGATGCGCATCGGTAGCTTCGACTTGAAGCAACCGCTGGCAAGACGCGTGATCTACTGGGCCCATGTCATCACTCCTTTGCTTGCGATTTGGATGTACTGGATTCATCGCTTGGTGGGTACAAGCATCAAATGGTATATCGGACGCAGGATTGCGATCACGACCGCCGTGATTGTGGGAGCGATGATAGTTCTGCAGATGCAGGATCCACGCCAGTGGAATCAAGCCGCCCCCAAAGAGGGCGACAAATATTTTCAGCCTTCATTAGCCCGTACGGCGACTGGAAATTTCATTCCCGAACAAGCGTTGATGAACAATGAGTATTGTCTTAAATGCCACGAAGATACGTATAATAGTTGGTTTCACAGCGCACACCATTTTAGTTCGTTCAATAATCCTGCCTACTTGTACGCAGTCCGCGAAACCCGCGAGGTTTCCAAAAAACGGGATGGAACCGTGCAGGCCGCTCGCTGGTGCGCAGGTTGCCATGATCCAGTCCCTTTCTTCACCGGTGCCTTTGACGATCCGAACTACGACGACGTCAATCATCCGACATCTCAAGCAGGCATCACGTGCATCACTTGCCACGCCATCACACATATTGGTAGCACGAAAGGAAATGCAAACTACGTGATCGAAGAAACGATGCAGTATCCTTTCACGTACAGTTCCAATGCATGGCTGCAGAAAATAAATGAAGTCTTGGTCAAATCGAAACCCTCATTCCACAAGCAGTCGATGCTGAAACCGTTCCACAAAACGGCTGAATTCTGCAGCACATGCCACAAAGTCCATTTACCGAAAGAGTTAACGGCATATAAAGAATTTCTGCGTGGCCAAAACCACTATGATTCGTATCTGCTTAGTGGCGTTTCAGGGCATGGGGCACAGAGCTTTTACTATCCTGACAAGGCGATGGACAATTGTGCGAAATGCCATATGCCTTTGGTCGAATCGAAAGACTTTGGCGCCGCCAAAAACGATGACACCAATCGACTGACCGTTCATGATCATTTCTTTCCCGGTGCCAACACCGCCCTGCCTCATTGGCGCGGCGACACCGAATACGTGGAAAAGGCAAGAGAACTGCTGAAGGGCGTTACTCGCATCGACATCTTCGGTGTCCGCGATGGCGGTACGATCGATGGTGAACTGATAGCTCCCTTGCGTCCACAAGTCCCTGCGCTTAAAGCGGGTAACCACTATTTGATCGAAACGGTCGTTCGCACGCTCAAGATGGGGCACCATCTGACTCAGGGCACAGTCGACTCCAACGAACTCTGGATCGAAGTTATGGTCAAGAGTGGCGATCGAGTTATCGGCTACAACGGTGGCCTCGACGAAAAAGATGCCGTCGACCCTTGGTCGCATTTCTTGAATGTCTTCATGCTGGACCGTAACGGCAATCGTATCTCTCGCCGCAACGCTCAAGATATCTTCACACCACTGTATAATCACCAAGTACCACCTGGAGCAGGTCAGGTAGCTCATTATGGACTTCAAATTCCAGAAGATGTTAACGCTCCCGTCGAAATCGTCGTGAAGCTCAACTATCGCAAATTTGATCGCGGCTATATCGATTTTATGAACACTGCCTACAAACAGGGCGACCGCGAATTTTTAGATAGAGGCTCCGATCGAAATACGCTCCCGATCACCGTCATGTGCGAAGACCGAGTCGTTCTACCAGTGCAGCTCGCCTCCGGTGAAATCGTGCAGCCCAAAGAGCCACAACCCACAGAAGATAAACTTCCACCAACTTGGCAACGTTGGAACGATTATGGCATCGGACTGCTGCTGACCGGCAAAGCCCAAACTCGCCAAGCGCTGCAAGCCTTTCAGCAAGTTGAAAAACTGAAACGACCCGATGGTCCCATCAATTCGGCCCGCGTTCTTTTACTTGAAGGTGACCTCGACGGAGCCACTGCCGCTCTGCAACGAGCCTCTGCTATGGAAACCAAGCCCAATCCATGGACCATCGCTTGGCTCAGCGGTGAAGTCGCCCGACAACAGGGCCAATTGCTCGAAGCGGAGAAAAATTTCCGCGAAGTGTTGAGTGCGAAAATACCGGAACGAGGTTTTGATTTCAGCCTCGACTTCCGCGTTCGCAATCAATTGGGTCAAACACTGCTCGATCTTGCGGAGCAAGCCGAAGGTAGAAGCGAGGTCGAATCTGCCAAGAACTACCTGCAGCAAGCTCGAGATGAGTTCCTACAAACGCTCCAAGTCGATAGCGAGGATGTCACCGCGCATGCGTCCCTGGCGGCGATCTATCAACGCCTAGGCGATCAGGAGAAAAGTGAGTTTCATGGCGCAGCGCACCTGCGCTATAAGCCGGACGACAATGCCATCGATGTGGCAATACCCACCGCTAGAGGACAGTATCCTGCCGCCAACCATGCTGCCGAAGCTCTCGTCATCTACTGGCTGCAACGAAAAGATGCGCCGCGTTTGCCGGCCGAGGAAGTTCGCCCATCCCTAAAAACACCCTCGGTCGATGCAGAACGTCCTCCCACGATTTCGTCCTTATAGGTTTGATCTCTATGTCCAAAAAAAATAAAGCATCGCTACCCAAAGAGATTCGAGACGAGTCACCCGAACAAGATGATGCCGTCATCGGTGTGGCCCTCAAATGGTCGGCTGTGATTCTGGTGGCGGTCATTGCTGGCGGTCTCGGCCTCTGGGGCTTCTTGCAATTCAATCGGAAAAAAGAAGTAGCCAAAACCATCGAGGTTACCCTGCCTCAGCAGCGAACCCAGGTTGTAGTTACTTTGCCCAAGATTCCTTTGACGGACATCTCGGATCAATGCGGTATCTCCTTCACGCACTTCAATGGCATGGATGGCGAAAAATTATTGCCTGAAACCATGGGGGGTGGTGTGGCCGTTTTTGATTTCGATAACGACGGTGATCAGGATATCCTCTTCGTCAATAGCAACCAATGGATCTGGTCCAAAACAGAAATAAGCAACAAGCCAACACTCAAACTCTTTGCCAACGATGGCAAAGCCCAATTCAGTGATGTCACCGAACAAGCAGGCTTGGCAATCTCTGTCTACGGTATGGGGCCCGCCATCGGTGACTTTGACAACGATGGTTGGCTCGACCTGTTCATTACGACGGTGGGTAAAAACATTCTTTTACGAAATGAGCAGGGCAAGTTCGTTAATGTGACCGATGCCGCAGGAGTAGCCGGGGAGGACAATGCGTGGAGCACCGGCGCCACCTTCTTTGACTATGACAATGATGGCCTGTTGGATCTCTTCGTCTGCAATTACGTCCAGTGGTCACGCGACATTGACCTTTCTCAAGAATTTAGCTTGGTCGGTATTGGACGCGCCTACGGTCCTCCTGCCTTTTTTAAAGGCAGCTTTCCCTATCTTTATCACAACGACGGCAATGGAAAATTCACCGATGTCACGGAGAAGGCGGGAATGCAAGTGAAGAACCCAGCCACCAATGTCCCCATGGCGAAGTCGCTGGGAATCGCGCCGATCGATGTCAATCATGATGGCTGGCAGGATCTGGTTATTGCGAATGATACCGTGGCAAACTTTTTATTCCTCAATCAAAAAGATGGCACGTTTCGCGAGAGCGGCGTCCCGTCCAGTATCGCTTTCGATCGAAACGGAAATGCCACCGGAGCGATGGGGCTGGATTGCGGCTACTTGAGAAATGATGATACGCTGGCAATCGCCATCGGTAACTTTTCCAACGAGCCCTGTTCGCTTTATTTGTCTCGCGGCAAACAAGCTAATTTTTTTGATGCGGCAACCGCGACCGGCCTCGGTCCGCAGACCCGCCTGAGCCTAACCTTCGGTATGTTTTTTGCTGACCTGGATCTCGATGGACGACAAGATATCGTCTGCACTAACGGTCAGTTGGAACCAGAGATTTCCACCGTTTCCAACACGCAGCGCTATGAACAACCTCCTCAAATTTTTTGGAATGCGGGCATCGCCGGGGGCACAGAACTCACTCCCTTGCTAGCCGATTCGGTGGGCGACACGGCCCTGAAGCCCATGGTTGGACGAGGTGCTGCTTACGGTGATCTCGACAAGGATGGCGACCTGGACCTGATCTTTGTCGCCAATGGAGGTAAAGCTCGTATTTTGCGAAACGATCAAACCTTAAACCATCAATGGCTGCGGGTCGATTTGCGTCAAAACGACAAAAATCGATTCGCCTACGGTGCCGAACTTCGCTTAACCGTCAAAGAAGGGGAAAAACAGTCCATCCATTGTCGTTGCATCACACCGACTCGCTCTTATTTGTCGCAGTGTGAGACGATCGCCACATTTGGAGTAGGGGCAAACGCCAAATTAGAAAAGCTCGAAATTCGCTGGCCGAGCGGTGAAATGCAAACGGTGACGGAGCTGAAGCCAAATTCCTTAATGCCTATTTCACGAATGATCGTCGAACGCTAACCGCTTCCCCATACATTCAGGTCGGTTCCTGCGTGTGATATATTAAGAGTCTATCGAGTACTCTCAACGTGACTTGAGTGCTTCTTTCGAGTGACTTCTTGGTAATGGTATCGCGAAATGAAATATCACACTTTGTTGGCGGCAGCCATCCTTATCGGTATGGATTTGCCTTCTTCGGTTCAAGCGCAATCGACTGAACGAAAACTTGTTTATGATCGCGATGTTATTTATGGTCATAAGGCGGGCATGGCGCTGACATTTGACGTGGTCCAACCCGAAAAACCGAATGGTGCAGCGGTTTTGTTTATGGTCAGCGGTGGTTGGGTCTCCGTTTGGGCTCCACCAGAGACATTGATTCGTCCCAAATCGAGAGATGCGAATCCTTGGGAACAGTTTGTGGATCGCGGTTACTCTATGTTCCTTGTTCGCCATGGTAGCAGTCCCCAATTTAAAGTTCCGGATGCCGTTAGTGATGTTCGCCGCGCCGTGCGCTACATTCGCTTGAATGCGAAAAACTGGGACATCGACCCAAATCGAATCGGTGTTATCGGCGGTAGCGCCGGGGGACACTTGACACTCATGCTCGCCACAACTGCCGATGAAGGCGATCCGAAGTCTCAAGATGCGGTGGAACGAACTTCCAATCGCATCCGCGCTGGCGTCGCTTGGTTTCCACCGACCCATCTAGAAAAATTCCTCAAACTCAAACAACAATTCCCTGCCCTTGAGTTCGATGTCAAGAAAATTCCAGACGTTTCCCCTCTCGAGCATGTGACAGCCGATGATGCTCCAGTCTACTTGGCTCACGGTGACAAAGACGAACTGGTCCCCGTTGGCGAAAGTGAAGCTATTGTTGAAAAATTCAAAGCGACCAACGTCGACCATGATCTATTGATCGTGCCCGGCGCTGGTCACGCGTTTGTGGGTGAAGATATGAAAAAAGTGATGGATGGCACGCTGAACTGGTTTGATAAACACCTGAAGTAACGCCGACACGTACAATTGTACGTATACTGAATTAAAATTACTGAATTAAAATCGGCAGTGCCAGTAAATTTGCCATCAAAAA
>JBIKMB010000145.1:0-14315 GCA_044359485.1 Pirellulaceae bacterium | reverse complement strand
ACTGCGTCTCGCACTCATGCTAATAGAGGATCTTCAACTCTTGTTGAACCGCCGTATGCGGACCCGCATGTACGGTGGTGTGGGGGCTGCCGTCAGCAATGGCGGCGGCTACCCGATTTCTGTCGCGTCATTTATTCGAGAGGAGCCCACGTTCGAGAAAAGCCTCGAACGACGGAGACATCTCATGGATGCCACCAAAATTGTGATCCTCGACGAGCATTCTACCAGTCTGCGTATCGATACCGAAGGGATTGCCAGCACCGTCCCATCCAATTACGAACACATCATCCATTGTCCATCCGTTTGCAACCTCGCATTCTGCTTTGAACTTGCGATGCGTTTTGGTCAGTTCATCGATTCCGTCCACCCATTCGCTACCAATCGTGCCACCGCCGCAATTAAGTAGAAACCAGCGGAAGTCATCCGGAATTGGGCCGAAAGTTGATTCAAATTCCTCCAGATGGGCTTCCGTCGCGACGGCGTATTTGCATCCGTCCGGCAGTGCGGCGAAAGCATCGGCGATCAGTTTGCGTTTTGATTTGTTCATGTGCCACGACCAGTGTCTTCAGCGACAGAACGGTAGCGATGACCGCGGTCGCCGCGAGCGATCATCCACTGTCAGAACGGCCGGATCGGCGACTCCGGTCCATCGCTTGGTTATTGCAATTCTGAACTGGCGGCTCTCTTTTTCGCCAGTAGCATTTTCTTACGTTGAGTTTCAGTCAGCAGATCTTCGAATGGGGCGAGCGTCTTCGTGTAGTCCGCGAATTTGCCCGTACGAAATGCATCGTCTGCTTGGAGAATAGCTTTAGCGTAGTCGTTTCGTCTCATCTCCTGGCGAAGACTGTTGCGAGCAGCTTCGCGACCTGGCGAATCGCCGTGTCCACCAGTGCATTCGAGCAATTTGATCACGTTCAAAAACGACCAGTAAGGGTGGGCCCAGTCTTCCTCACTAAACTCCTTTACATGTTTGTCAAACGGCAGCGAGGCAGCCCACTCTCGGATCTCGTTTCTTACCTCGCAATGGAATGCTTTGTTGAGGGCTTGAACTTCATCTGGCCTGTTCTTCTTCATTAGTGCGACGAAGATGTCTTGGTCGTGGAGGTTGACAAAGGACCATTTGTTCACCAGCGGGATTAGGTGGGCCAGGTGATCGGGGACCTTGACTTCATCGAGAGACAGTCCGGCGCCCACATTTAGGTCGATTGGTTTGCCACATTCAGGAAAGTGCTCCAATGTACTGCCGCCTCTCTTGCAATAACTTATCATTATTCCGGTCTGGGTTCCGGCAATAATTCTTGAATACTATTACCCAGACAAATTCCCAGTATTATTTCAGCTTTTTCATGCCGTGTCTAGAAAATTATTGCCGGAATTGCTTTCCGGCAATAACCGGTTATTGCCGGAAGTCAAACTGGCGACGACTCTCGGTTGGTTGCATTCGGACTTCCGTTTGCTTTGCAAAAAAGCTCGTCGAAAACAATGGTCTCCGACCAGGGACGGCGCGAATTGCTAGCGATCCGACTCGGTATTTTTAACTCTACAAGCAAAAAATTGTATCAAGAATGACAGCTAAATTTCTGGAATATGGCAACTTCAATAGCACCGAGTGTCCACTTTTCCGGTGCTCTCCATCCCGACCGAAACTCCATCATCAAGCCGGGGGAAGCGAATCCCAAGCCAAACTCCAAAAACGGCTCTGATGAGAAAAAATCCCCGCCTATGGAGTGGCTCGATGAAGACGCTGCGTGGCCCCTTGTGGAAATGATTGCCGACAGCATTGCCCTGGGAATATAATTCAAAGGTTGCCGTGGGAGTTGGAAAAGTTTTGTCAGCCAATTCCCTATTTTCATAAAGGAAGTCACGTCGAACATCGCGACCCAAGCTAGCCCTTCTACGGAGTAGGAACAATGTTCTCTTCGAGTCGAGTTGTACTTTGGTTTTTGGTTTTTCTTTCTGTCGGTTCCCTGGGGCAAACTGCCGAGCCGCAACAAGTTGAAAAGGGCGACAACAACCAAGGTCAGGCTACCGCGATCCTTGCGGGGGGCTGTTTCTGGTGCGTTGAGTCTTCTTTTGAGAAGTGTCCCGGCGTAATCGATGTGGTTTCCGGTTACTCTGGAGGCCGCAGCGCTCGGCCAACGTATCAGAACTACTCGACCGGCGGCCACCGAGAGGTTGTCATGGTGGTCTACGATCCAACAAAGGTGACCTATGCGGGCTTGGTCGAGTTTTTAATTAAACACATCAATCCGTGGGATAAAGCGGGTTCGTTTATCGATCGAGGGAAGAACTACAGTCCGGCAATCTATTATTCAACGCCGGAAGAAAAAAAGTTAGCGGAGCAAGTCATCCGGGCTATCGATGACATGAAAGTGTATAAGAAGGCAATCAATGTGCCGATCCTTGCTCGCAAAACTTTCTGGCCTGCTGAGGATTATCACCAAAATTATCACAATACTAACACGGCTAATTATTTGGCTTATCGCCGAACCTGTGGACGCGACCCTTTCATTCAAGAGCACTGGGGTGACAAAGCGGATGAATTGATCTTGCCTATTTCTACTCCCTCGGGAGAAAACTCCAGCCTCAAAAAAGGGGAAACCGGAAAGGTAGATAGCGAGCCAGCTGAGCCACCTTCAAATGATATCTCGACGAACTCTTCCGAGAGACCTTGGACTCAATTTGTCAAACCGAGTCGACAGGTATTAAGAAAAAGATTGACAACTGCTCAATACGAAGTGACACAGGAAAAAGGGACGGAACTCCCATTTAATAACTCGTTTTGGAATAACCATGAAGCAGGCATCTACGTAGATATAGTTTCCGGAGAGCCGCTATTTTCCTCGCTGGATAAGTTTGATTCCGGCACAGGTTGGCCCTCTTTCGTCAGAGCGATTGAGGGCGATTGTATTGAGACGGAAATTGATTTTTCCAATGGGACTCAGCGCGTCGAAGTTCGATCCAAAATAGCCGACAGCCACTTGGGCCATGTCTTCGACGATGGTCCGCCACAACAGGGGGGCTTGCGATTCTGCATCAACTCAGCTGCTCTCCGCTTCATTCCCGTTGGGGACTTAGAACGCTTGGGCTATGGTGATTATGCTGAGCGTTTTCGCAAGCAAAACCTCCGTGAGCCCAACCGCTGAAAGGTTGTCGCTCGCGCAAAAACTATTGAGAAAGTTAAGTGAGCTAAGCCCGTTTTTCTAGCTCATGGCAATGGTTTCGGGCTCTTGACTGCGACGGAAACTCATCCATCCTAAAGCTCCGAGCAAGCCGACGGCGCCCGTGCTGAGTATGATAAGATTCAGTGTCGAAAACGGCGAGCTATCTAACGCATCGGCTTGCAAATAGACCACGCCGAAGATAGATAACGCATTGTTGTAAGCATGTGCGAGCATCGCGGGTATAATCGAACCGGAAGCGTAGGTCATAATTCCGAGCCAGATACCTAAGGGAAGAACGGCTATGATGTGCACTGGATCTGCGTGAAACGAAGCGAAGAGCAAGCTGCTGAGCAAGATGGCCCACAGCGGGTGCCATCTCTTTAAAAGTCGAGATTGGATGTAGCCGCGAAACAAAAACTCTTCTGCAATAGCGGGAGCTATGGCGACGCACAGAAACAGTGTGATTATTCCCAAGCCTTCGCCGGCCTTTTTAAATAGATGGCTTAGAGTTTCCAGGTGCTCACTGCTGGAAACAAACGAAGAGAGAGGGATGGACCAAAGTAGCGACACCATGGGAGCTGCGAGAACTGCAGCCAGCGTAATTGCGATAGGCCACTTAGGAGTAGTCAAAGCTAAACGCTGGGCAAACTTCTCGGGGGATAGAAGTGTGGCGATGATGGTGCCAGTAAGTATCGCCAATTGTCCCGGCAGAAGAATCAGCATGGCACCGCCGGGATAATCGATGAATTCGGACAGCATCAACTTAAGGTCGGGTTCAGAACCTGTTCCCTTGTTGATCATATAAATGATGGCCATGAGGGCAACCGAACCGACTGACGCAGCGATGAAGAGTAAGGCGGTTGCGATGACGGTGACCAGCACGGTCCACAACCGAGGCTTGGGGGTAGCAGTCGAACCCGTCGGCAACATAATGTTTTGATCTGTAACTGGTTCCGGTAGGTTTTGCAGCTCGATTGAATCGGGTTCGATGGTCATGGGATTTCGTATTTGGTGCGCAGGAATAGATATTGCAAGCAGGCTGGCAGAAAGCAAGTCACAGCCAATGGGAGAGGCATCCTTTTGGTCCCAACTAGGCGCAAAGCTGCGAATTTTTGGCGATTTAGAGAGTCAGATTTTTCTACGATCGAAACCGGTTTTGGCAAAAATAGCAAATGAAGGGACTCAGGCTGGAAAACTTGTATATTCCATTCACATAATGCTCGATGACATAGGATGAAAAATAACAAAAAACGGTAAGCTCAGATGGCGATCGACATCAGTATTGCGACTCGCCAATCTGGAGCGACGGCGATCGCCAAGCCAGTTGCCAGGAAAGCCAGCCAAAGAAAACCTTTGCTCAGGATGGCTCGGTGGCTTTTCAAGTCGCCCATAATCGTGGATGCGTTTATTTGGGACTAGCGTCCCCCTGGGGGAACATATTTGGCAAGCCAGGCAAAAACTTCTTCGTGCCAATATTTGGAGTTTTGTGGTTTATTGACCCAGTGACCTTCGTCGGGAAAATTAACCATTCGCGAAGCAACTCCTTGTCGTTGCAGCGAAGTAAACAATTCATGGCCTTGTCCGATTGGACAACGGAAATCGAGATCGTTGTGAATCACGAGCATCGGGGTCTTGAACTTGCCGAGGTTGCCCGCTTTGGTGTGGGGTGAGAATTCTCGGTACTTTTCTGGTTTTTCCCAGGGTAGTCCGCCATGTTCATATTCATCAAACCACTGTTCGTCGGTGGTACCCCACATACTTTCAAAATTCCACACGCTGCAATGCGTGATAAGGCATTGAAATCGCCCGGTGTTCACGGCGAACCAATTCATCATATAGCCGCCGAAACTCGCCCCAGCAGAACCGATGCGGGTACTGTCGGTCCATGGTTGCTTTTCGATATAGTCTGCACCGGCCATTAGATCGCGATAACATTTTCCTCCCCAGTCCCCTGAGATTTCATCGACAAATTTTTGCCCGAAACCTGTGCTGCCTCGCGGGTTGGGGAGCACAACCACATAACCTTGTGCTGCCCAGAGTTGGGGGCACCAGCGGAACGACCAGCCATCTTCCCAGGCACCTTGCGGGCCACCATGCACCAGATAAGCGATGGGCCAGCGTTTCGCAGGATCAAAGCCGGGTGGCTTCAGTATCCACATTTGCATGGAGACATCCCCTTCCACGGGAACTTCCACACTTTCTGGGCGCGGCAGATTTAGTTCGGCCAAGATTTTGTCGTTCGCATGGCTTATCAATGTCGGTTTGCCGGATGGTGCCACGCCTTTTTCGGTGGCTTGCAAGGTTTGAGCATAGATTTCGGCAGGAGCACTCATCAAACTTTTGGAGTAAACGACCACGCTAGGTGTGACCGATAACGCCGTAATTTGGCCTCGATCGCCTCCGAATGGACTCGGTTTTCCGTCTGCCACTTGGACGGAATAAATCTTGCGGGCCCCATTTTCTTCTGTAGTAAAAAGCAGGCTCTGGTTATTGATCCACTGAAAATCGTCACAGGTTCTATCGATGTCCGCTGTCAAACTTTTGGGTTCTGACTTCAGTTCGCCCGACTCAGAGACGTCTACAATCATCAATTGCCACCGATCGGCTTCATAGCCAGCGATTTTTTGAGCGCGATAGGCTAGTTTTTTCCCATCTGGGCTCAATTTCGCATAAACATCTGCGGCCGCGTTGCCTGAGGTGAGAGTTTCCCAATCTTTGCTTGGAGCGGCGATATTAACGCGACAAAGGTCATAATTGGTGCTCCATGATTCAGCGGTGGCAGGGGCTGCGGAAAAGATCAAGTGCGAGTTATCTGTTGAAAATGTGAAATCATCACCGACGCTGAATGTGGTTGAGGTGGCGTAAGCATCGCGATCGCCCGGAGTAACATCGCGGCAATTGGATCCATCGGCATTGCACACAAACAAATGTTGGCGGCGATCTTCTACGTAACTATCCCAGTGGCGATAAAACAGCTTAGTGAAAACTTTGGCCTTCACCGGGCTGGCCTCGATCTGCTCGCTTTTGGCTTTGTTTTTCTGGTCGCTTTCTTCGGGAGCTAATTCGCTATACTCGGGGTAGACGGTAGATACAAACGCAATTTTCGTCCCATCATGCGACCATATTGCTGTAGAAGCCCCAGTGGTTAAAGTCGTGATTTGTCGAGCTTCACCACCGCCGATATCGATGACCCACAACTGATTGGTGCCGCTGCGGCTTGATTCGAATAAGATCTTCTTTCCGTCAGGGGACCAACGCGGATGACGATCGCTTTTGCCCGACGAATTGGTGAGTTGGCGAGGGGGTGTCTTACCATCGATTGCGGCTAGCCAAAGCGAAGTGGAGGTCTTGTTGGAAGCAAGATCAACCGAACTGATTTGATAAACCACCTGATCCCCCAGGGGGCTTACCTGAGGATCGGCCACTCTTTGAAATCGGTACAGATCTTCGATCTTCATGGGGCGAGGCGCCAAGGCTTGGGGTGTAGCAGTCGCCTGTGCCAAAAGTTGAGCGTTCATCGTGGTCATGAAACTTACCGAAAGGAAAGCAGAAAGAACAACTTGGCAGACCGACATGGATGGGGGAGTGAAAGATGCGCGTTTCATGAAGGGCTCCGCGAACAATCGGGGACAGACAGGCAAACCAAATGAAGCATGCCATGGATAATTGAAATGCTCAACCGGTGATTGGGCCGAAATGGCTATTTTTCAGGGAATAATGCCATTTTTGCCGATAGTTACCGATCGTTTTTCAGGCGGACATTGCATTTAAGACATTGCATTTAATTCGGGCAACAGAATCAGCGTTTTCGCTTCTTTCCCTGTCCCGGAGTACTCTGCGACTGCAAACGAAGAAACGTTTCAAATTCCTCAGGCAATGGGCTTTCAAAAAACATCGCTTGATCTGTCAGCGGATGCTGGATTCCCAGGGTCTGCGCATGTAGAGCAATTCGCCGAGTGGGCCAATTCTTGTGCGGCGGTTGTTCTCGAGCGTATCGTTCATCACCTAATAACGGATGACCAGCCTCTGCAAAGTGCACACGGATCTGATTTCGTCTCCCAGTTTCAAGCCACACTTCGACATGGGTTGTGTCGGCGAATCGATTCAAGACTCGATAGTGTGTGATCGCTTGTTGACCTGCCTCCTCATCGTCGGTCGAATAGCGGTTGAGGTTTTCGTCGGTGGCCAAAAACGACTCGAATGTTCCGGTATTCTTTTCCAAAACTCCATAGACCAACGCATGATATTGGCGCTTGGGTTTCCGCGAGGCGAATTGATTGCGGAGTATTTCTGCCAATTCAAGGCTCTTGGCGAAAACCAAGATACCTGAAACGCCACGATCCAAGCGATGTACAACAAAGGCGGATTCTGCAGGCTGTCGACGCTGCAAGATCCGGTTTAAATTGCCGATCAACGTTCGACTTTCTCGCATAGCTGTCGGTACGGTCAGCAAAGCGGGTGGTTTGTGCACAACCAAAATCGACTCATCCTCATAAACGATTTTGAGCGGAGAGCGACGATCGGCGACCGGCGTCGTGTGGCGAACCGGAGGAGGTGTGTATTCGATCTCCAGCCAATCCCCTTCTTCCAGAAAACGGTTGGCCCGAGTGTCAACGCGACGGTTTACTTTCACTGCCCCATCACGAATCGCATTCAAGCACTGTTGCCGTGGCAATTTAAGCAGTTGCTGCACTAAGGCTTCCATTCGCCGAGCCGGGGGAGGAATGCGTTCGGTGATCTGCAGCGATTTGCGTACGGCTTTATCGGAAGTCATGAAAAAACGAGGCACCTAAAAATGGGAAGCGAGCTGAGGTTCAAGGTATCGCAACCTCCATTATGCAGAAAGCCTCGGTCCAGCGGCGCGGAATTCGAACTCGTTTTTCAGGCCAGTTTTTTTAAGGCTGTGTCTAAGCTTACTAAAGTTAAGCGCATGAAAAAGCCCATTCGAGAGAACCGTTCAAAGGTGGGCAGCCCTTTGACGCATGTTTCCTCGAATGGGCTCCTGACAAGAACCCACAAGGGACCGATTTAGCCCGTTGCAGGTCGGAGAGGGAGGATGGAATAACACTAAAGTATCACAGGTGATGACTGCATTCAATAGTCCTGGAGGATTTTTTCCCAAAAAAGCGCTCGTAAGGGGGTTTAGTGCCCCTTTCCTAGTTTACCATGCCGATAAAAAATAATTGATATAGGACTCGGAAAGTGATACGATGGGGCGTTTTCTCAAGATCTACACCCTTGCCGATCCTCATGCGATCCATTTCATGAGTCCCCACCTGATCCACTCCAAAACGTTCAGTAACGAAGCCTGACAATGATGACGCCTGATCCGTAAGACAGGCAGATCCGTGTTACCGCCTGAATTGTATTACCGCCTGAATTGTATTACCGCTTGAATTGTATTACCGCTTGAATTGTATTACCGCTTGAATTGAGCGTTCCAACGAATGGAAGGCTCAGCCGATTTGCCCGCCGCTCAGAGCTATCTGAGATCCGACCCAAACCACGACTTGCGCTAGGAGCCCAACCATGTTGACATTTTTCTCTAAACCTGTGGCTGATAAGTTTTGTGATGGTGTTGCTCGCAGGGATTTTTTGAAGATTGGTGGTATGGCGTTGGGGGGACTCAGTCTTCCTCAAGTGCTCGAGGCGGAGGAAAAAGGGGGCTTAAAGGGAAATCATAAAGCGGTGATCAATGTCTTTTTGCCAGGTGGGCCACCGCACCAAGATATGTTCGATTTAAAGATGGACGCACCAGCGGAGATCCGCGGCGAACTGCGTCCGATTAAGACCAATGTGGCTGGTATTGAAATCTGCGAACTGTTCAGTGGCCTCGCTCAGCGGATGCAGCATTGTTCCATCATTCGTTCGGTGGTTGGAGCCGAGGGGCCTCATTACACCGAGCAGTGCATCACGGGACGTGGCGAGCGCAATCCCCCCGCCGGCGGTTGGCCTTCGTTTGGAGCTTGGATCAGCAAGCTGCAGGGAGCGGTTGATCCTGCAGTGCCTCCGCACCTGAGTCTTATGTATAAAACGGATCATGGTCCCTGGGGTGAACCGGGTAAGGGAGGGTTCTTGGGCATGGCTCATGCTCCTTTCCGCATGGTGGGAGGTCGCGGTGAAGTTTCCAAATTGGATAACATGATTCTCAAAGATGTCACCCTCGATCGTCTGAATGATCGCCGATCGCTCTTGGCATCTCTGGATCAATTCCGCCGCGATACCGATCGAACCGGAGCCATGACAGGCCTGGATGCATTCACCGATCAAGCGTTAGGTATTTTGACTAGTAGCAAGTTGGCCGATGCGATGGATCTCAGCAAAGAGGATCCGAAGATTGTCGAACGCTACGGCAAAGGTATGGTCGAATTTCATGCGGACGGCGCACCGCGGATGAATGAAAACTTCTTGATCGCTCGCCGTCTCGTCGAAGCGGGAGCTCGAGCCGTTTCGCTCAATTTCAGCCGCTGGGATTGGCATGGTGGCAACTTTGATCGTTGTCGCGAAGATATTCCCCGCCTGGATCAAGCTTTATGTGCTTTGATTGATGATCTGGTTGAACGCGGCTTGGATAAAGATGTATCGGTTGTCGTCTGGGGTGAATTCGGCCGAACACCGAAGATCAACAAAGATGCCGGTCGTGATCATTGGCCGCAAGTCTCCTGCGCATTGCTAGCATGTGGTGGTATGCGTCATGGTCAAGTGATTGGGGCAACCAATCGTTTGGGCGAATATGCTACTGAGCGACCAACAACGTTCCAGGAAATATTGGCGACGATTTACCATCAAATGGGAATCGATTTGAATTCCGTTCGCGAGTTTGATTTAAGGGGTCGGCCACAGTATCCCGTGGATGCTGGGGTTCAGCCGATGAAAGAACTCGTCTGAGTGGACTCGATATTTCCCTCGGATTTGGATTAGAATTCCCGCTGATACAGTAGCCTGAGTGGGGTGCTGTACGATCCACTTTTTCTTTGGGCGGGAGTTTGACCTAATGGCATTCGGGTTCGGAATCATTGGTTGTGGCATGATTGCCAACTTTCACGCCCGCGCGATCGCCGAGATCCGCGGCGCTAAGCTGATGGCTTGTTACAACCGCACTTCGGGACGAGCCGAACAGTTGGCTGAAAAATTCGGTTGCGATGTCGAATCGTCGCTGGAAAGTTTATTGGCGCGACCCGATATTCAGGCGGTCACCATTTGCACGGCCAGCGGCGCGCACATGGAACCTGCCGTCGCAGCGGCGAAGGCGGGTAAACATGTCATCGTTGAAAAGCCGTTGGAAGTGACGTTGAAACGCTGCGACAAGATCATTGAAGCTTGTCGCGAGAACAAGGTGCAGTTGGTCACCATTTTTCCCTCAAGGTTCCATCACTCAGCCCAGTTGCTCAAAAAGGCTGTGGATCAGAATCGTTTCGGTCGGTTGGTCCTGGGCGATGCCTATGTCAAATGGTTTCGCACTCAGCAATACTACGATAGTGGTGCGTGGCGGGGTACTTGGAAACTCGATGGGGGTGGCGCTTTGATGAACCAAGCGATCCACAGCGTCGATCTGTTGCTCTGGCTTATGGGTCCGGTCGTAGAAGTCAATGCGTTTACCGATATGTTGGCTCATCAACGAATCGAAGTGGAAGATGTGGCTGTGGCCACTCTGCGGTTTGCCAGTGGAGCGATGGGAGTGATCGAGGCATCGACGGCGGCCTATCCAGGCGCTTTGAAGAAAATCGAAATCAGCGGCTCTCAAGGATCTGCCGTGCTGGAAGAAGAGAATATCATTCGCTGGGAGTTTGCGAAGAGCACTCCGAAAGATCAGCAGATTCGCGACGAGATGGCCTCGCGTACCAAGACCGGTGGTGGAGCGGGAGATCCGGCCGCGATCGGTCATCATGCCCATCGCGAATTGCTCAAGGATTTTATTACTGCCTTAAAAGCAGGGCGAGCTCCAATGATTGACGGAGCGGAGGGGCGTCGATCGGTGGAGCTTATCTTGGCGATCTACAAGTCGGCACAAAGCGGCAAGCCCGTGAAGCTCCCATTGGCAACGGATCCTATTCTGAACAAGAAATAAAGAAGAGATCGTTGATCTACAGTTTGTTCAATTAAAACCAACGGAGAAGTCATGCTCGCGAAAGATATTAAGACGGGTGCTGTAGTGGTTTTTGAAGGGAACCCGGTCATGATAGAGAATATTCATGTGCAAACACCCTCGGCCCGCGGCGCGGCTACGTTATACAAATATCGGGCTCGCAATTTGATTACGCGGAATAAAGTCGACATCGTTTTGAAAGGAACCGATTCGCTTCCTGAGGCCGACTTTGCAAAACGCGTTGTCAAGTTAATGTATCGTGATCCAACGCATTTGCATTTGATGGATGTCGAGAGCTACGATCAGTTTCAACTCGCACTGGAAGATGCGCCGGATCAAGTTCCTTACGTTACCGAGAGTTTAGAAGGTATGTATGCATTGATCTATGAAGATCGATGCGTGGGGTTACAGTTGCCCAGCGCTGTGGACTTGGATATCGTCGAATGCGACCCTGCCGTGCGGGGGAATTCGGCGACCGCTCGCTCGAAGACCGCTAAATTGGAAACGGGGCTGGAAATTAAAGTCCCTGAGTATATTGAGCTCGGAGAGCGAGTTCGTGTCAACACGCTCACTGGTGAGTTTGTTTCAAGGGCCTAGGTCGTTCGCGTCGTCATCATGGATGGTTTGGAAAATGAGAGTGAATATGTTTCGCCCAGCGATGCTTGCGGCTTGCCTGGCCGCTCTAACTTTGGAGATGGTCTTTGAGGGCCGGCTATGTTCTCAACAACCACCGATTTCCCCAGCGCAGTCTGCAGAGGAAAAGCCCAAAGGCCGTATCGGTACGCCTTCCGAAAACTTGGTGGATGCCAAGATCGTTAACGATACCGATGCAATCGTCATTTGCCCACAAGTTTGGCAAAGCGAGTTAAAGCCCTGGCTGATTCATCGTCAAAAGCAGGGGCTCTCAATACAAGTTCTCGACACGGCGCCTACCAAGGAAAAACTGCAGGCGAAGATTCGCACCGTAGCCGCCGAGAATCCTGAGCGGCTGAAATATGTTCTGTTAATCGGTGATGTTGCCAACGCTGAAATTTTGGCTTCTGGAGATTGGAATACCACAGTCCCGACCCATTATGAATCGTCAACTGCTATGGTTCGATTCGGGAGTGAGCCCCATATTGCGACCGATAATCCGTATGGCGATTTGAATGGGGATAGTTTGCCGGAACTGGCTGTTGGACGAATTCCGTGCGATAGTGGCGGCGAGCTTCGTTCCTGGATCGAACGCGTGATCGCATACGAACTGCATCAAGATTTTTCGGAATGGCGCCGCAGGGTTCACGTTGTCGCTGGCGTAGGTGGTTTCGGTGCGCTGATTGACTCGGCAGTCGAAATGACTGCCAAGCAGTTTCTCAGTCAAGGTATTCCGCACGGCTATTCCATTTCGTTGACCCAAGCGAGCCCATCAAGTCCCTATTGCCCAACACCCGCTGAGTTTTCCCAATCAACCATCCATCGATTCAACGAAGGGGGACTGTTTTGGATTTACATGGGGCACGGAAATATTGGACACCTCGACTTCATTCGCGAGGATGATCTTTGGCATTGCATCATGGATGAAAAATGTTTGCCCAAAATTCAACCGGGACCAAAGTCGCCGATCGCAGTATTTTTAGCGTGCTATACGGGGGCGTTTGATGCCAAGGACGATTCGATCGCCGAACGCCTGCTGAAACAGCCCAACGGACCGATTGCCGCTCTCGCTGGCTCGCGAATGACAGGTCCCTATGGTATGAGCGTTCTCGGGAGTGAGATGTTGGAGATTTGTTTCGATGAGCGATGTGAAACGTTGGGAGAAATTCTAAGGCAAGCGAAATGTCGCGCGATGAGAAAAGTAGAAATCGAATCTGCCTCAGTCGCCCAATCCGAAAATAAGAGACAATGGATCGACCGACTTGCGACGGCCTTAAGTCCCAGCAATCATGACCTGGATCAAGAGAGATTAGAGCATTTGCATATGATGAATCTCCTAGGGGATCCCATGCTGCGAATTCAGCATCCTGAACCGATCACGCTCCAGGTTGATGAAGTTGCGGAGTCGTCAAGTCGGCTTAAAGTGCGAGGTTACTCGGCAGTGGAAGGCAAACTGACGCTCGATCTCATTGTCCGACGCGATCGAGTGCCTGAGCCAGCCAGACAAGCGTTTCAGAGGCAGAAGAACGCAGTGGCAGATACGAAGGTTGGAATTCAAGGGAAGGTCTTGACGAAAACACAGATCTACGATCTCGCCAATCGGCCGATTCTTGCGAATCGTTCGCTGAGGATCCCGGCGGGAGACTTCGAAGTGGAGATAGATATCCCCGCCGATGCGAAAGGGGCATGCGCTTTACGCGCTTTTGTCGAATCGGAATCTAGCTGGGGCCTCGGAGCGAAAGAGGTAACCATAAGAGCTCCAAAAAAGTAAAACTCTCCTCAACCATTTCTCGCTGCAGCCCAGAGACAAAAGGCCCAAAGGAATGGTCAAGGAGAGTGAGGGTATCTGTTGCTTTTTTGCATCCATGCGAAAAACTCCGCAGCCTTCGTTTTTTAGCGTCCAATGCTGAACGAATAGCGTCCACTTCTAGTTTGGATAGAGCCTTGAAATCCATTGCCACTGGACCCAAAGCTGCTCCCTCCAAAGTTGCCAATACTCCCTGGATTCGAACGATAATACAGGTTGTCTTGAGGCCAGAAGTTGTGGTTAAGTCGATGCGAATCATCATCGAAACGTGAGTCGAATCTGGAGTCAAAGCGATCGTCAAAGCGGTTATCAAAGCGATCGTCAAAACGATCCTCTGTCTGTCCGTACCACGGGTAGCCAACTCCGGTTCTGCAGTCGGGCGGATGGATCGAAACGCGTCGCAGAGCAAGTTGCAATTCGGTAACTCGGCGAGCCAAGTGATCGGCTTGTACTCTCAGCGTATGGTCTCGGCGGCGATTGGTTTCGATCAAGACAACTGATTGCACGCGAGCATGCAAAGCCTCCAGTTCGCTCATCAAATGGCGGACTTCGCCAGGTCGAGCGGAGTCGATTCGCAAAAGGTTGACCATTTCGCCGGCTACTCGTTCTAAGCGAATCACTTGTT
>JBIKMB010000367.1:0-4242 GCA_044359485.1 Pirellulaceae bacterium | reverse complement strand
TTTCAAGGTTTTCTAGGGCTTCGTTGGCCCAATTGCGTACTTCTTCATCGGAATCTGTCACGCATTGAATGAGTTCGACCGCCAACTTTGCCGCGGTATCAGGTTCATTGGCTAGGGTCTGCAGCCGTGCGACGCGTTCGCTCGTCGTCAATTGTGTTAGCGTTGTCATAGAGCATCCAAATCTTTGTTGGTTCGAAAACCAAGATGCCAAGGGGAACTGGCTCAGTTGAGGGCGCAAAGCCACTCAGTGAGGTAGTTAGCAAAGCTGAATTGCGGTGACAAGATGAAAACCATTGTCGAAATGCGGGTGGCGGGTGCAAAGATAAAGAAATGGGGAATTCCCGGGAAATTTATTCCCCTGCATGAATCGTCAAAGGTACCACGTGCGCCCTTAAACGGCGTTCTGCGTGAGGTATCCAACCGAACGGTATGCAGGCATTTACGCCCGAACAGCATTTGGTCGCATCCACCCTTCGTAGCGATCTTTTGAAACCGTTGACAGAATCGCTAGCGCGAATCACTATAAAGGCGTTCCTGATTCGGATAGTCGTATTGGGGTACCCGAATGGAACGGTATTTGAACTATTTCGCGGATTTTTCCGGATCTTGCGCCTAGAAAAGCGATTGTTTATCTGTGGGGCTTACCAAAGCCGTGACAGGGATGCAGAGCGGACTAAACTCAATCGTGTGGGCAAGATATCCACTCTGGGAAATTTTGCGCATAGTCAGCCAGCGGCTTAGGATTCGTCATGCCCCACTTGTGGGGTCGATTACTTGGCCGTCCAGGCCGAATACTGCTTTGCAGCTTTGATCATCACCAAAACCAGGTTTTTCCTACATGGGTTTGTTGTTACTCGTCGGAACGATTGCCTTTTTGCTGGCAACGCTGCTTACGCCGATGGTGCGTGGTGCTGCGCGTCGTTTCGGAATGGTGGACAAACCAGACCAGCTTCGCAAAATGCAAAGCAACTCGATCGCGCTCGGGGGTGGTTTAGCGGTTTTGGCTTCTTTTGTGATCACTTGCGGTATCGCGTTGGCGACGGCGCCGGAAGCGATGGTTTATGTCCGAAACAACTGGCAGCTTATTTTAGCGATTTCGACATCGCTGATCGCCATTTCCATTGTTGGTTTTGCGGATGACGCGTGGACGATTCGTGGACGCCAGAAGCTCGCCGCTCAGGTTTTGATCGGTTTGTTTCTCTGTTTGAGCGGCTTGCAGATTGACGAGGTAACGATCTTCACCTTCAAAATCCAATTGGGGTGGATGGCGATACCGGTGACTTTGTTGTGGTTGGCTGGCACTTCAAATGCGTTGAATTTGATCGATGGTTCCGATGGATTGTGTTCAACCGTAGGCATCATCATTTGCGCGGCGATATCAGCGATGGCTTATTGGGGAGACCATCAAGCGGAAGCGTTGATGGCGGCTGCGTTGGCTGGCGCGCTGTTAGGATTTTTGATTTTCAATTTTCCGCCAGCTTCCATCTATCTGGGTGATTCGGGAAGTTTATTGATTGGTTTAGCCGTCGGCGTACTTTCGATCCGAGCGAGTTTAAAAGGTCCAACCACGGTAACGATGTTGGCACCGATTGCACTGTTGGCGATTCCTCTGTTCGATTCGAGTATGGCCATACTGCGTCGCAAGTTGACCGGACGCAGCATTTATGCCGTGGACCGAGCCCATCTGCATCATAACCTGTTGAAGTCGGGCTTGAGCACTAAAGGATTGTTGGTGGTTATCAGCTTGCTTTCTGGCCTTACCGCTTTGGGCGCATTCTTTAGTGTGGCGATGAACCAAGAAGCTTTGGCGATCGCATCAGCCGTGATTGTGATTGGCATCTTAATTGTCAGCAAGATCTTTGGTTATGTGGAATTGATCTTATTGGGCAAGCGAACGTTGAGTTTTGGACGATCGTTATTGGTGCATCGCGGGCCGAAGGGTGATAATCAGGTGCATGAGCATTCGATGCAATTGCAGGGGTCGCGAAGTTGGGACATCATCTGGCAAACGTTGACGGAGTTCGCAGAGAAGCATGGCTTGTGCAAAGTTTGTTTGGATTTGAATGTGCCCTGGATGCAGGAAGGTTTTCACGCGAGTTGGTATCGCGCCAAAATGCCCGATGCGAGTGAGCGCTGGCAAACAAAGATACCGATCGTTTCCTCATCCAAAGTGGTCGGTCGATTAGAGATCGCTGCGCCCCTTGGCGGCGAGCCAGCGTATCGTTTGATGAGCCTTGCGGCGGAGATGATGGAGTCGCTTGAGAATCACATTCAGCGTGTGATTGACGATAGCAGCACACCTGTGCCAGCTGCAACGGAGGGAACGGAGTCGAGTGTCTCTTTAACAGATAGCAGCTACGATTTGATTCCTGTAGGAACTCGCAAGTAGGTTGAGCTGCGGTTGCATTCTGGCTGGCCAACTTGTCGCTCACTATGGCTGGGCTTTCTGAATCCTATGATCTGCAGAACGTCCGAGCAGATAGCTTGGCGGGCTCAACGCCCACCACTGCCACACGCTTTGTATTTCGCCAATCACCGTTCGCTGAAACGAGTATGTGGACCCGGAAGCGTTGTGTTGTGTTATTCGATGACCCGCATTTTTTTCCAATAGCCAAGCCAATAACGAATACCGAAAGCGAACATCATTGCGATGACCCAGACGGTGATGACGATCCACCACCAGTTCAAGCTTTCGCCCCAAATTTGGCCACCGATGATTCCGAATGCGATAGCGGCTGCCGAAGTCAACATAGTACCCATCAGAACATAGAAGGTATCGCCGGCACCTTTGATCGCACCTACGAACACAATTTGAAAGCCATCCAAAATGCAATAAATCGCTATGAAAACTAGCAGCGGTTTTACTAGTGGCTCGATCGCTGCGAATTGTTCTACTTTTGCAGACATCGAATAGATGGCTAGCACTTGGTCTGGGAAAAACCAATAGACGATAGCAAAACCTGTCGTATAGACTGCGGAGATAAGCAAGCAGGTGCGCACGGTCCTTACTGCTAATTCGACTTTTCCTTCGGTTAGATGCTGGCCTACCAGTACACCTAAGGCTTGGCTCAAACCCATCATCGGTACAAAGGCAAGGATATTGACACCGAGAGCAAGAGTAGTTGCTGCCGCTGGTAATTCTCCCAGTTTTCCGACTTTGAGCATGATTACGAAAAACGCCCCTGCTTCGCTTAGCATTTGCACGCCCGCTGGCCATCCATAACGCACCAGCCGCCCAATCAATTCGCGGTCATAGCCCCACGCTAGTAATCCATACTGGGTGATATTCTTGGGTCGAAATATGGCTACACCCAATACGGGAATGTGCAGCCACGACGCCACAACGGTTGCCAATGCTGCTCCATCAATGCCCATTTCTGGAAATGGACCGTAGCCGAATACTAGAACGATGCTTAAAACGACATTCACAAGTGTGCAGAGGATGTCTGTAAGCATGACAATGGCCGTTTTGCCCAAACCCGAAAAGAAGCCGGACATCGCAGCTGTGATCACGGTACTTGGCCCGGCCCAGACGAGCCAGCGGAAGTAGGAGGTTTCCAGAGCGATCACATTGGCTGGATGTTCCGAGTACACAAACAGACTTGGCATGAGCCACCATCCCAGCAGGAACAAGGGTATCATTCCCAAGGTCAACCAGAACGATTGCCAGAGAGCGACCCCGATTCGCATTTCACGTTTTGCGCCATAATATTGAGCGACGAAGACGTACACGTACCCGACCAAGCCGGTTGGAAAACAAATCATCGTCCAAAATGCCGTGCCCGCCGACATAGCGGCAGCCGCAGAATCGCTGGAATATGCGAATAAGAGAGTTCGATCGATGAACAGTTGCAAGGAGAAAAAGCCAGTCGAAATGATCAATGGCAAAGCGATTTTAAGCAGTTCGCCGAGTTGTTTTCCGTTAAGAAAATAACTCGAGGCCACCGCGGGACTTTCATTCTGCATAAAATCTACTTTCTCAGGCGCATCGATGCACTGATGCAACGCAGCCAGCTTTTGGGGCAGACCGGGATCACCCAACAAAAACTGGATCAGCTAATAGTAGGAACCGTTTCAGTTATACCACACATCGACGTGTGATAGTGGGGCGAAATCGTTTAACCCGTTGCCAACAGGCTAGGCTCTGTTTCTAAACTTCCCAGCTGAGTGTTTTGAGGTACCGCTGTATAATTCCGAGTCTAATCATACCGCCGAAGTTCTTGGCTGATTTTTCGAATCGTG
>JBIKMB010000144.1:0-14333 GCA_044359485.1 Pirellulaceae bacterium | reverse complement strand
CGTTACACAACCGATGAATGCCGATCGATAAAACCCTCGAACTCGATCGTCGCAAACTCTTTGCACATGATTAAGATAAATAGTGGTCAGGGCCGGGATCGAACCGGCGACACATGGATTTTCAGTCCATTGCTCTACCTACTGAGCTACCTGACCCTCTATTCGGATGCCAATATTTTAAGGGGCTCAGTACGGGACACGTTTCCGCCGCCGTACTGCAACCATTAAATTTTCTTATTCGACAATTTACTTCGACAATTTGCTTCGAGTCGTGCTACTTCCGCAAGCCCTTAAGATAAATCCAGCGGCGTAAATCGACTAGAGTCCATCCCGAGGAAAACCTTCGAGCTCATTCGTCCAAGTTGATCGATCACGAACAACTTTTCCGAGAGCCGTTCTAGTTTAACCCAAAAAACGCCGCTACCGCAGAAAAAACGTCCCACGGAAGGGAAATTCCCGTGCAACCCCAGCGGCAGGGGGTCTGTTTGGGCACCATTTGCGGCTTGCAAAAGGAACCTAAACGAGTGGACCGACACCATTCTGGCGAGTTGGTCGAGGATGTTTTCTGGACACCTCAACACCGGCGTTGCCAAGAATTGTCATTCTAATTGGCCATTCTGTCAATCGGAGACCCAGATCGATTTGTATATGGCTTGGTAATTCGTTAGTTTAGAGTATGTTGAGACACTCATGGATCGCTGCGGCTGCCAACGCTTAACTCCTCTTCCGCGGATGGCATAGGGGTGCCTCCGCAAAACTTTTCGTTATCCTAAGCCTGGACAGTTCCATTGGTAAATTGGAAATAATCGCTTCTTTGGTTCTTTGATGAAATAATGGTCGTATGACTGATTTCTTTTATTACCTTCAGCGTTGCTTGGCCTGTACCAGCTTTTTGCTGGCAGCTTCCATTTATCCGCAGTTTGCCAGCGGACAATATTCACCCAGCCATCCGACGGTTGTCGCGATGGTGGAGAAGGGTATCGCATATCTGGAAAAAGTGGAGGCGATTGGCGGCGAGTTTGCTGAAGGAGGAGAAATACTAGTAGGTTACACGATCAACAAAGTCAAAGCGGATCCCGAGCATCCGGTGGTCAAGAAATCGATCGCCAAAGCCCTCGAGCTGGCACGGTCGTTGCGGGCTGGCGGCCGACATGACCACAAAGTTACCTATAACGTCGCCGTAGCCTGCTTGCTGCTGTGCGACTCCGATCCTGAAAAGTATCGTCCTGAAATCGAAATGATTCGAGACTGGTATGTGAACACCCAGCGTCCGCACGGCGGCTTTACCTACATGGAGGCTCAAGCGGGCGATACCTCTCAAACGCAATACGCAGTGCTCGCTTTATGGTCGATGAATGAAGTTGGCGTAACGCCCCCGGTAGAAACCATCGAAGCGGCAATCAACTGGTTGATGCGTTATCAGAATTCCGACGGAACCTATTCGTATCAACCCACCGACCAATTGCGTGGGATTGGATCGAAAAGCTTGGCGACCGCCGGCATGGGCGCATTGCTCATCGGTGGTGATATTTTGAAGCTTTATGGAACGCGAGGAAAGAAACAAATCGACGATGGCGTGCCGGCCGCCCTGCGGCTAGTGATTGAACAGCCCGAAAGACGAGCTGGTACAGGAGGTGCGACACTTACCAAAGCCGATTTAACGCCCTTCATCGATCGAGGAACGGCATGGCAGACCGCCAACCCAGCGCCGACTCCCTTCAACACCCGCGACTGGTACACTTACTGGCGATATTCGCAGGAACGCTATGAAAGCTTCCTAGAGATCGTCCGCAACAAGCAAGAAAAAAGTCCTGCTTGGTACAATCAGGGCGTGGAACAACTTCGGCAACTTCAGGATGATGCAGGGGCTTGGGGAAACAAACATGCGGATCATTGTCCACCGCCAATCGCAACCAGCTTTTGTGTCTTGTATCTAATTCGCAGCACGCAAAAAGCGATCGGAAATCTCAACGAAGGATTGTTGGCGGGCGGATATGGATTACCGGATGACGTTTCGGCAATGCGTCAGGTCGGAGCCAAAGTGATTGGGGGTTCCAGCGCATCATCGATCGACGATCTGTTGACGATGATGGAAGAAGATGACCCTAAGGCGAGCAGCGAAGAGAACTTGTTAGACAATTTGCGCTTATCGGCAAATCCAGAAACTCGTCGTGCTCAACTGTCGCGTTTATCGCGAATCCTGACCAGCGGCGATATTCTCAACAGCAAAGATTATCTTAGACGCCGAGTGGCCGCTCGCTTGCTCTCGCAGGCGGACGATCTCGACTTTGTGCCAGCGATGATTTATGCGATGAGCGATCCGGATGTTAAAGTTGCCAAATTTGCAGAAGATGGTTTGCGACTGGTCTCACGGCGTTTCGATTTGGTTGTTCCCGAAAGCGCATCGGACGGAACCAGGAAAGCGGCGATTGAAAACTGGAAGAAGTGGTTCCTTTCCCTTCGGCCCGATTACGTCTTTCTCGATCCTTAATATCGAGAAGAGCAATCGTGGTCTCATTGAATTGAAACCCGTTTCTTCTGCAAACTGCTTGCGAAAATAGATTATCGCTCCTAAATTGCCCTTCAAAGTAGTTCTACCTCACCAGAGGATGTCCCAGTTCATGTCATCATCGCCAACACTTCCCAAACGTCCCAAAATGCTCGACACCCTCCAGATGAAACTGGTGGATAAGGTCGCCGGCTGGCTGATGTCGTTTGTCGTGTTGGTGGGAATTGGGGTCTTGGTGCTGTTGATGATTTTTCTCAGCCGTACGATTACTTTTCCAGCCGGCGAAATTGAAGTGGTACCGGTGGAGAACGTGGCGGGGCGTGGAGACAACGCCGAGGGATTCGCTCGCGATTTTGAACCGCCAGGGGCCGAAGAAGTTGAAGAAATGACCGAACCAACTTTAGCCGAAAGCTTGGAAGCTATCACTTCGACAGTGACCAACGTCGCCGCTTCGCTGGACTCGCTGGAGACCAATTCTTCGGCAACCTCCAAAGGGAAGGGGAGGGGAGATAGTCGCCCGCCAGGTCCTATGGGCGAAGGAGACGATATCGTTCCCCGATTTGAACGCTGGGAACTAAAATTCGCCTCTAAAAACTTGGCCGGTTACTCGACGCAATTAGATTATTTCAAAATTGAATTGGGGGCGATGGGCGGGGGTGTTAAGGAAGTAGAATACGCATCCGGGTTTGGTGGCAATCCAACCCGTCGCTCCGCCATCGGATCTCAAGAAAAACGACTCTACTTCATGTGGCGTAAAACGGGCCCCTTGCTTCAATACGATCGCCAATTACTGCAAAAAGCGGGAATCCAAACCAATGACCGCGTACTTATCAAATTCATACCCAAAGAACTGGAAGATCGGCTGGCTATAACGGAGTTAGCATACGCCAAAAGCAAAGGTATCGACACCGTGAAAAAAATTGCCAAAACAGTGTTTGAATCCAAGCCGACCACTTCTGGATTTGAGTGGGTTGTTGTCGATCAACGCTATCGATTGGCCAAGTGAATTGGATGGGCCTCAAAGCGTTTAGGTTAAAATGCGTACTCAACGTAGTTCTTGTTAAAAGCGGAAAGATTTCAAGGGTATGGTTTACGATTTTCTTGGTAAAGCGGATTATGTTTTCCTCGCGTTATCTGCTCTGTGGGGCACGGTCTGCGTGATCATTGTGTGGAACCGAGTGAACTCAAAACGTTTCAAATCAGAGGAAGAACAAGATCGTTTCTTGGACGGAATTGAACCGCAATTAGTACAAGGAAATTTTTCGGCAGCGTTACAGGCTTGTGAATCGGACGGCCGCGCCCTGCCGACGATGATCTCCTTGGCGCTCAACAACCGAGAACTTGGTTATAGCAAAACCCGTCAGTTGGTGATGGATCGATTCCAGCGGGATATCATCGCCGACTTAGATCAACGTATTTCATGGATATCGACCGTGATCAAGATCGCACCGATGCTCGGTCTGCTCGGAACGGTGGCCGGGATGATGGGCGCGTTCGCCACCCTTGCTGAGGCAACCACTGTGGAACCCACGAAACTCGCTCTGGATATTCGTATCGCTCTGGAAACCACGTTGATTGGATTGAGCATTACGGTTCCTCTCTTGATCGCGATGGCCAGCATCAATAACCGTATTAAACATATGGAGGAACTAGTGGCCGCTGGACTCACTCGATTCCTGGAAGCCTACAAAATTGGTTTGTCTCGCTCTGCTGGTCGTTCTGCGAACTAGGCGAAGGTGGCCTTATGAGTGATGTACCCAATGATCTGTTAATGGAAGACGAAGCACCGGTTTCGACCGGCGGCCGCAAAGAACCTGATAGCGAACTCGATATCACACCCATGATCGATATCGTGTTTTTGCTGCTCATTTTCTTTGTGGTAACCTCCAAGATGCAGCCCCAGCAAGTAACCGACTTACCCAAAGCTCGACACGGCGAAGGGATTGCCTCCAAACAATGGATCGTGCTGAACGTCAAACGCGGAACGGGCGATGCGGTCGACATCACTCGCAAAGATGGCTCCGCATTTTCCAACGACAAAGAAGAACAATCCCAACAGATTGAGGACTACGTCAAAGAAGGACTCGATCAAGGTATGAAATTGGTTGTAATCCGCGCGGAAGGAGCAGTGAAAACGGGTGATATTTCTCGTATCCGAACCGCTGTCTCTGCTGCCCTCGAAGAAGGCCAAGAAATCAATATCGCTGTCCAAGAGCAGTAAGCGTCCGCTGCCGAAACTTGCCAACCAACCAACATCAAAACGTCACACGATAACCCATGAGCATTCCATTTCAGTGTCCTCATTGCAATTCCGTACGAGCGGCGAACGAGCGGATGGCTGGAAAGACCATTCGTTGCCCAGTCTGCTCGGGCAACGTGCAATTACCAACATTGAAAGAAATTGCGAAAGCCGCGCGGCGGGCTCGTAAAAATCAAGCTTTTCAGGAACGGCTCGGCACTCTCGATCCGGCGTCCAGCGAAAACGATCCCGACGATATGGATGATCTCTCTTACGAGTCGGCCGATGGCTCTGACACACCCATTGGAGCCTCCTACCCTTCGGCAAGCATTTCCCCTTCAGCCACCGCTAGCCAGGAAGATGACGGCGAAGAAGCGATGGTTTTTCAGAAGAAAAAGAACCGTGATGACACGGAAATGGATATGACTCCCATGGTGGACGTCACATTCTTGCTTCTGATCTTTTTTATGATCACCGCTTCGTTCAGTATCCAGAAAGTGTTCCGTACTCCCGCGCAAAAAAGTAACGAGGCGAGCGTCAATGCGATTCCAGACCCCAATCAAGACAATTCGGATTCGGTCATCGTGCAAATTGATGAATTCAACTCCTATAGCGTGCAACTGCCGACAGGGGAGCCTCGTGAAATCCCAAGCAAACAAGATTTAATCGTCCTTCTCTCGGAGGCGAAAGGAGAAGGGGATCAGGGACCATCGAAATTGGTGATCCGCGCACATGTCGATAGCACCCACTCCGCAGTAGTTGCCGCTTTGGACGCGGGACGCGATGCCAATTTTGAACGCTTTGAATTGACCACCATCGAAGAACTTGAGTAATCAGACTGAAATCGACATCGGTCTTTATCGATCAACATCAAAACTTTTTACCTCATCAAGAAATACGGACCACGAATGCTCGCCAAGCAGTTTATCGATAAACTTGAAGGGACTGGGTTGCTTCATCCAGACATTATTGCGGAGCTGCGAAGGCAACTCGCAGATACCAAGGGCCGAGTTACCGTCGAGGCACTCGCCAAACTTTTAGTCGACAATGGACATCTAACCAAATTCCAAGCAACCAAACTCGTTGCCGAAATGCGCGATGATAGCCCCCCCGCTGCGCCACCTCCTCCCAAAGCTCCGGCCGCTACTTCCGCCGCAAATGATCTCGATTTAGCGCCACTGGAGGGCACTGCGGTGAAGCCATCCGCACCACCAGCCAAACCCGTGGCTGCCCCAAACGAAGTGGAAGAAGTAGAGGTAGTGGAAGCGATTGAAGAGGTCATCGAAGAAACGCCCGTCGTGGAGATTGTCGAAGACGTTACCGAGGTCGTAGAAGTTATAGAGGCTCCACGGAAAAAAAAGACCCCTTCGGCAGCCCCTGCTCCCGCCACATCTATTTTTCCGGCCGCCGCAACCGCACCGGAATCGTTCACCGACCCGATGACTCCCTCCCCAAGACCCAAATTGCCGGCCAAGACCAAGCGAAATCCATGGGAAGACTTTCGCATTCTGGGGGTTGGTTCGTTTCTATGCTTCCTGCTCTTGATCGGAGCGGCTTTGCTATGGTGGTTTTTCCGAGGGACTGCAGATGACTTGATCGAACAAGCCAATAAAGCCTACGAAGGGCAGTCCTACGAAACAGCCGAAAAATTTTATTCCGACTTCATCGGACGCTTCACGACCGACGAAAGACTCTCCTTCGCCAAAGTCCGTCGCGCGCTGGCCGAATTGAGAAAAGCCGCTCAGGCCAATGATCCGAAAGAAGCGCTGAAAACAGCCAAGGTCGTTCTGCCACCCATCGCCGAAGAGCCAGGTCTTCAATCGGAACGCGGCGACCTCACCGGTGTCCTGCTGACCATAGCGGAAAAATATAATTCGAAAGCAGACGCCGAAAAGGAGATCGCCGGCAAGAAAGACTTGATGGAATCGCAAAAAGAACTACAAGGGATTATCGACAATCCACAGTATGTCGGAAATGGACAGAGAACACAGCAAGCCAATCGTATTGCCCGCATGGACGAAGAACGCCAACGCATTCTTCGCGATATCGGACGCGAAGAAGATTTGGTGGCCACCATCGCGAAAATTAAGGCCGCTCTTGAGCAAAAAGATACTGCGAGCAGTTACAACTTCCGCACCGAATTGATCCGCAAGTATCCACAACTCGAAATCAATCCTGAACTCAACGCTTTGATTGTTCAAGCTGCCAATATCCAGAAAGAACTGGTTGCCAAGGCGACTTTAACAGTCACCAGTGAGGATCCACAATCGCCAAAACCCGCAGCAATGCTCGTCAACTCACAAGGTGGTACGGCAGATGATTTGCAAGGTAATTTGGTGTACGTCAACGCATTGGGTGCCATTTACTGCTTGGATGCTTCGACCGGTAATGTGCTGTGGCGACAATATATTGGCCGAGACGTGACCAACCAACCGATTCGCTTAACCGACGCGCCGGACTGCGACACTTTGGTAACCCGTTCTTCCGCAGGTATCGTGCAACGCGTGAGCGGTACAGATGGCAGCACGTTATGGAAAGCGGCCTTTCCGTCGGGAATCCTCGCACCCACGGTTGATAATGAGCAAATTTTTTCGGCTCTTCCCACCGGTGAAATCGCATCGATCGATGGAGCAACCGGCGCATTGCGCTGGGCAACCAAGTTGCCACAACCGGTCTCTGTAAGCCCTGGCTTGGGAGCCAAGAAACCGCAACTCTATGTTCCCGGAGAACATTCTAACCTCTATGTCTTGTCGCGAAATTCTGGCGAATGCAAAGAAGTCCTCTACACCGGACATGCTGCCGGTACGATCGCTGTCCCCCCAGTCTATTTGCTCGGCCATTTATTTGTCTTCGAAAACCCCGCTCCAGATTATTCCGTGGTGCGGATCTTGAGTACCAATGAAGAGGGCCTCGAACTCAAAACGGCCCAAAATCCTTTCCGTCTCAAAGGGAACATTATCGTCTCTCCTCAAGTTGATGGGCGGCGAGTGATCGTGATCACCGATCTCGGTGAAATCGCCGTACTGGATGTCGAACTCGCATCCGCGAAAGACAAAGTGGGACGTATTGCCACTAACCCTGCCTCCGAGCCCTCACCAAGACCTTTGTACTCATGGGCCAAGAGCAATGAATTATGGGTATGCAGTAATCGATTTGCTCGCTACGACGTTCAGGTTAGCCGGGGACAAATTGATCGAAAGTGGATCAAGGACGATGGAGACTCATTCGTCGGAGCCCCCCAGCAATTTGGCGAAACGATCATTCACGTTCGCAATGTGATCGGTACAAGGGGGATTCGCGTATCGGCGGTACGCGGAGCCGATGGTTCAGAGATATGGAAAACAGATATCGGTGTTCCGGTGAGCAGTTTGTGGAACAGTGATCAACAACTCAAGGCAATCTCTTCACAGGCCGCCCTCTATGAAATCGCACCCGAGAAGATCTCGGAGCAAATAACTTCGATTCGCCCGCTGGAGAACCCCGGTCTGCACGATCGATTATTGCTGTTCACCTCACCGTTAAACTTGCCGCAAGGAAAGTACGCGCTGTTCAACGCCAGTAAACCCAACCAGATTGCTTACTTCAATCCATCCAGCGGTGATAAGCAATTGAACTTGGTACTGCAGAACTTTAACGGCAGCGAACCTTCCGGCCCACCCACTGTTTTTGCCAATGGCCTGCTGGTTCCACTGAAAAATGGTCAAGTCGTTTATACCGAACCGGCGACCGGTCGCGCGCTATCAAGTCCATTTCAACCGCCGTTGGAATCCGGTATCCAAGCAACTTGGGTCGAACCAGCGGTGCTCGAAGATGGCAAATCGGCTGTGTTCTCCGGCAACAATCAAAAGATTTATCGCGTTGATATCAGCAAAACGATGAATGTGCTCGCTGAAGCCGACTTGGAACAACCGCTGCGACTGCGACTAGCACCGCAAGGGTCTCAAATCATCGGTGTCTCCGCAGGTTCTGCCAGCGACGCACTCGTTTCCATCGCGACCGAAACGTTGAAAATCACCACCTCGATACCCGTTCAAGGTCGCGTGACCTGGGGGCCATACGTGCTGGATAACCGCGTCTGGATCCATACAGAAACCGATGGCCTGATGTGCTTCGATCAATCTCTTGGGCGCATCTGGCAAATCGCTCTCCCCTCGACCGCATTGACCAATGCCCCAATTCCCGCCGATAGCAAGACTTACATCGCTGCCAAGGAAGGACGAATTTGGAGCATCGATTCGTCTAGCGGAACTTTGGTGGGGAGCATCTCTGCCGGTGAGCCCATTACGGGAACAATGGTCGTTCAGGGTGATTCCATTTTTGTCGGCGGCGAAGAAGGTGTCGTGCTCAAACTGAGTACCAGTGTCGACCCAACAGCCGAGGAGCAACCGTAATGCTGAGTCGACTTCTTTTGCTATGGATATGCGTCGGCTGTTGGCTGGCACCTGCCGCTCTTGGGCAGGAAAAAAGCGCCGATGATGCCAATAGCAATATCCAAGAACTACCCACCATCGACCAAGATGCTTTTGATGTGATTTACATCAAGAAGGAAGCTGGGGGTGAAAAAATCAAAGTCGCGCCGCTCCCTTTTCCTGATCGCAAGGTCCCAACCGATCAAGCTGGGAAAAAGATGATCATTGTTTGGCTGGAACAGCCCGATAAAAAGTACGAAATCTCATGGGATGATATCGAACGTATCGAATTATACGAGCAGATTATCATGCGGGAGATCGAAGAGATGGTAGCTGCCAAGGACTATGCAGGCGCTTTTCGATACATCGGCTTTCTTTATCGAAATTATCCGAATACGCCCAACCTGGACAGCATGAGAAAGAATCTGCTGCTTGAAAACGGCGCATACCTTTTCAGCCAGAAAGAATATGAGGAAGCCCTCGTGGTGATGGAGAGTCTCTATCGAGGTGATCCAAATTATGAAACCAGTAAAGTAAGTGTGGCTATTTCTCGACTCGCCGATTTAATCATCGGTGATACGATGAGCAAAAATGATTTGCCTCGCTCCCAACGCTGGATTCGTCGATTTGAAAGTGAGTTTCCTCAGCTTGATCTATCTGGTGTGACGAAGTGGAAAACTGAACTTCAATCCATGGCGCAAGCCAAAATGGATGAGTGTCTCGCATTGAAAGAGCAAAAGAAATATCGAGCTGCAAAAGATATGGCTGTGGAAGTTCTCGCAACATGGCCAGACCTCGCCGGTATCAACGAAGTGATCGCAGAACTCGATGAGATCTATCCTTCGATTCGAATCGGTGTCATGCAAAAAGCCATTCGCTACGAGCCAAGCAATCTCATCAATTGGTCCGGCAGACGTGGGGGAGCTTTGCTGGTCCGCTCCCTGTTCGAACTGCGGCAAATCGGAACAGAAGGAGGTAGCTATGCGATGCCCTTGGGTAAGTTCACTCAAAGTGACGATCGCCGCGCACTGAATATCACCCTCAATGGAATCGATGGCAAAGAAGTTCGGCAATGGGATGCGTATTGGGTTGCTCAGTGGATTGCCAGCCGCGCCGATCCGAATACATCTGACTACCTACCTGCTTGGGCTTCCGTATTTCGCGATGTGGTTGTGACATCACCCGGACAACTCGATGTGCGACTGCAAAATCCACATATCCTTCCCCAGGCTCTGATGCAGTGGCCCTTTCCACCGGAACTTTTTAATGTGCTATCCGACCAAGAACGCTTGAAAGTAGAAACAACGTATCAATTGGGGCCGGTCGATGACCGCACCAATGCCTACATTTTCCGCGAAGGGGCAAAACGATCAGATAAACAACCGGTTGAAATTACGGAGGTCTATTATTCCAATCCTATCGATGCACGAAACGACTTGTTGCGTGGCGAAATCGATGCGATTGATCAGATCTTCCCAGCAGACGCGACCGCCCTGGCTTCGCAATCAGGAATTAAAATCGATACTTATGCTTTGCCCACGGTCTATTCGTTGGTCGTTCGGCCCACCACGCATGCGTATATGAAAAAGCTCGAATTTCGCCGAGCCCTTATGTACGCCATCGATCGAGAAAAATTGCTCTACGATGAAATTTTAGGTGGTGTCAATAAGGAAGATGGTCGTTTGGTTAGCGGTCCATTTCCAGCGGGCGTCAACGTGGATGATCCGCTAGCGTATGCCTACGACTTCTCAGTCCAACCTTATGCGTATCAACCTCGACTGGCTAAACTCTTAATAACCCTTACCCAGAAAAACATGGAAGAGGCCGCGAAGAAGGCTGAGAAGCCGGTCGAACCCCTGAAGCCTGTACGCCTTGG
Source organism: Pirellulaceae bacterium (assembly GCA_044359485.1). Lineage (GTDB taxonomy): Bacteria > Planctomycetota > Planctomycetia > Pirellulales > Pirellulaceae > JAFLCP01. The sequence goes on along the minus strand of JBIKMB010000144.1, from coordinate 3,300 downwards.
AGTACCCAGCCTGGAAACAATGAGCGTCGCTGGCGGCGCGATGGTGCAACAGTGGCAAGCCATCGGCATTCCCGCTGAACTGGTCATCTTGCCACCCGGCGAAGTGCTCGATCAAGATGGCAGCTGCGATCTGGTCATGGTTGCCGCTGCGGTGTGGGAACCTGCTACCGATGCCGATCGTTTTCTGGGTGAAGGTGGTCCAGCAGCGGTAGAGGATCCATTCATCGTTCAAGGTCTCAAATCGTTGCGAGGAGCTCGTAACTGGAGAGAAGTGCGAGCCCGTACGCAGGAGCTGCATCGCTTGGTTCACTACCACTTGCCCATTCTTCCCCTGTGGCAAATCATCGATCGCTTTGCCGTTCGCAATTCCATCCAAGGCGTCACTCCGCGACCAGTTACACTCTACCAGGATATCCAACGATGGCGTCTCAAGTAACTGAATCTCAAAGCTCGCCCTTGAGTTGCTTACAAAGTCAAACGACACCGAATCGCTGGCAGCGATGGATCGAATTTCGCTCCCCTTGGTTTTTTTTGTGCGCTTGGTTCTTGAGCAGCGTTCCTGCCGCTTTGCGAGCTCAAGAGATCTGGGAGTTTTCTCCTTATCGGGTCCAAATCTGGCTCTCGGTGGATCCTGCCCTCGCATTATCTCCCCAAGCGACCAGCAAGCTCGAGAAAGATTTGTGGCGCCAGCTCGATTTGATTTTTGGCCCAACATGGGATACCAAAATTGATACTGCTCCTGCTTGGCTGCGATACTCGATTATCCACGATCTTGACCGTTTGCAAGCTTCCGTTCTGAGCACAGGCGATTTTGTGATGATCGCTGGAAAGAAAAACCCAACTACCGATAACATTCGTTCGCTTGAGTCCTTCGTGGATAAGGGACTCGATGTGATGGTTCAACGCAAAAACTACGATCTCACACTCGAACGCCTTATCCCTGACCCGACCGCGACCAGCTTCACACGCTTGCGAGACCTCCTAAAGGCTGAAGCCAAAACATCTTTTCAATTGGTCGAAGCCATTGCCAAGGATGAAATCAGCGCAGCCCTTATCGCCAAAATGGATATGCAACTGAAAGCGGATGATTTGCGATTGATCACCAGCATCGGTGATTTTGCTCTGGTCGTTCCAAGAAAGAATTCCAAAACCAAAGACATCGAGAATCTCGACGCATTCAATGCGCTGAGTATTTCCGTGGCAGTGCCCCAAGAAAGCTTTGAAGTACTCAACAAACGCCTCAAAGAAGATTCGATCACACGTCTTAAGAGCCTGCTAAGACCCACCGACAAGACAACCTCTCAATTAGCCGATGAAGTCGCGACAGGCCAAATTCCTGCCGCAATCGTACTCAAAGATGATTTCGCGCGACAAACCGAGAATGCTCGCAGCATTGCAGTTAAATTCTCCAATCAATCGGATGCTTTTTTGGATCGCCATGACAAACTTTATTTTTTAGGTTTAAGACAATCGACCGATGGACCCATCTTACAGGTCCGCGAATTGGATTGCCCGACTCGGCGCCTCTCCAATGTTTATGAACGACATCTCTATCATCCCACTCAGTTTTTGGCAGCCCCAATCGCCGGACTCCTACGCGATAGCTTCACCCCAATCGCACGCATCGAAGAGTCCTCCCCAACCACGGTGAAAATGCGAGGCCGCGCCGCTGGCTTGGTTACTTCCGAGATCCATCCAGTATTGCTCCAGCAGGGAGATGTTCTACAAGCGGTTGTCCGTCGCAATGACCGCAATGGCCAACCATCCCTTCTGGAGACCGTTCCTTGGACCTTCATCGTCGCTACCGATGTGCAACGCGAACACATCGATGGCTACGTCTTCACCGGCATTCGAGGAGGCTTGGAAGGACGCCGCAATGCGAGGACTCAACGCCTCGCGATGCTCGTCAAACCCCTAGGCAACAGAACCGATCTGCAAGTTGTCACACAAAATGCAAAAGATAAACCGCTGGCGGCAACGCAGATCTTCGAACGCCTGCCAGGAGGCGATAAGTCCAATCCTATCGGCCGGACCGATTGGCGCGGTATACTGCGACTGCCCATACCCAAAGAACCACCCCTTGCCACGATTCGTATCCCCATCGTCAAAGCAACTACCGAGCCCTCGGAGGAGAATGCCGCCTCTGCGCCAGCCCCCTCCGAATCCGCCACCTCCACGCCTGAAACCGCCTCCGACAATTCCAAGACCGCAGCCTCCGCAACTCCCACTCCATCCCCAGCCGCTGCTTCCGAAGAACCTCAGGAAGAAGTTAAAACCATCGCCCTTCGCGCGCCTTTGATGATCTACTATGTCAAAAATGGTGAAACTTTGCTGGCTCGATTACCGGTCGTAATCGGTCTAAATCCCACCGTTACGGCCGAGGTTCCCGATGATTCGAGACGTTTGCAAGCCGAAGGATTTCTTAAAGGCTTACAAAGCGAAATCGTGGACGTGGTCGCCTCGCGGCAGGTCGCCGCCGCTCGTGTTCGCATGCGAATCGAAGAACAAAAACTTGATCTGGCCAAGCAAATGCTCGAAGAACTTCGCCAGATCAAAGACTACGACAAGATGGCCAGAGAACTCGACGATATTCAACGACAAGTTCTCGATCCAGCCGGTGGTACGCTCACCCCCGTCGCTCAAAAGCGAATCGAAATAATGTTTCAACAGACCCGTGAACTGTTGCAAAAATATTTGCAAAATGACTTAGTCAAAAAAGTGGAAAAGGAGCTCGACGCAGCGATCAAAGGAGAAACACTACCGACAGCAACTGAGCCTACTTCGGCGACTCCCGCAGCGACTCCAGCCACACCACCGCAAACCCCACCACCCGCATCTCAACCACCTGCCTCTCAACCCTCTTCACCTCAGGGAGCACCAGCTCCGCAACCGTCTGCGCCCAGTTTGCCATCACTCAATGGTTCCCCAGCTCAACCCTCACCCGCTCCCGTATCGCCGGGAATTCCGACGTCCGGTGGTGCAGTGCCCAACTCGGGCGAGATGCCTACGCGTAAATCGAATCCACCGGCACAAGGGACTCAATCGGCAACCAGTGGACGCTGAAGTTTTCTGTCGGCCGCCAGAGCTTCATAGACCAGACCGCAATTGGCTCATCGGTTGTCAAGATCGATCGACTCCACATCATCCGACGAATGATCGTTCTGGTCGACTGCAGTTGATCTCTCTTTTTTATCGCTGCGCCATTTCGCCATACGTCGACGTGCCCTGGGATGATGCTTAGGCAACAGATGCGGATCTGAATGATCCTCGATTTTCTTCGTTAGCGGACGTCGCGGAGGA
>JBIKMB010000366.1:0-4261 GCA_044359485.1 Pirellulaceae bacterium | reverse complement strand
CCGCAGGATCTGGAGATGGAACCTGAGCAAGGTATTGCGTAGCGGATGCTGAATGACGTGCTTGCTTGCCCGTATCATCCGCTAAACCGACAGAAGCGAAAAAAAAGAGACAGCTTAATGTCGATGCAAATTTCAGCTTCATCGTTCGATCCTTCCTGAATCGCAAATTAAATTTACATTCCATGCCGGGAGCAAAAAAGCGATGCGAGCGGGAAGCGTACCCCTCTCAACGTGGCAACCTAACCACTTTTACCGCAAGGCCGGTGTTGCGGCGGGAGTTCCCGATGCTCGCTCACAGTAATCATGACACCAGCGACCGCGGAAGCAAATTTTCTTCTGCGGCATTTCTTCTATTTTGATACCTGGACTACGCATCATAACAATCTGGCAAAATTATCCGGCAAAGCATTCCGAAACACCGCGTGTGCTGATTGAAAATGTGCGACGGGGCTCAGCAGATTGCCTTGAGCAAGCGCTGTCGAATGGTATAAAGCCGAGTTTGCTCGGTGACTTTCGTACCATTGGTTTCCGTCACATAGAATACGTCCACAACCTGATCGAGGTGCGTGCTGATTTTGGCAAAGTGCAACACCAATTCCATTTGTAAAAGGACACCAGCGATATCGTACAGCAGTCCTAAACGATCGTACGCAAAAACGGTAATCACCGTATAACCATCGGATGTATTATTATCGAATCGAACCTGCGTAGGCTGGCTGTTCACTTTCGCGGTCGCATCTTTGCCCACGGGTTTCCACACTTTGCGAAACACAGGAGTGGCGGGAGCTTTTGGATCGAATGTCTTTTCTAGCTTACGACAAACCTCATTGAGGCGATGCTCAGGCGGAGCGCCCTGATAATCGGGATCCTGCACAAAAAAACGATCCCAGGCGATATCTCCCGGCTGAGTATGGATTTCGGCTTCGAGAATTTGTAATCCCATTCCCGACAATACACCCGTGATACGATAGAAAACTCCGAGCGTTTTAGAGCCTTGCTTCACCGCGACCGAATATTCGGTGGCATCCTGCTGCGGAACATAGCGGGCCCAGGCCAACGCGGGTTGTTCCTCCAACTCCCGCAAATGATTCAATTCATAAGCGATATGGGAAGGATTATTCCTCAAGAGATAAGATACCGGCAAAGAGGCGACATTTTCTCCCCACCACTGTTGATCGCCCTGGGGCGGCACTAATGCCATCACTTGAGCTCGCCGATCCTTCACTGCATTCTGGAATCGCTCATCTGGTTTTTCATCCTGGAATTGAGCTTCTGTTTGTTGATAAAGCTGTGTGATTAAATCCAGTTTCCACTGGTTCAACACCTCCGGCCCAACCGAAGCCAAATCGGCGCACGTCAATACGAACAGCATTTGTAGAGCTTCACTCGAACCGACTTCAGCCGCAAACCGCACGATCGTATCTTGACTACTTAAGTCATAGCGAAAGGCGGTATGCGTCATGATCAAATGCTTGTGCACGAGAAATACGACCATCTCGCGCTCGCTATCTTCCAGATTCAGTCGATGAGCGGTCTCCTCCGCAATCACTTTGCCCACTTCGCTGTGATCTTCGATGAAACCTTTCCCTAAGTCATGCAACAAAAGGGCTAAATGCAACAAATCCTTTCGCTTGATTCTCTGATAGATTTTGCCAACGATGCTATCGCCGCGTTCAAACTCTGTCGCACATTCCACGGCTCGAATGCAGTGAGCATCGACGGTGTATTTATGGTATTCATTGAATTGCAATAGACACCGCGCGTGACGAAAGGCAGGTACGAGTTGTTCCAATACTCTCAACTCATGTAAACGCCGCAGCAGTTTCCCCAACCTTCCGGGGCGACTCAGCAATGACTTAAATCGCTTAATCGATTCCTCGCCTAACTCTCCCTGGGGACGACCGATCATCGCCGATCGAATCGCTCGCCACGTTTCATGTTCAATGGGTCGACGATAACGATTCGCCAGGTCCATCAATTCAAGAACGGCTGAAGGATCTTGCAAATGAGCCAGACCTCGCTTGGTCGCCCAGATGTAGCGCGGCCCGAGTCGATAATCCTTGGCGATCGGAAATCCAATCGCCTTGCCAATCCAACGCACCATCGAGGACCGCACTTTAGAGTTCGATACAAAATGCGTCGTGGTGTAATAAATCTCGCTGCTGTGCCGGAAATACTCCTGCATGAATTGCTCAACTGGCAAAACTCCTTCCTCACCTTTGCAGCCATACCAAGGAGCTAATTTCAACTGCCAATTTCGGTCGAGCTGATCTTGCGATTTACTCGCTTCGAAATGAAGTTGATTCCTCACACGCAGATAAAAATGGTAACCATTGCGAATGACGCGAGCGTCCTCATTCGATAGGAATCCCATCTCTTTGAGTTGCTCTGGATCGCTGATGCCATGCCGCGCAAAGCCCACCCAGCGCAATAAATGAATATCGCGCAATCCACCTCGCGATCGTTTGATATTGGGCTGCAGCAAAAATACGGTCTCCCCGAATTTCTGCTGCTCATCGCGACGCGCTGCTTCCACTGCATCGATCATGCGAAAACAACGGCGCATCGCAGCCGCCCGGTAAACTCCAAAAAATCGTTCGAATAACCCCTGGCTCCCCACCAGAAATCGGCTTTCGGCAAGCGAGGTAAATATCTGCGCATCCTTCCAGGCAAGACTGCACGCTTGAGCTGGAGTACGTACCGAAAAACCAAGAGTGAACCCTGCATCGACAAGGTATTGCGACAACATGCGAGCCAGGGGGACAACCTCTTGTGACCGACTCGGAGCATGCAATAACATTAGATCGAGATCTGAGTAAGGCGACAGATCGCGCCGGCCATAACCACCATTGGGAATCAAGGCCACGTCATCGCTGATCGCGTCAAGCTTCAGATCGTCAACACAATGCTTAAAAACATCGGAGACAATGGTGTCGGCAAGATCTGTTAAGCGAGTACAGACCTGAATGCCGGGGGATCCTGCATCATGCTGCGCCCGCAATTTGATGCGGCCTTCACTTAATTTTTGCCGAACTTCGAGAACAATCGCCGGCAGTGATGGACGACTCTGCATGGAATAATCGCTTCCTATAAGAAAAAGGAGGTAAGCGCTATCCCCTAACTCAAAACGGCTTCCTCAAACCTAAATGGCTTCCTCGCCCGTTTCACCGGTGCGGATTCGAATCGAATTCTCTAAGTTGGTTACGAATATTTTGCCGTCACCAATCTGACCTGTTTGGGCGGTCTGGAGAATGGTCTCGATCACCGTCTGTTCGTTGGCATCCGAACACACGACCTCAATCTTTACTTTCGGAACAAAATCGACCGCGTACTCCGTACCGCGATAGATCTCCGTATGACCTTTCTGACGACCATACCCGCGCACTTCACTGACCGTCATGCCGTGGATACCACGCTCCGTTAGAGCATTCTTTACATCTTCGAGTTTGAAGTGCCGAACAATTGCTTCAATCTTTTTCATAATGGGTTTCCATATCCTCCGTCGTCACTGCTTGGAGTTATGTTCTGTCAACGTCATGCATCGGAATCAGTGCCACTTCATGCCACCGCTACCTCCTCATGCCACCCCCGAACGCTACGTGCAAATTTACTCTATCTTGCGTCCGCAAAACAGCCCTAGACGTTCGGCCGCTTCCACGGGACATCACTCGCCCCAACCAATTGGTTTGCGCGACGTGCCATTACGAATAATAGGTCACTAAGTCGGTTCAGGTAAATAATTACCGTAGAACAATCGGCCACTCCCTCGTGTGCCGACAATTCCACCACCTCACGCTCCGCCCGCCGACATACGGTGCGGCCCAAGTGGAGCATCGCTGCAGCCAACGAACCCCCGGGCAAAATAAACTGCTTTAGTGGTGGTAACGATTCTTCCTGCTGATCGATCCATTTTTCCAGCTTTTCGATGTCGTTTTTCCCCAAAAATCGCACCCCATTGGCATCGGGATCGGGAGTTGATAATTCAGCGCCAATACTGAACAAATCTACCTGAATTTGTTCCAATAACGGATTCAGATCCGCAGGTACCCCCGAAGCCCGCAGAGTCCCCAAGACTGCATTCAACTCATCTACAGTGCCATACGCACAAATTCGTGGGTCCGCCTTGCTGACCCGAGGGCCGGCAAACAAACCCGTCATCCCTGCATCACCTGTCTTGGTATAGATTTTCATCGAATAATTTTTCCTAGTGCCAGTGCGTTATGCCAGTGCGTTATGCCAGTGCGTTATGCCAGTGCGTTAT
>JBIKMB010000365.1:0-4263 GCA_044359485.1 Pirellulaceae bacterium | reverse complement strand
TCAATGCGTTAGTCCGCCAGAGCATCGGCCAAGTGGATATTAGCGATGGTTTACCGCTGCGACCGGACAATCGTACGCTCAAAACGTTGCGTTTGTTGGCTCGCTGTCGACAGGGTGACTTGGGTGCTAGCCAACATCATTGTGCTGATTGTGGGCATCGCGAAGTGACTCTGCATGCTTGTAACGATCGCCACTGTCCACAGTGTGCCAAGCAGAGTCGGTACGTGTGGGAGAAGCAGGTGCTGGATTGGAGTCTCGATTGTGACTATCTGCATTTAGTGGTCACGTTGCCGCATGAGCTCAATCCTCTGATTGCGGCGAATCCTGGACCACTACTGCGGTTACTGCACGCCACGGCCCGGGATGCGGTGCTCGGCTTTGCCCGTGAGCATGGGGTGTTCGAACCTGGCTTGATTGTGGTGCTGCATACTTGGGGTCAGCGTTTGAATTATCACTTTCATGCGCATGTAGTGATGACCGCTGGTGGCTTGTCGGCCGATGGCACGCAGTGGGTGAAGTTCGATCAAGATCAAGTTGCCGCCGATAACGTCGCCTTGGCGGAGCGTTTCAAGAAAATTTATCTGCGTCGCTTGAAGAAGATGTTGCGTGAGCGGCTCTTTTCAGAAATTACACAGACAGAGGTCATCGAAGACTTTAGTTATCAGTCCAAAGGTCCGCTTCGTTATCCACTTCAGCAACCGGATCAAGCCTCGATCGAAGCGATGCTGTCGATCATTAAGGCGAAGAAATGGGTGGCCGATATTGGCGTGACTCCGGAGCGCTTTCGCGAGCGAGGTGAGCGACGTAATGCGATGCGTTATGTCGGGGCGTATGTGGCTGGTTCAGCGATTGGGGATGGGCGGTTGGTGAGTGCGCAGGGAGACACGGTAAAGTTTCGCGCGTTCGATTATCGCACCGATCAATACATCGAACTGGAGATGACGAAGGTAGATTTTGTGGAAGCGTATGCCCGCCACATTCTTCCGGCGCGATTGCGGCGTTTTCGCTTCGCGGGCTTGTTTCGACCTAAGGGTCGAACCGCCCGCTTGAGGCATTGTCGAAAGTTGCTAGGTTCCGTTGAGGCGGAACCTGCTGCACCTTTGATGCCACCGCAAGACGATACCCCAGCAGTGCACGTAATACCCGCTGAAGCCCCCGAAAAAGCTCCTGAAGAAACCACTTTGGAACTGAAGCATGGCTTGTTTTGTTCGAAGTGTGCGCAGCGAATGACGCGGGTGATTGAGATCGATGGTTCGATGAGTTGTTGGATGTTGAAGGTTGCGCTGTTGGTGGTTGCATACTTAAATACACAGCGTCTCGCACCATTTTCGCTCACGGTCGATCGCGAGCTGATCAAAGTCGCTTTGCAGCAAGTCCTTGCTCGTTTGCAAGCCGAAGCGACGATCACTGAAGCAGAAGTGAGTCGTGAGTGGATGCGTTACGCGCACGTGACACCGGGTGAATTGTTTTTTCACGAAGCCTATTATGAAGTGATGTTATTGTTTATTGCTCAGCAGATTGCCGAGCAGAATGCGGCTGAAGAGCGAATGGCCGAGGCGATGTTAAGTCCCGCGCATCACGCTGCAAGAGGACCACCAAAACGCAATGATTCCGAGAAAAAAGATGGGGTTCACCCGAGGTGAGATTTGACGAACACACCCCGAGCAAACCCACATCACAGCCTTGTCATGACTCGCATAGTGCAATCGAATGCACACTGCGATCTCTTCGATCCTTCGCGCGCGACGTGGTCAAACTGCCAATATTCATCGCATTTCGTGTTCGCACTCGCCAATATTGGCTGCCATCAGTCGCCAACTTCTTCTTCCGCTTCTCGCGTAACCCGCGAACTTGAGTGTTACGTATAAGTCACACTCGGTAGTCTTCGCAATCTCTGCAAGGCACACAAACCAGGAAGTTTTCTAGGGAGCATCACTTTGTCCCGATGTCTTCTCCACTGATGGCTCTACCGTTCCGTGAACGATCGCTTTTCATTTGCAAAGATAAGTCCCCTGCGACCTTCGTCACTTTCGCCGTTTTCATCCCACATAAAGAAGAGTTCGTCATAGCCGTTCCAAACCGGTCCGAGATCCGATCGGTTGGGCAAATCATACTTAACCGCGATTTCTCGTGGCAGGACAAGTTGTTTCATTCTAGGCATTTGTCTGAGCTTATTGATCGCTTCAGTGTCAATCGAAGACTCGACGCCCAACAAGGACAGTTCTTCAAGTTGACTGAATAAGGGAATTTGGCTTAGGTCATATTCATTAATCGACCGAACCGACATGCAAAAGCCTCGCAATTCTGGGAAGTACAACAGGTCTTTCCACACACTCGGTTCAATAGCATCAGAATGGAAAAAAGCGAATTTCGCATCGCCGTTTTGACGCCCCTTTACAATTATCTCAGCCGGAGCTTTGAGCAAATCAGCATTCGTTGACGATGCAGAAGTAATTTCCAATAGTGTCGCCCATCTCTCGCACTCGTAAAAAACTAGAACATTGTTTTTCCTTAGACGATCGTATGCACGTTGTCTTTGTACAGAGTTCCAAAAAGAACCTGTAAAGTACAAAAGTAGAAATGATGACAAAACAAACAATCCGACTTTAATTCTGTAACTAAGTCCATTCATGTTTCTAATCCGGGTAATTGCGAGTCCGCTTACTAAATTCACTGATTGGGTTGCGGGGCATTATTCCTTGTTCGTTGAGCAATCTTCTCGCAAGCAGGACAATAAAAGTTCAATTCAAGGCCATTTTCTTCGCCTTTCTTTATTTCGTCCTTTAGATTTTTGCAGATCAAAACTTTCATGCCCTTTGCTCCGTGATTCGCTCCAAGCCAAATCTGAAACTGCTCAACCCAAATCTTGAAATCAAAGTTGGCGTTCCTCTTATCAAGATTAACATGCGAGTTTATTTCTCTCCAAACTGCGTCGGTTGAAAGATCGAAACATCCATTCTTTTCCTCAATCTTTGTTTCGCTATCGTTTGAAAACTGAACCCAGATAACTTGTGCACGTGCTTTGCCCCCATAGACATTTTGACCTTTCCCATTTGCTTCACAACACTGATTCGCCTCTGTCATTTCATCAGCTTTCTTTTTCGCAGCTTCGAAGCTCTTGTAGCAGCAAGTCAGATTTTGTGTCCATAAATGGTCAGGAAAGCCTAATTGAGTCCCCACCACACCAATACATCCTGCACTAAGTAGTTTCTTAAATCTCTCTTTAAGTCCTTTTTTTGCATTGTCACTCATTCCCGGATGGCTTGGGAAAATTGTTTGTTCAAACCACCAGTCAATATAGTCGTCAATGGTTGCCCCAGTTCCGTCAGGATCGAATGGCGGTGGTTCGAGTCCGAGTGGATCGTACAATCGCACTGGACTACTGTTAGCGTAGGTATACAGGCTAGCGTTTGCGTCTAAATACCCAATTGGATCTCTGCTGCAAAAACGTCCCACCGTCGCTTCGTACATTCTCGCTCGGTAGTGATAAAGTCCCAACACTCCATCCCATTCGCGGCCTGTGTACGTGTAGCGATTTCCAATTGCAGACGACGTTCTCACAGTCCCCGAACCATCTGTGATGGTCGGCAAGCCATACGCGCTATAGGCGTATCGCTCAGTCGCAGCACCAGTAGAATCCGTACAAGCCACGATCGAGTATTGTTGGTTGCGATGGTACCAAGTTGTTTCGCTGTTGCTGGTCGCAATGCGAACGATGGGTTCATCGATGTAGCTGCCGTACAAGTAACGATACGTCGATGATGCTGGGGCGGCTCCACTGGCATAGTCGCAAATCGTTTGTTGATCGACTTGCACGAATACCGTGGTTGAACCTGAAGCCGTACGAGCGACACGACGACCGAGGGCGTCATATTGATGCGTGACATCGATCACGCTGTCGGCTCCGACGTCGGCACACACCATGCGATTGTCAAAATCCCAAGTCAGCACCAGCGGCGAACTGTTGGCTCGCACACTCGCTGGAATGAGCAGCATGTTGCCTTTGGTATCGTGCGTGACACTTTGGCCACCTGCTGTTACGAGTTCATGCGTGGGACCATGTGTACGCGATTGGGCAGTACCGTTGGTGGTGACCGAGTTCCAATCACCGACCGCTGATAGATTCCAGGACTGCGATAGCTGCGGCGTGCCAGAAGTCGCTGCACGAGCGAAACCGGTGAGCCGATCTTCGGCATCATAGGTCGTTCCGACTTGCGTGAAGCTATAGGGGCTCATGACACCACCGATCGTTTCGCTGGTTTT
>JBIKMB010000449.1:0-4296 GCA_044359485.1 Pirellulaceae bacterium | reverse complement strand
AACTCCAGTTTTTGACAATAACGGCGTATTCGTTACAGTCCTTCTCCAGCTTTTTTGTTGTTCTCTTACTCGTCATCATCCAGCGGGTCTCCACCCTGTTCCTTGACCTTGGTAGCTCCAGCCTTGGTTTTTCTTTGAGGATCATTCTTTTCAGCGGTTTCCTTTTTCCCTGGTTGGGAGTCGGGCTTATCTTTTTCAGCCATGGCCTCGGCTAATTCCTTTTTACCCTGATTTCGACCAGCATCTGCTGCCTTCGAATCATTTTTTGAGTTCTTCAAGGCGGCGTTTAGTTCTTCAGTGCGAGCCTTACCAAAACTCTGGCTCTTATTGAGTTTGATTCCGGCCAGAATTGTCCGACGCTCTGTATCCATTGCGCTACGAGCGGAGGAAGGAGATAAGGCCTGGATCCGTACGTGCATTTTTTGTCCAGTCAATGGGTGAGTGACAGTGCCGGTCTTTCCGCTCATCACTGTCATTCCACTTATCTGTAGATTTTCAAAAGACTGACTGATGGCTCTTTCCAGTGATTCTGCGACCTTTGTCTCCGACTTATTCAAGTCCTCTGTGCTATATTGCTTCATTACCTGGGTCGCCTTAGAACTTGCATCAACGTCCGAATAAAGACTGAACGCCGCCATCTGAGCAGCGAATTCTTCGGCTAGTATCTGATTCCTTTCGTCGGCCACGGAGTTTTTTAGCGTCGGTCGGGTGGAGATGCCAAGGAACCAACGTTGTCCATCTTTGTCAATAAATTGTCGGGGGCCGACCATTTGACTGAGGTCCTGCATTTTTAACCACTGCTGTACAGTTAATCCCGACTTCCCTGGTTTAGCGCCAACAACAGGTTCCCCAGTCAAGGACGCCAAGGCGGCTTGTTCTAACTTAGGGCTCCAACAGAGAAGGACGCCGACCTCATAAGTTTCTTCTTCTGGATTCCAAGACTCGGTTTGAGCAACAAGCGTTGCTCCGATTAAAGGACGGGAAGCGATACGGGAGATTTCCGAAGTCATTGAACCAACTTCCTGTCCCTTTACCTTAGCGACCTCTGCTTCAATCCTTTCGATCGCTGCCAACGCTTCAACGTATCTGGCTTTCGCCTTTTCGAATCGTTCTTTTTTCTTGGCTTCAATTTGGTCGGTAGAGTATTCGGGATCCAGTTTCTTGATCGCAGCATCCATCAGAACTTTTAATCGATCGTCGAGAGTCGCACCCTCCAGTGCCTCCGCTTCCGCTTCATCATACTCCGCGAGCAACTTTGCAATGACCGCCTGTTGAGATCGTAACCGACTTTGGGCGGCATCGTAATCTCGCGAGAACTGGGCATGAATATCTGTTCCTGGAACATCGAGTTTTTCGCGAGCACTCATTGTTGAATTGATGTAGAATATGATCTCAGCTTTCGCTGCAAGGATTGCCCGCTTAACAAACATTTCTCGTTTCACACAAAAATCAGTATCGCTTACGGGATCCTCGGTGTTGAAGCTCGCGGCTTGAATGGACAGATATCTCTTTTTTTCTTCATCCCAACCCGTGCTCCATCCAGATTTAGAGTTTAAATATTCCTCCAGGGAATCCTTAGCACTCTGCTTTTCGACGGGCTTGATGCCGGAATCCTCCTGCGCTTCCATGACCAATTGGGCACCTGGGTCATTTTGAAGATCGACAGGCACCGGCGCATCAGTCGCTTGTTCTTTTTCTAGCTTTTGTTCTTCCCCATTCTCGATTCCAGCTTCCTGTGCGTGGGTTAGCAGTTCCGAGGAAATCGTTACGAATCCAAAGATGAGTAACGCTAGAAGAGAGCTTTTCAATCGCATCATGTAAACTCCGAGAGAGAAATTGAATTGGGGGTATTTTTTAGATTAGAAATAACGAGCTTCGATGCGAAAGATTTAGCGTGTACCAGACCTTGACTTAACGGGATACAACGGCGAAAGCATTGTTTGGCGATACATCACAAATCTTTGCGGAGGAAACGGAGGCAACTCAACCAGGGAAAACGTGGAAGTTAATCGAGGTCACTCGGTATAAAGCTCAACCTTGACGTCTTTGAAAGACTTCAGTTCATCCAGGCTCACTTTTGTGCTAATAGGAATATCAAGAGTAGGAAGATGCAGAAATGAGGAACTAGAACTAGAATTAAAATAAGGAGATCTTAAAAACGTTGGACCCAAAAAAACGAGCTTACAACGATCTCCCATCCGGTTAATGTCAGGAATTACAGGTCGGCTATAGTACTCAAAGTACCACGCAAGACCGTGGCCCAATAATACATCCGAAGCAGACTCAGAATTAGAATAATTTCCGTCCCTTGCCAAGACTCTTTCAGTAATTACCGCTTCCCCATCGGAATCTATAAACTCTAATTTAACGTTTATTAGACGTTGGGTCGCATTGATAAGGACTTGCCTAAGTTTCGAATCAATTTGAAAACATTTGCATTCCAGTTTGTCGCCGAGTTTGCTTCGCGATTCCGCTACCGCAACAGCGAATATATCTTCCTCTCGTCGGTCTTGCCTCCAGATAGTTGGGATCCATCGCAACGGAGCACCATCTCCAAAGCTAAGGCACTTACTATTTTTGTCATATCCCGACACTGCGCTAAATTCACCTTTGTCTATTGCCATCTTCTCCAAAACTGCAGTCAGTTTTTTTGCAAAGGCCTTGAAGGCCTCCAAGTCGGGCTCTATATGTACGACTACTTGGATTGTTGCAGCTTCGTCGTTTTTGTCCAAAACTTTCGGCTCCCCAACCACGGAGGCAGTGATGTAGGAGAGAGGAAAACCTTCAAATTGTTTCGTTAGAAGCGCCGCAGCATCCTTCTCCGCATCGAGTTGGCTGACCACTTCCGCAAACATACTTTTTCCATCCACCTCTTTGACCGAGATTTTCGCCGCTTTGAGTTTCGCGATAACGCTTCGGCGTTCGACATCCGCTTTAATTTTGATGCGATGCAGTCCTCCCGAAACCTTTTTCGAGCCTTCCACTTCGGTAAACTTTTTCACAAAGCCATCGCTATAGGTAAGAACTTGATCGTCGATGAGTTCGTCGTTTTTGAGGAGTGCTTCCGCATCGACTACAGCTCCGACCACCTGCTTGACAGCGTTCCTAAATGCATCTTTTACGGCATCCTCCGCGCTTGCTCCGACTCCTTCGGCTATCACCGTCTGAGCCTTGCCGTCCCCTTCAGACGAAGAGTCATCGTTTGCATTATCCGGGGACGAGTCGGAGGTTTCGGAATCGAAGGGGCCTGATTCCTCTATCATCGCTTCACGAGTCACAACGATTTTGGTTATGACTTTGCGTTGCTTGTCGAAGGTGACCACGGCTTTGTCTCCGACAACTAGTGAATCACACTGGCTTTTCTTGCCATTGATTTCGATGTCGGCATCGTCAGCAACCTTAAGTTGACTCGGCTTACCACTGTAGAGAACCTTAACCATTCGCGCTTCGCCATTGACCGAGTCGATTGTTACGTCGACTGTCGAGGTATCGGCGAAAATCTTCGACGTCCAAAATATGCAAGCGGACACAATTAGAACGGCTGACATTCTGTTCATCATTGGCGTCACAACCAAATAACGGCTTATTGGAATCTATATTTAAACTGCACCTGTACCTCGGAGACGCTGAAGCGACTCTGGGGTCTCGTATAGGAAATATCACCTAGTTGGAGGTGCGAGAATCATCGCTGGTAAGGGCCAGCTAATTTTGTTTTCCAACTAACTATTAGCCAAAAAGCGACCATTTGGTCGTGAAATGCAACTTTGCAAGTCGGCTCAGCGGTTTCCAGCACACGATTGAGTGCTGGAGGAACCCAGCATGTCAAATCGAACATCCATGGCTCAAATCAACGCAAGCGGAATTTTGTATCGTAGCGGTCACTCGAACCGCCAAATTGCTAAACTTTTGGGTGTAAACCGCGAAATAGTTGGAAAATATGTTGCTGAAATAAAAGCCGCTGGAAATCAAAACCAGCCAAATCTGCAAACCGGCTCATGCTGCAGCCAGCCAAACCCGCAATCATACCTTCCTTCTTCATGATCCCGATCACATAGCTTGGCCAGTATCGCCCAAGCACACATTGCACCCCATCGTGTGCATGGAGCTATTTCGGATTCCCGCTTGCCCTTACACCACACAGGCTGCGACAGACACTTCCGTCCATCTAGAGAGATATGATAAGGCTCGGAATCCCCAGAGAGAGTAACGCAGTATCTCCCACCAAGTTTTTTCCAAAGATGCTCACTTGAACTGACTCAATCATAAATGATTTGACCGTTCGCCAGCCCCTTCTCG
>JBIKMB010000364.1:0-4297 GCA_044359485.1 Pirellulaceae bacterium | reverse complement strand
GGTGCGGACCATCGAAACCAATCCGGAGTGGTATGACCGCGTTTCTCGTGTCTGCACCTACCAGCCCATTACACGACATCGCCACCAGATTGTATTTGTCCCCGACTATAGCGACGCCCCGATGGATGACCACGAGTGGTCGGTCGTGCTGCTGGACCATGAGCCTCCACCGCGCCGAGGTGTCGACGCCCTGCGGCTCAAAGATCGCAGCCAGTTGATCATTGGCCATGACTCGGAGCATCCCGATTACGGCTACGGTCCGGCATTCGACCAATTCAAGTACCGCTTCACGCTCTCCAGAGTCTTTCCTTGGACGACCGTGGTCAGTGACACAGACCCGCTTGACTGGATTGAGGACGCGATTCGGCCGCTGTGGTGAACTTATGAAACTCGCTGCACTTTGCTGTACCTACCTGCGTCCTGGGGGCCTTGGTCAATTGATCGAGTGCTTTCTGCGGCAGGATTACCCACGTGAACTTCGAGAACTGGTGATCCTGGACGACGCGGGGCAGTATGAGAACCAATCCGGCGACGGCTGGCGACTGGTGTCGATTCCACATCGCTTCAATTCCCTTGGCGAGAAACGAAACGCCTGCGCAGCCCTCGCATCCCCGGATGCCGAAGGATTTCTAATCGCTGATGATGACGACATTTACTTGCCGCACTGGTTTCGAACTCAGGCAGAGGCGCTAACGCGAGCCGACTGGTCCCATCCGAGCCTCGTTCTACTGGAGCATCAGGAAGGCTTGAGAGAAGCTGAGACTGGCGGTCTGTATCATGGCGGCTGGGCATTTCGCAAAGCGGCGTTCCAGAAAGTGCGGGGCTACGGTCCGCACAATAACGGCGAAGATCAGGAGTTGGCCGATCGCCTGCGCGCCTCCGGATCAACCACCTGCGACCCATCGAGTTTTGCGGAGCCGTTCTACCTTTATCGCTACGAGAACGAGAGCTACCACCTGAGCTACATGGACGATTCCGGGTACCGAAGCTTGGGGCAGGGTAGTTTCCCCAGCCGCACTTCGATCTCTGTCGGCTGGAAACGTCAGTGGGACAAACTGCCCGTGCTGCGCCGGTTTTCGTTCGCTCCCCACGTCAATCCACGCGATGACAAGCTGCCGGTGGAACTCATCGGCCCAGTCGATGCGCCCGGTGGGAACGGACCATCCAATGGGATGTACGCGCTGCAGAAAGAGCTGCGGAAACGCATCGCCAGTGGCCTCGACTGGCTAACAATCAAATCCCTTCCGGCCAGCAAGGGTGCGCTACCGTGGTTCTGGCACTGGGACGACCGCCGTTACGCAATGTGGTGGGACGCGGAAGGCCAACCATTCGTCCAAGGTCCGAACATGCTGTTTACCAATTCGGGAACGCCTCGAATTGACCGCCAAACGCCCCAAACCAAATTGCAGATCTGCTTCACCGAGTAGAGAGCTACCGCCTTCAGAACCTGAGTTTTGCAGGAAAAGCAAAACCGTGACTAACTCGAAACGGTCAATCACTTAGCCCGCCGCCCGCCCTGTGCGGGCGGTTCCCGCGCCTGAGCAGCTACCAACCCGACCACCAAACCAAATTCAAACAGCATTGACGCCAGTCAATCTCACGGATGGCTGGGCGGCGAGAGGTGGGCGTCTCATCGATTCGTGCTCGCCGAGCCGCAATGAGCTGAGTCAACACCGCTTTGAAATCTTATCACGTACATTTGTACGTGTCGACATATAGAATTATCGACAAAACAACTGATGGCAACCTATCTGTTCACGAAACATAGAGCCACCAGCGGAGAAGACGAATTACCGATCGCGCAGACGCTGCTGCAACTCGACCAATAGATTCGCAAGAGCGGTTTCGTCGAGATTCCGCAATTTATCATCCGTAGCGATTTCTTCACCGAGAAGTTCTTGAATCAACTGAATCTTGCCAGCCATTTTCCCGCGTTCCAATCCCTCTTCTCGTCCCTCTTCTCGTCCCTCTTCTCTTCCCTCAACTCGCCCTTCTTCTAACCCCACTTCGCGTCCTTCTTCTCGCCCCTGTGTGAGCAAGCGGTCGGCCAACGATCCAGGTTCAAATTGAGTGGGAAAGACGCTCTTAAGCGTTTGCTTGTACTCAGATTCACTTATATTCTTGTTGACAGACATCACGTAGACTCCGATCACTTTAACCCATTCTTCCCCTTGATGACCGGGAAGCAATTGGACAATAAGCCGCAATATCTCACCCAAAATTTCGATCAGATGGCGGCTGCGACTATATTTTAGCAGCCGAAGTGTGCTTTTCAAAATCAGATTCCCGCCGATTTCATGGTCCTTCAGCGCGCTCAAGTCCAACAGTCGAAATCGGAAATCGACTTGATATTCGGCCAGCTCTTTTGGCCCCCTCACCAATTCTTGCATACTGCGGGCGGCAGACCAACCACTCTCTCCATGATACACCACCAAGGGGACGATGGGGCAAAGTTCCAGTCCCTCCCGTAGACGCTTTTCCCAAATCCGGACCAAATACGAAAGCAACTGGAATGTTGTTAACGCATCGGATTGGCTTTTGTGCTCAAACAAAAAGTAGATCAGCGTCTCTTTGGCACCATTCGCGTCTCGGTTCTTTGCTAGCGGCGCAGAAAAAAGCAAATCCGAAAACTTCTCGCGCAGATCGGCATCAACAAAACTACCTGATTGTAGCTTCAAATTTTCCAAGTCCAATACAGCCATCGCCGCTTCATCGAGTTGCATCTCGATGAGGCTTCGCGCATTGGGTAATTGCGATAACGCAAATTGAAAAAAGTTATTATGTGGAGTTGGTAATTCGCTCATGCCAATAATCATAGCGACAAAAACTGTAGCTGACATCCAGTCGGTCGCAAGGCTTTTGAAAGCCTGACGATTGCCGGTCAAACCTACACCACAGGCTTAGGAACGGCTAGCGAGGCGAACTCTCGAAATACACCTATCCTGCCGGTTCAGTCGTCGATCGACTCTACAACGCTCGGGGTGAACTGTATCAGGTCAAACACAATACCACGGTCATGGACACCCGGGCCTATGACGATGGAGGTCGATTGGCCAGCAGCACTCTCACAAACGGGGTAGTGGAAACAAGAGGCTATAATTCTGACAATACGCTCAGTACAATAAGTTCTGGAGGCAGTGGAACCGCGATTGGAAATCTCACTTACACGTGGGATTCCAACAAGAACAACACCAGCGAAACGATCGGTGGTGTCATGAGCCCCTACTGGTGCTCCTCAGTCGATTCTTGGTCACGTAGTTCCTTGCCAAGCTGCACTATTTCGTCGAAATCAGGATCACCCTTGAAGGTTCTTTTAACTCGTTCAAGCCATCCGAGCTTTGAATTTCCCGACTGCATGTCTCGCTTCATGGCTTGCAGTTCGCGTTCTAATTTGGCAAGCCGTGCTTCAACAGTAGCCATTCGTATCTCCTAATCGTACAAATCACATCTCCCCATTGTAGTCGTCACTCGCCCACAGGGAAAAGGTCGAATCCACGTCATCCGATTTACACAGATCAGCCTCGTGAGGTAATGCTGAATTCCCTGCTTTCGACTCCTCTCCGTCCTGCAAATATAGCTACTGCACGCCACGAATCACTACAATCCACCCCGTTCCATATCACCAGATTCCACACACCAAAAACACTTCCCACTCCCAACTGTCCACTCAGCCACAGATTCACCCACAGGTTGGATTCTTCGGTGGCCAATTAGGAGGACCAATTAGGCCAAAACTGGGGCCAATTAGAATTTCGCCGACAGCGTAAAGCCCTATGCAATAAACACTTACAAAAAGGCTTAGCGGAGGCCCCCCGCCTCCATTGGCCCGCAAGGGCCAATCGCTCTCCTCACTCCTGCTCTCCTCACTCCTGCTCTCCTCTCCCACGCTGCGCGAGAGAGGAGAATTTAGAAAGGTGAGCAGTAGAGCTATTCCAGACTCCTCGTTCGAAACTGCTCCATCGTAAGCCCCGGAAAGCCGACGCAGCCTCTACCGTGGACATTAACCACAAAACACCAAATATCCTCTCACGTACATTTGTACGTCCTCTTTTACTAACAACCACATCCTAGACCTCGTCACGTTGGACCGCGTCACGTTGGACGGCGTAGAAAGTGGTCTTCCCACCCTTTCTGCGCAAATCATGGTCAGCTAGCTCGCGCACGACAAGCCCCACACATCACCAAGGAAATCTTCAAATACGACCATGCCATTCGATTGATTCCAACCGAGACATTCACTCAGCAATCGACCATGATGACCAGCAATCGCCCTTTAGAGGATTAGGGTAAGCTCATC
>JBIKMB010000026.1:0-46544 GCA_044359485.1 Pirellulaceae bacterium | reverse complement strand
CCGATGTATTGACGGCTACCGATATGAGTTGCCTGATGCATCTGGAAGGCTTGGTCCGCCGACAAAAAATGCCGATCGCCGTGATGCATATTGCCGAAATATTGGCAGGACGTAAGCCCACCCGACCTCACTCCCCCGTGCCCGTAAAGTCGACTTAGAGTTTTACACCGTTTACCAAAGAATGCAGTGGCCATGAACGCACCGATTCACAAAGAGCACGCGGAACTCGCGACTGAATTCGTCCATAACAGGGAACGAGCGAAATGGCATGATAGCTCGCTCTGGTTTGTCAGGCAAAAGCGAGATCGGCAAACGAATTCGATTCCTGAGTGGGAGGAGCTTCGCGAATTGGCGGCGACTATCAAACGTCACACGCTTGCAAAGCTACCTTTCTATCTTGAAGAGTTTGAACGCAATGCAACGCGTATGGGAGCTGTAGTTCATTGGGCTCGCGACGCGGAAGAACACAATCGAATCGTGCTGCAGATTTTGCAGGAGCATGGCGCGAAGAAAATCGTGAAAAGCAAATCGATGCTCACGGAGGAATGTCATCTAAATCCTTATTTGGAACGCCACGGACTGCAAGTGGTTGATACAGATTTGGGAGAATGGATCGTACAATTGCGCAACGAACCGCCAAGCCACATTGTGATGCCCGCGATTCACATCAAGAAGCAGGAAATTAGCCAGCTTTTTCATGAGAAACTGGGAACCGAAGACGGGAACAACGATCCGACATATCTTGCTGGCGAAGCCCGAAATCACCTGCGAGAAAAATTTGTTGGCGCCGATGCGGGAATCACGGGCGTCAATTTCGCAATTGCCGAGACCGGCGGAATTGTTGTATGCACCAACGAAGGGAACGCGGACTTAGGCGTCTCACTTCCCGATTTGCACATCGCCTGTATGGGAATTGAAAAGTTGATTCCGCGAGGAGACGATCTGGCCGTATTCACTCGTCTGCTCGGACGCAGCGCGACCGGACAGCCCATCACGGCCTACACGTCTCATTTTCACGGCCCGAGGCCAGGCTGTAAGCTGCATATCATCTTGGTGGATAATGGACGCTCGAAAATTCGGGCCAGCGAAGATTTTAGTCGCTCCCTGAATTGTATTCGTTGCGGAGCTTGCATGAACACCTGCCCCGTCTATCGACGCAGCGGAGGACACAGTTATAGCACGACCGTTCCGGGTCCAATCGGATCGATCCTGGCACCGAATCGGGATCCGCAAAACCATGGCGACCTTCCCTTCGCCTGCACCTTATGCGGCTCATGCACCGATGTTTGTCCAGTTAAGATAGACATCCATCATCAGTTGCTCACCTGGCGCAAAGAGTTGGCACTGAAAAAATTGATCCCCTGGAGTAAACGCGTTTCAATGATTTTTGCTGCGGCTGTTCTCAAAAGGCCATGGCTCTATGCCCTAGGAGGCAAAGTTGCCAGAATGAGTTTGAGATGGATGCCGCGGTGGATGATCTACAATGGGCTCAATGCTTGGGGCAAGAAACGCGATCTTCCGCCAGCCCCCATTAAGAGTTTCCGTGAGCTGTATCGCTCTCGAAACAAAGCATAGCGCCCACCCTCACGATTTGGGATCCTAAATTTCTTTCATGGGCCTGCAAAAGGCGAGCGATGGCAACAGCAAAAGATGAAATCCTAAATGCTCTGCGAAAGCAGGTTCCGATTGAGACACCCAATTTGCCTGAGGTAATCGATGGCAATTGGATCCGTTATCCCGATCCCATCGGTCAATTCTCCAGTTTGATTGCCGCGGTGGGGGGCAGCTGTTTTGTGGTCAACAACATTCGCGATGTAGAAACCCAACTCCAAAGCTATAACGTTTATCGAAACGCTGAGAGAATCTACTCGCAAGTGCCAGGTATCGAAAGCCATTTTGACCTGAACTCCGTTGCCAAGCCTCAGGATCTAGAGGATCTCGATTTTGTGATTTATCCAGGAGAATTCGCCGTCGCAGAAAACGGCGCCATATGGGTGACCGACAAAAATCTGAAGCATCGAGTGATCTTTTTTATCACGCAGCACTTGGTTTTGGTGGTTCCCAAAAGTCGTTTGCTTCATAACATGCACGAGGCTTACAAGGAACTGGAGTTTAAGGAACCTCATTTCGGATTGTTTGTTTCAGGGCCTTCTAAAACCGCTGATATCGAGCAATCGCTGGTTATCGGGGCCCACGGTTGCCGCTCGATGCAGGTTTTCCTGATCGATGGCTAAATGGCCCCCTGTCACACTGTACAGAAAGGCATATTTTTAATTCTGCGGCAGTTTCGTCTACAATCAGGCTAGTTTCGCGAGCCTTGGGGCTCGCCCAAATGTGAACTAGATTCATTGTGACCCAGATGTTGCTCGCCGAATCGATTGGGTTACTTCACCCATGGGTCCCTTCAGCAACTGCATTATTGCATTTCTAATGGACCAAATTTTCATGGATTAAATTTTCATGGATCAAATCCTAGCGGATTGATGTAGAGTCGGATTTTATGATTGTTTGGCCACTCTCCATGCGACTAACTGCGAACGAATGATTGAGTCGACAACTATAGCTGATCACAAAACGGAAGGCTCTTAAATTAGACTAATATGCGATTCGATAATGTTTGCTTAGAGTCGATTGGATTTACTTTACCCGAAGAAATCATCACTTCCGTTCAGATCGAAGAGACGCTTGCCTCCGTTTATGATCGACTCGGTTTTCCACCTGGTCGCCTGGAATGGATGAGTGGCGTAGGTCAGCGGCGAGTTTGGCCGCGCGGTTTTCGAGTAAGCGATGCGAGTGTCCGCAGCGGCCAACATGCGATTGAAGCGGCGGGCATTGATCGTTCAGAAATTGGTATGCTGATTCACGCCAGTGTCTGCCGTGATTTTCTGGAACCCGCCACCGCTTCGCGCGTCCATCATTTGCTCAAGTTACCAGCAGCCTGCTTGGTCTATGACGTTTCCAATGCTTGTCTCGGCCTGCTCAATGGAATGATCCAGATTGCGACAAGCATTCAAGCTGGAATTGTACGAGCGGGAATTGTGGTTGGTACTGAGAGCAGCCGGAATCTATTGGAAGCCACGCTGCAAATGCTGACGACTCGTTCGGATCTCACCAGGCATACGATCAAGCCTTCATTTGCTTCGCTGACGATCGGTTCGGGAAGTTGTGCCATTTTATTGACTCACGAATCGATCAGTCGCAGCGGTTCTCGCCTGCATACAGCCGTCGCCCAAGCCCACACCGAGTACCACGATCTTTGCCACAGCGACGAAGATCAAGCGGGCGCAGGAATGACACCGTTGATGGAGACCGATTCAGAACAATTGCTGGTAGCGGGAGTAGCGACCGGGAAAGCGGCCTTTGAGCGTTTTCTGCAGGAACAATGCCTTAGTGCGGAGTCCATCGAACGCACGATATGCCATCAGGTCGGTTCCGCTCATCGCAAGTTGATGTTGCAGACACTAGGGCTTCAACCTGCAGCGGACTATGCGACTTTTTCTTGGCTAGGTAATACCGGCTCGGTAGCTCTGCCATTGACATTGGCTATGGCAGCACGCTGCGAATTCATTTCGTCAGGCAACCAGACCGCTTTGCTCGGTATTGGGTCAGGCATTAATTCTCTGATGCTGGGGGTATCGATGGAAAAACTTCCTGTGGGCGGGGACTTGGATGACGCCGCCTGCGAAGCTTTGACGACTGTCGACGCCCAGCACTCTGCTTCTTTAGCGAACGCGGTTTCGTCGACCGCGGCCGCGAAGCCGCCACACATACCTCTCGGCGGTTATAAGAAAGCTGGCGAACCGAGATCAACGGAAAGCCCCAGGACTTAATTCGCGCCAGATGAATTGGCAACTGAGATGCCTGAGACCATTCCGACATTTTTAATGTCAGCAACATTCCTTCAATTGAGACGCCCGGGTAAGTCACGATAGCTTCTACAGCATCCAAGGTATAACTAGATGCCACGTTCGCATCGGCGGTGAGCCAGCGAAACTTTCGAAAGAGTTTCCGCTTGAATTGCGCAGCTTTGCCTCGCCAGTGGGTGAAGTTGGGATTCGACAGAAGGATTTCATGCATCTCGGCCGGATCGATGCCGGTGACCTGCATGCCAATCTCCAGAAGTCGTTGACAAGAGCCACCGGGTGAACTTCCAATTTCAACCACTTGATCCCCCGGTTGCCACGGGAATCGCGACCACGCAAGAGCTTCGGTCATCTTCAAGTAGGCTCGACTAATCATATTGGCAGGTCGATGGATGGGGAGTACACCACCCGGCCAACAACTCGGCCGATCACCAGCCACGTGATAACCGATCCACCACTGATTCGGTTCGACGGCGATGACGTCCAGAACTTTTTCTCCTCCTGTGGCGACCGCATTGATCGGTGGAGAGGATTGGTTGGGAAAATTTCTGATCCAAGCTTCGCCAATGGCCTCCACAACAGCGGGTGTCTCAGGGTGTGTACCAGGTTCATATCCGTGCCAACCTGGAACCGTTGGATCGCGGTGCCAAAAGTGAATAAGGTCCCAACTTTGCCCCTCGCCGATTTTCTTGCATAATGCTTCGGCCAATTCGATGGGTGATTCGCCCGAAAGTTGCCCCAGCGCCCAGCCGGTGGTACGGATATAGGGACAACCGGGGAGCGAAGTCTCCACTGGAGAATGAGGGGACGCATCTTCCGCGTCGTCCCTTTTCAGGGTGATGAAGCCAGGACGAGAAAACGCCTTTTTCCAAAGCCCATCGGGACTCGCCAGTTGCTGGAATATGGTACGTTCAGCCCCAACTTGGCAGGCGATAAATGCGAAATGCGACACGAGGAAGGTCCGTTAAAGGAAAAGAAAACCGCTGGGAAGCGGGAATGCAGTGTGAAACTATCAAGAACTGGTAGACGAAACGACTACCTTCCCCGTATAACTTGCTACACAGTAAAACTGAATAGACAGTATAACTTGATTTCTAAGGGGTCACAGCGGAAGGGCAAAAGGGGCGAATCCCGTCGATGAGTTCCTGATTTCTGCGGAATTGGCGGCTGATACTGGTTATTTGAGTAAGGAATTTATGTCCAAGAACGAAGAAGCATTCGAGGTAGAAGGTACAGTCACCCAAGCTTTAGCAAACACCCGTTTCCGTGTTCAACTGGACACAGGAACAGAAGTACTCGCCCACGTCGCAGGACGTATGCGAAAAAACTTCATTAAGATCGTCCCTGGAGACAAAGTTCGCGTCGAACTTTCACCCTACGATCTGACCAAAGGAAGAATCGTCTTCCGCGAACGCTAATCGCAACCGCCCCGGACCATGCACGGACCGGAATAGGACCAGCGAATTGGCTTAGGCTCAGGCCAATCCATCGCCGAGATAATTTACTCAATTGTGCATTTTGGGCCGTTGAAACCCATAACGCCGTGAACGGGTATCACAGATCGACTGGCTGAAGTGTATTCGCAACAAGAATTTGAACGCCAGATGACTTAAATGCCGTGCACTGAAATAACCTCGCAGACAAATCGCGGTTCGGTTTCATCACGATATTTGAATTGCGATTTTGAACCGATACCGTTAATCCCAAATAGTTGAATCTTAACGTAACTGTAGACAAAGTCTGTCGTTGCTTGGTCTGCATTTTCACTCATCAGACGTACGAAGGAGAATCGGATGGCTCGTTGGTGTCTGCCCCGCGTGGGTGTTCTTTCCCTCTTGATGTTGGTTGGCCCTGCGATCAGCGCAGTGCAAGCCCAATCAATTTTTGAAAAACCGATGGCCGTTGTTACCATCGGCAAATTAGAGAATGTTCAGCCGGACATCATTTACTTGATGAGAGCGGTCGGATCTCCTCAAATCGGCGGTTTTGTTAACATCATGGTGGATCAGTACAGCCAAGGGCTCGACCGCGAAAGATCGGCGGGCGTGTTGGTTGCGATGCAAGGTGAGACACCGGCATTCGTCGCTTATCTTCCCGTCAAGGATTTTGATCAGTTCATGGAAGCGCTGCAACCGTTCGGCGAACCGGACGACCTCGGCGAAGGCAAATACGCCATGGAAGTCGGCGCCAACACCGTTTTTGCACGCAAGACAGATCAGTGGATGTACGTTGGCATGGACGAAGGCGTTCTTGAAGATCTACCCGCGGATCCAACGACCTTGGTTCCAGCGATGGAAGAGCAATACGAAATTTCGGCTCGCCTGATCGTGAAGAATGTTCCCGAAGAACTAAAGACCATGATGATCGACCAGATCAGCAATTCTTTGGAACAAGCGATGGAACTTCAAGCAGAAAGCCAGACCGAAGAACAGCAAAAGCAGGCTGAAGAAGCCGCTGAGCAAACCATTGCCCAAATGGAAAAATCAATGGCGGAAATGGACGAACTCCATTTCGGCTGGAATATCGATTCCTCCTCGAAGAAGACTTACATGGACTTCGGCCTCCAAGCTCTTGAAGGCTCTGCCATGGCCGCCGATATGCTGAAACAACAAGAAATGACCACCGAGTTTCCTGGCCTTTCAGTAGAAGGTGCAGCACTCAGCATGCGAATCGGCTCAACCATTGCAGAAAAAGACACTGCCCAGGCCGTCGCAAGCTTGGAATCAGCCAAAGCTCAAGCCCTAGCCCAAATCGACGAGAACGAAGAAATTCCCGATGGTCAAGGTAAGGATGTCGCCAAAGAGTTGACGGAAGCTGTCTTCTCCTTGCTCACCGCTACGATCAAAGAAGGTGTTTTTGACGGCGGCGCTGCCGTGATTTTGGATGGAGACAAAATGAGCACCGTACTGGGCGGACGCATCGCCGATGGCGAAAAGCTGGCCAGCGACCTGAAGGGCATCTACGAAGATGTCAAAGATGTTCCTGAGGTTCCCAAATTCAACTTCGATGCCTCAACCTACAAAGGTGTTGTTCTCCACACCGTATCGATTCCGGTACCCGATCAAGGCCAGACCCAGAAGGTTTTGGGCACCGAACTTCCCGTGGTTATTGGCACCAGTAAGAAATCGGTATTCATCGCTGCTGGCAATGGAGCCGAAGATCTTCTGAAATCGGTTTTGGATGCCAATGAATCCAAGGGCAAGACCAAGGTCAACGCTCTGGAAGTTGTTCTCGAAGTGGGCAAGGTCTTGCGATATGCGCAAGCGATCGAATCCAACCCGATTTTGGATCTGGCTGTTGAAGGCATCGCCGATTATGCCGGCAAAGACCATGTTATGCTCCAATCTCGCTCGATTCCTCGAGGTATGGTCTACCGATTCACCGTGGAAGAAGGCGTACTGAGAGCAGCTGGCTCGATGAGCCAATCGAACGCTCAACAATAAGCCGAATCTGGACATCGCAAACTTAATTCGATCCAGTCAACAAAAAAGCGTTTGGAAGCAATGACTTCCAAACGCTTTTTTTGTTTTAGCTTTGGGCGATTAGCTGTTGAGAGGGGACAAGAGTCGGTGTAGTCTTTTATACATTGTTACAGCTCTCATTTTTTGTCTTTTTGTTATATCGAGTAACCCAAAATGCTTAACAAAAATCTCCCCCAGTTACTTAGGACGCTAGGTCTCGGAATTGCAATTTGCACCGCCAGTTCGCCAACTACCCTTGTGCAGGCTGAAGAACTTACCCTTATCGACACAGAAAAGGCAGGCATCGATTATAAGATTCAAGGCGAATATGTTGGCGTCATCGAAGCTGACAGCGGGCGAACTTGGGGAGGTCAAGTAATCGCGTTAGGCAAAGGTAAGTTCCGAACTGTCGGTTATCCCGGTGGCTTGCCTGGTGACGGTTACGATCCCGGCGACACCGTCCGCGAAAGCGAAGGAAGTCTTGAAGGAGACAAATTGAAAATTGTGAGCGATGAATTCCAATTGATCGTAGATGGCAAAACGCTTCAAGTTCAAGATCTCAACGGCACAACTCTGGGCACTCTGCAAAAGGTGAATCGAGAAAGCCCAACCCTGGGAGCCAAGCCTCCTCAAGGAGCCGTGATACTGTTCGATGGCAAAGATGCTTCGGGATGGGAAAACGGTAAGCTTACCGCAGATGGCTTGCTGGGCATCGGCACCTGGACAAAACAGAAATTCAATGACTTTACTCTGCACCTGGAGTTTCGTACCCCCTTCATGCCAGAAAGTCGTGGACAAGCTCGCGGCAACAGCGGCATGTATCTGCAAAGCCGCTATGAAGTTCAGATTCTCGATTCATTCGGATTATCGGGCGAAAACAATGAGTGCGGCGGCATCTATCAAATCGCTCGCCCCAAGGTAAATATGTGCTACCCACCGCTGAGCTGGCAAACGTATGATGTTGAATTCACTGCCGCCAAATACGATGCAACTGGAAAAAAGACCAGCGATGCCCGAGCAACCATCAAGCACAACGGCGTGGTGATTCATAACGATTTAGTATTCCCCCGAGCGACACCCGGTCGGGAAAATGAGGCCAATTCTCCCGGCGCAATTTTCCTGCAAGACCATGGCAACCCAGTCGCATTTCGCAATATTTGGATTGTTGAAAATTCGAAATGAGCGACAGCCTTCAAGAGATACATCAACTCGCTGAGGAAATGACCCAAATGGGTCGCAAGCGTATCGTCGAAGTGGGTAGCGGCAAAGGACTTTTTCTTTGCCGCTACGCTAGTCTGTTCCCAAATCATGAAATCATCGGTTTGGAATTAGCGAAAAAATACGCCGAGATGTCGCAGGTCAAGCTGACAAAACTCGGTCACGTCAACGCATCTTGCCTAGCCGTGGATGCTGGTCGGTGGATGGCCGAACAACCGGATCTGTCGCTCGATGAAGTCCATGTCTATTTTCCCGATCCCTGGTGGAAAAAACGACATAAGAAACGTCGTGTACTGAATGAAACCATGGTGCGCAACATCGAACGCACATTGAAACAAAACGGAGAACTCCATTTCTGGACCGATGTGCTAGAATATTTCGAAAGCACTCTAGAACTGTTGGCTGCGCACACAAAACTTAGCGGACCCGAGTTCGTGCCCGAAGCTTTGCCCGAAAACGACATGGATTATCGAACCCATTTCGAACGTCGCACGCGCCTGAATCAGTTGCCCGTCTACCGCTCGCTATTCCGCAAGTAAAGCCCCCACCCAACAAACGAGTTGTCCGTTCCTATGGCAATCGCTTCAGGAACGGACGACAAAACCGGTCAGCATGTGGGTGGTAATTTATTGCGAATAGGCCGCGGTCCAGAACGCATCGACAGAACCCGATTCTGTTGCTCTCCCCTGCGTTCTATCTCTCTTCTGATTATCGCGCTCACTAACATCGCGATCAGTAACATCTCGCCGATAAGCTTGCTCGAGCACAAAACTTAGGTGCGAGAAAATAGCATGACAAAAGATCAACCCAGTTGATAACCACGGCCTGAATGGCACAGCATCCCAAGCAAAGGCCGAAGGATTGACAAGGAGCCTTAAGTACCCTGGACTGGTGATAAAAAACAAGAAACAAATGCGCAGCTCATTCGCTGAGGATCGATCTAGCTTCAAGCTATGCGGATATCCCTGCTAGGCTGATCAAAAGCGCTGGAACGAAATGTGTCAAACGCATCACAAAATTGCTAAGCGACTGTGAGGCCTTCACACATTCGACGAACCTTGCACTCGAACATCCGCTGCTCTGCGAGATAGTGCTCTGCGATATAGTGCTCAGCCAGCAAAATGCCCCTTCCCAGTTCGTAACACTTTTAACTACCGGCTACTTAGCTGGCGCTGCGTGTGGCTTCGGTTTTGGAGCAAAGATCAACACGGTCACCGCTCCGGCGATCACGATGGCCAAACTGCAAACAAAGGGAATACTCACGTCGCTTATGGTCCCCGAGGTTGCCATCGTCGTTAGAGTATTGACGACTGGTGCGAAGCCGAAAATCAGTGGCATGACATAAATGGGTTTGCCACCGAAGTTGAAGGCGAGAATGATGCCTAGTGCGCCGAGCGCACCTGCGGATCCGGCAGCGATCGACCACGCGGTACCGCTTACCGTCCATTCCCCTGGCTCGTTCCATACGGAAAGAATTAGTAAGGGAACGGCAACGGCGATTAAGAAATAAGCCAAGCCAACGCAGCAGAAGGGGCGCAGGCGACTCCCTCCCATTTTCATCTGGCCGATATGCAAAAATGGCCCGTAGGATCCCCAGCAAAGAGCCGCCATGATCAAGGCTCCGAACACCCGCGAATTCAAAGGGGAGACCTCAGAGGCTACAGGCTTTGCCGAACTAGTGGTCTCGGCGGTATTGTTACCCGCTGCTGAATCTTGAGCGGCTTCTTTCTTTTCGGCATCTTGGCTAGCGGCAGCATTCTGCTCGACTGCGTTTTGATCTGCGGCAGTGCCACTGCCCGACGCTTCGGGTTTCTCGCTTTCGGAGTTCTTTTCTTCTTGAACAGCGAACGACGTTGGAGTCACGGTTGCAGGACCGGCCGATTCAGAATGCGGCTTCGCGGGGGCAGGTAGCGGTTTGTAGACCAAGACCCCTACGGCACCAAGAGCGACCGCCAGCATGCCGGCGAGAAACTTTGGATTGATTTGGTCGAATGTTTTGCTGAGATAGGAGGTAACGAGCGTATTGACCACCGGGGCGAACCCAAAAACAACCGGCATGACGAAGATCGGTTTTCCCCCTGCAGTCAGAGCCAAGATGACGCCCAGTGCGCCTAACGCACCGACGCTACCTGCCAGGAAGGACAACAGCGTCCCCCCCACGGACCAATGCCCTTTTTCACCCTTGCGCAGCATAATGATGGGAACAATAACCGCGATGATAAAATAAGCGATCCCCACCCCCACAAATGGGCGAAGGCTACTTTCATTCATGGCATGCTTACCCTCGTGCAGTAGCGGGCCATAAACGCCCCAACTCACAAAGGTCATCGCCACAAAAGGTAAAACCGCAAGAATGTTCTTCATGACCGACTGCTTTACTACATTACGGGGGGTGGTATCTATTAACGCCTCTAAATTGTAGCCATGATCCTGGTTCTGCAAACCAGTGATTTGGTTGCTATTGCGGATTACAGGAATTACCATGAAAGAATCGTTGGTACGGATCGATTCACAGCTCCCCTTTTCGAGAGGATAGCCGGACATGGTTCGCCGGTTTGCATTCGCACTTTTAGCTTTTGGTTCCTTAGTTTCATTTCCGACGCTTGGTTCGGCGCAAGATGTCTTGAGCGAACTATACGGCCGTGGCGTGCATGCGTATTTCGCTGGTGATCCCACTGGCGCATTGGCATTTCTTGACGACGCCGACAAAGCGGGTTCGACGGATCCGCGGGTGTTTTATTTTCGTGGTTTGGTCAAAGCCGGCTTGGGCATGACCGATGATGCTGCCGCCGATTTCGATAAAGGGGCGAATCTAGAAGTCACCAGCAAGCGAGCAGTTGAAGTGGGCAAGGCTCTTTCTCGCATCCAGGGAGCGAATCGTTTGCAGATCGAAAATGCTCGACGCAAAGCGCGTTTGACAGCCCAAGCCAACAAGGCGCAAATCCTTCGCGATCAGTATGAATCCGTAAAGAAGGGTGATGCCGAGGTAGTTCGTCCTGCCGAGTTGACTCCTCCCCCTGTTGAAACACAACCGGAAATCACGGACAACGATCCATTTGCCAATCCAGAAAAAATGCAGGAAGGTACGCCTGCCGTTGAAGAAGGTAAGCCTGCAACCCCGGCCCCCGCAGACAGCACCGATCCATTTGGCGATGATGCTCCTGCTAAACCCGCGACGGAGGGATCCGAGGATCCGTTTGGCACCTCTGGTGGTGGCAATGAGAAACCAGCCGACGATGATCCATTCGGCGGAAATTGATTTGGCCATCGAACGGTATCTTGAAATCATTTTTTAGAACTTCTAGGAGGTAGCTTTCCGTATCTGAAAGGCTACCTCTTTCTTTTTCTGGATCGATGCATTTCCCCTCTCAATTCCCACCTTGTGCAACGCAGGCCACCATGACGCTCTCCAAGCAAACCGTTGTTGCTATTTTTTCCTATCGCCATCCGATATTGTGGCTCTCGCTCGTGGCAATGTTTTGCTTCCTGGGGCCAAGCCGTTTCATTCACGGCCAGGAACCACTTCAGATCGATGCCGTCAATGTGTATGGTTTAAGCAGCAACGCTTCGACCGTTGTCGAAATCCACGGTAAAGGCTTTGATGAATCTCTGCGATTGCTTCTGCCCTTCGCGTCACAACAGAAGCTCACCTTGATTTCGGCCTTACATGCCCAACTCGAGATTGGGCTGGGTCCCATTCCGCCGCAAACGTTCTGGGGTGCTTTCAGAACTCGCACTCAACTTGCCGGCTTGCGCCGCTGGACTGTTGACAATCTTCCGAACGTTCCTTTTTCGAGCAACGTCAGTGGACTTCCTCTCGCCATGAATGGAACGCTCAGCGGAAATCAAATTCAGCGAACTACCGTAGGGCTCAATGAGGGAGAATATTTATACGTTGATATTCAGGCGAAAAGATTGGGTGCAAACTTTCAGCCATTGTTAAGAGTGTTGGACGAAAGAAATCGCCAAGTCGCATCCAGTGTGTCGCAACTCGCTTTAGATGGAGATTCCGCTTGTAGTTTTCGGGTACCTAGAACGGGCAAGTATACCATTGCTGTGCAAGATTTAACGTTCTCAGCTCCGGCTGGTCCATTTCGTTTGAGATTAGCCCGAACGACCGATGCAAACTTAGCCATGGCTAAATCTTTCGAATCCATCCCCGCCAAATCGCCTATCGATGAGGCACTCTTTTCGCGATGGGCTTTGCCCGATTACCGCTCATCAGCACCGATCGACTTCAGTCTGCAAGGGGCAATTTCTACTTCTGTTTCGCAGTTATCTCGCACCGTGCAAACAACATGGACTCGATACTCGACCTCATCGCTAACGGCGGAAGAGCTACCCAACGTAGGAAAAGTCCTGCGAGTACCCAACTTGCCCGCTGTCATCAATGGTTCGATTCAAGACAAAGAGGCTATCCGATTTATCGTCAGTTGCGGTGCGAATAAACCGCTTGATG
This sequence comes from Pirellulaceae bacterium, assembly GCA_044359485.1. GTDB lineage: Bacteria > Planctomycetota > Planctomycetia > Pirellulales > Pirellulaceae > JAFLCP01. The sequence continues at coordinate 33,543 of JBIKMB010000026.1, read as the reverse complement.
CCGATGTTTGGGCAACTCGACTGGGTGCGGATATCGATTCGAAAATATCTATCTTAGCTCTGGACCGAAGAACGTTGGCTCTTGGTGATGACCGACCAGGGACAATTGATCCCCGAACTCGCTTCGGTGGCGACCCGAACATCAGCGACGTTTTAGTGGTCATCGAACCTGTGATACCCATTCTAGGCCAGAAAGAAGGTTTTGAATTGGTGCTCAGTCAAACCTCGGTCGAGCCAATCGGCTTGCAACTTCTCAATCCGCAATTGATTGTGGCGCAGAACAGTCACGGATTGTTGGACCTGACGATCACCCGCAACGGAATGAATCAACCGATTGAATTCTCTGCAGTCGTCCTTGGCGAACCGCAAGGCCATGCCATCGCACAAAGCGCGGTCATCGTGCCTGAGAACCAGGAAAAGGCTTTAGTTCCCGTTCATCTCGGCGAAAACCTGGATCATCAACCCTGGATCGTCGTCTTGGCGAAATATCCTAACAGCGAATTATTTCGCGTAGAGCAGGCAGTCGTTGCTGGTCGCAGTATCATGGCTGCGGGCACCGCCGAGCATTCTATTCCTGTGATCCAGACTCCAACTCCCCTAAATGCCAATGTCGCTTGGAAAGAAGGAACGCCTGAAACATTCGAGTTTGTCGCGGGGAGAGCCTATGACCTGCCGATTCAGTGGACATGGAATACTCTAACGGACGAACAAAAAACTTGGTTATTAAAAACCGAATTGGTTACGACACAACACGTTCCCAGAACCAATCCTCAAGATGGTAATTCACCTATTGACTATCGCAAAGCGGTGCAGGTTGGAACAATCGAGCCCGATGGCAAGACGATTAAGATTGTGCCCAATGGTGATCCCAAAGCGCCCGGGGCGGCAGCCTTTGGGCAGACAGCTGTCAACGGTGAAGGGATCCTGCGTTTGGTGGTTCCCGCAGATGCGGCCGAGGATCGTTTTCAATGGAGCCTTAAGTGGTCTGCCTTGGATGCAGCCGGAAAAGTGCAGGGGACTCCATGGCTCTTAAAACCTCTGGTGGGACGCATCGTTCCGCCACTGACACTGAAATTGGAAAAAGAGCTGAGCGTTCCATGGAATTGGAGTAAAGACGACACACAAAATTCTTTCAATGTCACGATCACGCCTCAACCGGGCGTTGCGGGAACGGTTCAATTGACCTGGCAAGGTTTGCCGCAAGGTATCCATCCCCCTGTGATCGATGTAGAACTCACAGCCGAACCCAAAGTGGCTGCCGTCAAGTTACCCGATTTGAGCCAACAAGCAGCCGGAACGAAATTGGAAGGTCTCAAATTGGTTCTTCAGTGGAAACCCAATCCGGACGGGAGCAACGGCACCTTTACATCCCCACCGCTATCGCTTCCGGCATTGAATTTCCCATAGCCAATTCAATTCCTCGCCAAACTACCCGAATTTACATGCTTTCAAATTCTCCATTTGGGAGGAGGATTTTCATGGGCTCTTTCACCAAAGGGATGGTTGCTGAAATCGACGCAATGCGTTAGACATGAAGGAGTGGGGTGGCGATTGCAGGGATGGAGTGATCGATGGAAGGACGAATCGACAGTAAATCAACCTACTTCAGCGTTTCTAAAGCGCGATTGCCGTTCTCTGGATGGCTGCTTCTTTCCATAGGTTTATGGATTGGTTTTGGTAAAAGTTCGTATGCCATTCAATCTCCTTTTCCATCGACGAATGGCCAATCGCAATCTCCTGCCGCAGGAGCAACTCAACCTCCTGCTTCGGTAGGTTTTAATGTTGGGCCCGCAACCCCAGTTCAAGTCCCCGCAGAGAATGCGCCCCCTCCACCCAACCCGTGGACGCAAGAGGCTGTGCAGAGTCGCATCACTCAAATAGAGGCCAACAACGAGATCGATGCGAAACTGAAAGAAGCCTTGCTGGAGTTGTATAAACAAATCGGAATCGAAATTAAAGCTCTGGCTGAGTTTGAAAAGCTGCGCAGAGACTGGACTGCAGCGGCCGAGCAAGCCCCTTTAGCGATTGCTTCTGCCAAAGATCGTTTGCAGATGTCCAAGCTCGCAGCGGAGCGATCTGCACAGCCAACTCTCAATCATTTGAATCTTAGTATTGAGCTATCTGAACTTGAGCGTCAACTTCAAGCCTTGCAGAGTGAGTTGCAAGCGGCGACGAGTCAGCGAACCAAAGCGGAAGAGACTATCAATCAGCGGGATAAGCGAAGAAAAGATTTTCCTAATTTGTTTGCAACGCTGCGCGAGAAACTTGATGCGCTCGATCGAGAAAAAGCAACACCTGCGGTTGAAACGGCTGATCCAATGTTACGCGAAGCTGAGATTGCCTGGAAACGATTTCAGCGAGAACGAACTGTTTCCGAAATTGCAGCTCTGGAGCAGGAACAACGAGCATATGATGCTGAGAATGAGTTGTGGCCAATACGTCGGGACGAAGCGCAGCAACGAATCAATCAATTTCAGGCCGAAATTCAACGACTCTCTGATGTTATTAGTAAACGGAGAACGCTGGGAATTGAATTGGCACTAGCCGAAGCGGAAATGCTAAAAGAGACCTCGCCTCCATTACTACACTCAATCGCAGATCGCTTGCTCGCTCGAGCACAAAAATGGCTTGAACTCACTCGCAAGCGTGCCAGCTTACAACAAGATATTTCCAAATCCAAACTGGAATTCGATGAATGGAATGATCGTTTCCAAAGAATGAATGCGAGGATCAAACCGCAGGCTGGACCAGATCTAGGAGGCTTCAATTCATGGGTGGGCCTGATGCTGCGCGAACAGCGCAAGGATTTACCAGACCCATCGGTACTGCGAGGACAGATTCGCAAATTTCAAAATGAAATGCAAGTCGCCGATTCTTTGTTGTTCGACCTAGAAGATCGTCGCGCAAGCTTGGAGGCGGTACAACGCAACCGTGAGTTGATCTATACCGAGATTGAATCGCTGCAGGGGGAGGAGATAACCGAGCGGGTATTGTCGCAGACCGAAGATATGCTTGAAAAGGAAGCTAAGATTCTCTCCGGTATGCGTGGCGAAGCAGACGCATATTACAACGATCTGTTACAACTGGCTGATGGCAAAGAACGGCTGGCGCGATTGAGCGAACAGTATCGCACATTTATCGATCAACACATTCTTTGGATTCGCAGCAGCGAAAATTTGGACAAATCCGATTTCCGGAATGCCTGGCAAGCCATTCAGTATTTGGTCGATTATCGCAATTGGCTCTCGGTGCTGAATTTCCTCTCTCAAGATTTTCGGAGCCAACCGTGGTGGTACATCTTCATGGCTACAGGCGTTGCGGGTTTGCTGCTGTACCAAAGTCGCTTCCGACGCGTTTTGATCTCATTGACCGAACAAGTCAACCGGCGTGCGAATGTTAGCTTTACCCCGACAATACGAGCATTTTTGTTGACTCTATTGATTGCAGCCCCATTTCCACTGCTTTTAGTTTTTATGGGGATGAGATTGCGGGCCGCCGGGAATGAGTTCCCTTTCATCTCATCTCTGGGAATGGGATTGCTGGCGGGGGGGCGTTTCTTGGCTTCGCTCGAATTATTGAGACAAATTTCCCGTCCCAACGGTCTAGCGATCGGGCATTTGCACTGGCCTAAAGCGGGCACCGATTTGTTGCGAACTCACCTGCGTTGGTGGCTCGACCTGGGCATACCCATAGTGATTGGTATCGTTATGTTTGACGAACTTGCCAGCGCGCGGCGAGATGAGTCCATTGGCCGCATTCTGTTTATCATCTTGATGTTTTTATTATCTATTTTTCTAGCCAAAGTATTTCGACTCAACGGTGGTATTCTTTCCTCGTTCTTGGAGGAAAATCGAGGAGGCTGGATCGATCGACTTAAAATCATTTGGTATCCAATGATGATCTTTACGCCGATCGCGCTGGCAGGCCTAAGTTTCATAGGTTTTCACTATACGGCAGAGCGAATTGCGTTGAGCTTGCATACAACCATGTGGGCACTAATCGGTCTTCTTGTCTTGTATGGCCTGTTAATGCGGTGGTTGCTGCTCAGTCGCAGACGATTGATGATTCAGCAAGCCAAACAGCGACTCGAGGAAGCCGCAAGAAAAGATCCACAGGCTATCGCATTTTCCTCTGTCGAGGAAAAAGAGATCGATATTGCCGCCATCAATGATCAAACACAACGCTTGGTAAGCAGTTCCCTATTTGTGCTGGCATTGATCGGTGTCGGTTTTATATGGCGAAGTATTTTGCCGGCAGTTTCGCTGCTCGACAGCGTCACGCTGTGGACGGTCGATGGCGTGACCGCCGATGAAAGATTGGCAATCACATTGGCGAATGTTGTCATCGCGATTCCTATCATCGTGCTGACCGTGATCGCCAGTCGCAATTTACCTGGTTTGATGGAGATTGCTTTGCTGCAGAATCTTCCGCTCGACAAGGCGATGCGTTATGCAATCACTTCGATCTCCAGCTATGCTATACTCATCCTTGGGGTTGTCTTTGTTCTTGGATCACTAGGCCTTCGTTGGGCATCCATTCAATGGCTGGTCGCTGCCTTGGGTGTGGGCTTGGGCTTTGGATTGCAGGAGATCTTCGCCAACTTTGTGTGCGGACTCATTGTGCTTTTTGAGCAGCCAATTCGAGTTGGGGATGTCATCACGATCGGCGACACGACCGGAATCGTCTCCAAAATCCGCATGCGTTCCACAACGATTGTTAACTGGGATCGTAAGGAGTTGATTGTTCCCAATAAAGATCTCATCACTGGTCGAATTTTGAATTGGACGCTATCGGATGGTACCAATCGTTTGGTGATGCAAGTGGGTGTGGCATACGGTAGTGATGTTGAGCTGGTACACAAATTACTACAGGATATTGTCAAGAAACATCCGAACGTTTTGAGAGATCCCGAAACAACTGTAACGTTTGAAGCCTTCGCGGATAGTTCGCTCACATTCACAATTCGAGTCTTTCTAGCAGACATCAGCTTTAGGTTGCCAACTACGCACGAACTGCATAATGAGATCTACAAAACGTTTGCCGAGAACAATATATCCATTGCATTTCCCCAACGCGATCTGCACATACGCTCGTTGCCGCCGGAATTCTATGGTTCGGCAATGAAATCCAGATGAGCCACTTAGGGTAATGCTCCCAATACGGAGATGGTGTTTTGTCCGAAAAAGTATTGCGACAACTGCTATTGATGCGGCATGCGAAAAGCAGTTGGAATCAAGCTAACATGACCGATCATGAGCGCCCCCTGGCACCTCGGGGCAAAAAGGCCGCGCCCGAAATGGCAGAGTGGTTAGAAACCAATGATTATGTACCCGAGTTGATTTTATGCAGCACGGCACGCCGTGCCTTCGAGACCGCCGAATTGGTCGCCAGTAACCTAAAAAAATCGATTACCATAGAGTTTTTGGACGTACTGTATCACGCGCCTCCAGCAACGTTAAAAGCGACTGCCTGCCAAGCACCGGCAGATGTTTGCCGTTTGATGATAGTGGCTCACAATCCTGGCATGCATGAGTTACTGAATGAATTTACGTTAAAGGAAACGGGCTTTCCGACCGCCGCAATCGCTTGCCTGGAAACCGAATCCAACTCGTGGCAACAGTTCTTTGCCAGCAAGCCGCATTTGAAATTTTTTATTACGCCCAAGGAACTCGATTACTGAGCGCAATTGTGGTGGAAAGTTCGCCGCTTTATTGCAATGTTTCGGTGGATATCAAGTGCGAGGAAGCCGGAAAAGATCATACATCGGATCGGCGATCTTGTCGGCAGAAGCATCACTAATCTTCTCGGTCAACACCTGATCGAGTTGGCCACGGAATATTTCCTCAGCTCTGCCACCGTTAAAGTAGGCTGCTTCCCCTTCGGTACTTCGCAAGGCAGAAAGTAGTTGGCCGAAAAACGTTTGTCCGACAAAATCTTGAAAGGCTTCTTTGAGTTTATCGTCGTCAGGGGAAGTTGCCTGTTGCCCCTTTTCCGCCAGGAGACGAGAAACAGAGTCGTCTAATTGCTTGCGATTCAGGCTATCCAACTGAGAGACGGTACTGGGCATCGAACTAATGGGTAGGGTCATTGGGTAGTACCTTCTTCAATTGATGATCACTTCACCATAGATTGCCCCACGACGCTTGAGAGAACGAATGATGGCGATTACCTCTTCATTCGGAACGCCCAGCGCATTGAGTGCATCTACTAGATTTCTCAGCTTGGGATTGGGATTCTGGCCGTTTTCCGTATCCAAACCTGCAAAGGATCGAATAGGCTGTCCAGCGTTGATCGATATATTCTGATGACTGATAGCCACCGGAGCGATTTGCACATCTTCGCCGATGATAATGACGTTGTCGCGTTCATTGATCACAACCCGATTCGCTTGCCGAAGCAGAGGGAGTTCGATTTCCATGATCAAGTCGATGAATTTGACCGGCGCATCAAGGTACTGCTTGGGAATTGTGACTTCAACCCGGGCTGAATCTTTGGCATCAGCCATAACCACTTGATCCGAATACCCTCCTTGACCGTTGGAATTGAAGTTATTGATCACTTCCTCGATTCTTGCAGCAGTCGAAAAGCTGGCATGATCCGAATCGATAAGCAAGGTGATCTTTCCATTATTGATAAATTCTGTATTGACGTCGGCCTCCATTTTCGCCCCTAAGCTTACTGTTCCAAAAGTTGGAATCGATCGGTCGGGGAGACTGATTTGTCCTTGGGCAAGCGCATAAACCTCGGGTTGATCAGCGCGAGGTCCAAGCAGCGGCGTCAGCATCAGCACGCCACCAACGAGACTTTTCGCATTGATGGCACTCACCTGGCAATGCAATTTGTCACCTTGTCTCGCGCCGCCAGCCGGGATGGTTGCAGTGACCATCACCAGTGCAACGTTCGCTGCATCATCTACATCATCAATCAACAAATTGCCGCGAGGGTCGGCAGCGACTTGGCCACCTAACTGCTGCATCATTCGCGCCAAAGATCGCGTGGTGGGAAGCATCTTTCCATCACCAGTCCCCTTAAGGCCGACAACCAATCCCAAACCATGGATAGTATTTTCTTCCTGACCTTTCAGCCGGCAGATATCGGCAACGCGATTTTGCGCCATGGTCACTGCACCGCTGCAAGACAACCAAGTGCAGAACAAAAACGGAATAAAGATTTTATGTATCATCCGTCTCACTGCTCCGTGATCAAAAAGGATTCAGTTCGGATAACCAACGCGCAAACCAACCCTGACGGTAACCATTCCGCACTTGTCCCCGATCCTGTTTATCGATCTTAAGATCCAGGAGGTCACGACTGAGGACTACATTATCTGGTCCGATATCATCCGATCGGCAAAAGCCGGTCAAGGTGGTTTCGAACACATTATCATTCATGATGATCGATTTTTTTGCTTCCAAGAGCACGACACCGTTAGGGCGAATGTCAACAACTTCAGCCGCGATATTAAAGGCCAGAGACTCGCGTGTTTCCAGATCGGAATCGGCGCGGAAAAGTTGATTGGTCTGCCCCTGGATTCGAGGATCACCAGTACTTTGCGGAGTCAACTGTGCGTCGGTCAGTCCATTGAGCACCACCCAACTTCGCAGCAAGGCGTCGTAGACTCCATTTTTACGTGATGTTGTTGAAGCCTCCGCCAAACCTCTCGCAATTTCATCCACTCGTATACTGACGATATCGTGCGGCTTCAGTACACGAACCGGTTGGTTGGGCACATACGTCCAAGATGTATTTTCCAGTGTTAATCCACTTGGGGAAGTTCTTGGCTTTGCCTTTTTGAATAAACTCGATTCTTGCCCCAGAACTTCAGAGGTGAATAGCGCGGTCAAAAAACATAATGTTGTAATTGTCAAATTCCGTAACATGGATTATTTCTCTTGAGTTGAAATAGGCCTCTGCCCGCTGGACCGCAAACGCTCACCGCCTTGTTGCGTTGATACCGGCAGCAATGACTTGAACACTATTGGAATCGATCACCTGAGCGGTGAGTTTTTTGCGTTCTTTCAAATGAATGGTTTCAACTTGAACCAAGTCTCCTGTGGCACCTTCCGTAATTGCCCGTCCAGCGGTTTCGACTTCGATACCTCCGACAATGACTTTTATTTGTATGAGCTGGTTCTTTTCCACGACTATGGGCGGTCCGACATCGTCGTCTCCGATCGCTTGACCACTAGAGATGGAGCGTCTGAGTTGCTTACCGACCACGTCTTTAAAGTCGGTAAAGAGGTCACTATCAGTGTTCGAATTTTTGTTGAAAGTCACAACTTGCATGCGAAGATCTTCGGCTTCAACGACATCGCCGCGGCGAAGGGGCCGAACGGCGACGACAACCGTTTCCGGAGGCGTTACAACGGCGCGAATTGGTACTTCAATCAATTCATTTCTGCTCATTACTTGTAAGGTAAAGGTCTGCTCACCCGTCCAGGGCTCTGCTCCGCCACCGATCTCTCGGATATTTCGGCGTTGAAAGAAAAGTTCAAGCTGTGACTTGGGTATGTCAAATTGAAACGTGGCTCCATTTAGATTCGAATCTTTCAAAGCCAGGTAGTTTTTAACGACATCCTTCAAATTCCGCTCCGCTTGCTGAAAATTGCGGTCGGTCGCGTAAGCCGGTAGCAAACTTGACGTTTTCAACAGTTCTTTCGGTTCGCTTTTCGTCTCAGTTTTGAGAGTTGTCTCTCCCTCACCTAACCAGCGAATCTGAGCCATATCCACGTTGCGTATCTGCAGTTGCTGAAGTATGTCTTCTTTCCGAATTTTGAGTTCGACTCCATTTGCCGGGGAAGGAATGAGCGGTAGTTCGGCTAGTCTTTGCGATTCCTTCTCATCGCCGCGAATTTCCAGCAGATCGCCAAAACGGATTAGACTCCCCTCCACTTTGGGCTTTTCCTTGAAGCGAATAACAAACTCGCGTACACCTTGCGCTTGCGCTGAGAGGGCAAGCAATAAGACGCAAACGAAGCAGAAGATGGAATTGAGCAGCACGCCACCCTTAGATGGTGCTGTCGAAAACCACTTCGCGCCAAATGCATGTCGGGATTGATTGGCGAGAACATTCCGGTTTTTGTTCGAATCCATTCGAAACCTCTCAGCCTAGAATCTTCTCAAGTTGGCAATTTGCTGCATGATTTGATCGCCCGCTTGAATAGCCTGCGAATTCAATTCAAAGCCACGCTGTGTTGTGATTAGGTCAATCAATTCTTGGACCGGTTCTACATTGGAGGCTTCCAAAGAGCCCTGTCGAATGACGCCAGAACCATCCTGGCCGGGATTCCCCAGTAACGGCGCACTGGAAGCGTCTGTTTGCGCATAAAGATTCTCACCGAGCTTCAATAATCCATCGGGATTTATAAAGGTTGCAATGGTAAGTTGATCGATTGGAACCATTTCTGTTGAACCTGCCTGCCTTACAGATACCTGACCGTTGGGACCAATGGAAACCGAGGTGGCATCAGGAGGAATCTGAATCGGTGGCTCAAGCAGTCGACCGGTAAGGGCCGATCCGATCACAAGCTGTCCGTTGGCATTGATGTTAAGATTTCCCGCACGTGTGTATTGAACCGTTTGAGTGAGCGGATCTTGAACCTGAAAAAAACCTCTCCCTTCAATGGCGATATCGAGTTCTCTGCCGGTTTGCTGGATCGTCCCTTGTCGATGATCCATTTGTACGCTCGTCACCCTTGTTCCGAGGCCGATGTGGGTTCCGACAGCGGTTGGGTTTTGGTTGTTATCCAGCATTCCAGGATACACTTCGTTGCGGTAAAGCAAATCTTCAAAATTGGCGCGATCTCTTTTAAAAGCTGTCGTGCTAACATTCGCTAAGTTGTTGGCAATAACATCCAGCTTGGTTTGCATGGCATCCATACCAGATGCAGCTGTATAGAGAGCTTGAACGCTCATAATGGTTCTCCCGCATTCGCTTGTTTTTCACGTACAGCTGTACGTTACGTTTTAAAGATGCATGTTTTTTTGCGTGTGGCCGCTATTCTCGGAGAACCCTGCCGATGAGTGTTCCCAGAACATTATCTTGGTTTTGGATCATGCGGACATTCGCTTCATAAGCCCTGGAGGCTTCGATTAATTCCATCATGGCCGCTGTAGGTTGGATGGCGGATTGCTCCAGATGTCCATGTATAATTTTTCTCGCTTCCGGTCCGACGGGATCAACCGAACCAAGCGGTCGGTAGAGATTGTCTCCGACGCGGGTAAGGTCGCCAACTTCCCGAGGTTTGCCGATCATTAGTAATTGCTTTGCTCCACCCTGCTCGATACCCCCGTCCGGTGTGACACGAAACGGTTGCGTCGGATCGATGTTAATGGTGTTGCCGCCGTTTCCCATGACCGGATCGCCGTTCTCGGTCACCAGTTGTCCCTGGGAGTTAAAGATAAAATTGCCGGCGCGTGTGAGCATTTGCTGCCCCTCTCGATTGACGACAAAAAAGGTGTTGTCGTCATTGAGCGCAAAATCGGTTTCAACGCCCGTTGCGCGAACCGGACCCTGTGAAAACTGGGTTAACGTTGGCTGAATCGCGATGCCGCCACCAAGATCATCAATGCCGCCATAGCCCGATTGGGTTTCGCCGTTTTCGACCCCCGCCGCATGCCTCGCTTTGAGGACCGAAAGGTGAGGTTTAAAGCCCGGCGTATTCACGTTTGCCAAGTTGTGGCTCAATACATCCAGTCGATGGCTTTGAGCATTCGCTCCAGCCGCTGAAAGATAAAGTCCATAAGTCATGGGCAAGTCCTAGTCCGGAATCAGGAGAAACACAAATCCCTATTGGGGGCAATAGCAGCGATGCTTTACGGCGTCCAGACCAAAAGTCTACATGGCTTCGCATTCGCCATAAATTGCGAGTTTTTTGAGGTATTTTAAACTGGACGCTTGGCTCAGTATTCATTGCTGGCATTCGGACTCTCCTTGTCGTAATTGCCCTAGCCCCCTACACTGATCCGAGGTCCGTGAATTGTTTATCTCGAGAATTGGAAGGGGCCAGGGAGCCCTCAAGTCGCTTTTGCCATGGCTGAAAACGAAGAAGAAATCTACCAGGATCATGTTTTGGATCATTACGAAGATCCCTATCATCGTGGGCATTGCGAACAAGCCACCCACAGCCATGAAGGGAACAACCCACTCTGCGGCGATGTGATCTCGGTGGAATTGCGGGTCGATCCCGTCGGCAAGATCGTCGAAGCGTGGTTCGAGGGAGAGGGTTGCTGCATCAGTCAGGCAGCCGCTTCGATGCTGATGGAAAAAGTTGAAGGCAAGAGCGTTGAGGAAGTCAAAGCGTTCAGCGCTGAAGATATGCTGAAATTATTTGGTCCCAGACTTACCCCCAATCGTCAGAAATGCTGTTTGCTGTCCTGGCGAGTCATGCAATCGGCCTTTCACTCCCCCATTCAAGATACAGAGGGTGGCTCACGATTCGGTGGCCCCAATCTTGGTGAGGAGCAATAATGCAGCCCCTCTCTCGGTCGCTGTTGGATGTGCAGCGAATCAAACAAGACTTTCCCATTCTGCAAAAAGTCCCCGAAGGCCGTCCGCGACTTGTTTTTCTCGATAGCGCTGCTTCGTCGCAAAAACCGCGAGCGGTTATCGATGCCATGACACAGTGCATGGAAAATTATTACGCGAATGTCCATCGCGGAATCTACAGCTTTAGTGAAGAAAGCACGGAGAAATATGAGCTCGCTCGACAAACGCTCGCTCGATTTCTAAACGCCCAGTCCGAGAGCGTGATCTTCACTGCTGGCTGCACAGCCTCGGTCAATACGATTGCCCGCAGTTGGGGCGATGCCGAAGTCCAACGGGGCGATCTTATCGTGGCCACTCAGATGGAACACCACGCGAACCTCGTTCCATGGTTCCAACTCGCGCAGCGCAAAGAAGCTCAAGTGCAATTGGTACGTGTCACCGATGACGGAGAATTAGACTGGGAACATTGGCAGCGTTGCTTAGAACTAAAACCCAAAATCGTTGCCTTCACCGCGGTCAGCAATGTGCTCGGAACAATCAATCCGGTGACCCGCATGGTGCAAGAGGCTCAGCGCGCTGGAGCGATCGCTGTAGTTGACGCTGCTCAAGCCGCTCCCCACCAACCGCTCGATATCCGAGCCTGGAACGCAGATTTCGTGGTGATCAGCGGTCATAAAATGCTGGGCCCCAGCGGTATCGGAATTCTCTGCGGTAAGCCGGAACTTTTCAACAAGATGCCACCGTTTCTCGGCGGTGGCGGCATGATCTCGAAAGTCTGGGAAAACGGATTTTCATGCGCCGAGGGGCCAGCCAAATTCGAAGCTGGCACACCGCCGATCGTTGAAGCTATCGGTTTGGCGGCCGCCGTCAATTACCTCACGAAACTCGGCCTGGACGCCATCCACGAACATGAAACGACACTGCTACGGGAAGCCCATCGTATCCTCGGCACAATCGAGGGAGTGAGGATCCTGGGACCGGCCGCAGAGCGCAAAGCGGGCATCGTCAGCTTTACTCTCACCGGCATTCACTCCCATGACATCGCTTATCTGATGGATAAGCAAGGTATCGCCGTGCGGGCCGGCCATCATTGCACAATGCCACTGCATAAACGATTTGGAATCGCCGCCTCTACCAGAGCCTCATTTTACCTGTACAATGATATAAGTGATGTGGAGGTAATGGCTGAGGCGATCGTGTCGCTTCAATCCAAATTCCGCCGCAAACGACCTCAGTAAAATTTCTAAATTCAAATAAGGATTTTCACCATGCGTCGCTTAGTGCTTGCTTTGGGCCTCGTGTCGTTTTTTGGACTTGGATGCAGCAAAGTCGACAGCCAACCCACAGCAGAGAAATCGGCAACGGATGTAACGGTTACTCCTGCGTCCAGCAAATTGGTAATTAAAGTTCCGACCATGTCTTGTCCACACGGCTGCTGGCCCACCGTCAAGAAGACCCTGGAAGAACAATCGGGCGTTGCCTCTGTTGAACTTGCCAAACAGTCCGATGAATCAACCATCGATAAACCAGAAGTGACGATCACTTGCGATGGCAACTTCGATGCTCCCGCAGCCATTGACGCTCTGTCGAAGAATGGTTTCGAAGGGGCCGAAGTACTAAATTAATAGTCCTCGCTCGCGATCAGCCTCGGTAGGGCTGGCTTGCCTATCGTAAAGTCAACGCAAAAATACTGGTCAAGCGGAAAGACCTGATCCAGACATGGAAACGGCGGCGAAAGTGTTTATTTCGCCGCCGTTGCATTTTGGTTTCTGAAAGTAGTTGACTTTGTGCGTTGAAATTGCTCCGCCTGGGCAGAGCTCATTCGTTCGCTGTAACCTAGGACTGTAACTTGCCCAATTGTTCGCTGACCAGATCGACCGGTATCGGTATCCCCTTGAGAATACCTTCAACGACGATACTGCCGCGTACTAAGCCTTGGAAGCGACAGACGACGATTCTACCCCGGCGCAATTTGGTCATACCGCAGACGACGATCAACCGATCTCCAGGAATAACCGGATCGCGAAATCGTACATCCTCCAGTCCGCCAAAGCCGACCATTTTCGCGCCGAGCAAGTCGTATTTCATGGCGAAGTAGCTGCACATTTGCGCTGCAGCTTCCAGCATCATGACCCCAGGCATCAGAGGCATGTTGGGCATATGTCCGCGAGCCCAAAATTCATTCGGGGTGATATCCTTATAACCGCCGCAAACATGATTTTCCAAGTCTTCGTAAATGATTGCCGTCAACTGTTCCATTTCGAAACGCTGCGGATTGTATTTGCGAATGTCGTGGATGTCTGCGATCACACGATTGCAGTCCAGCAGGGCTGGGTCCACGATGTAATCTTTGTCGGCCACGATCAGGATATCCCGTATGACAATGGAGTGGGACGAGGTTACGTATTACGGTTCATGCACAAAAAACCCGACTTTCGAGCACTTAACTCTTAGGTCTTGATCTTCTTACGCTTGGATTTGCGAGCTTTGCTGTTGGCAGGGCGAGCGCCGTGGTTCGCCTTTTTTAACTGTCGATGTGGCTTGGCCATGATTACATTCTCCAAAATGGATGTGCCAGTTTGTGGTTCAATCAATGCACAGAAAACTAGAGGTCGATTAGCTAGCGATCTTTATAGCTAGCGATCTTTAAATCGAGCCTGTGTATAAACAACTCGCGGAGTGATCGGCAAAATCCGGTAAAGAATTTTGGTAAAACCAACAAGGAGTTCGGTTTCGAAGCGTTTTTCAGTCGCGAGCCGCTCAAAAACTTTTGTCGGACCGCCACCTCTCTTGTAACGCTACCCCCGTCTCCGCAGGAATCCCTAAGCGTAACAACTCGCCTCGAAACTGCAAAGTCGAACTTCGCACAAACTACCCCTTGATAAAGGACTTTCACAAAGAGGGGCTTGGTAATCTCCCTTCCTCTGCGTACGATCGATTGAAGTTAAAGGGGAGTCAAGGATGGTGTACAAACTCAATCCAGCACAACACGAAGCCGTTCACACACTTAGGGGCCCCCTCCTTGTACTAGCCGGGGCTGGCTCGGGTAAGACGCGTGTGGTCACCATTCGAATCGGCAAATTGATTCAATCAGGAACCCAGCCCGACCGTATCTTGGCGGTGACGTTCACCAATAAAGCGGCAACTGAAATGCAGCATCGCATTTCGGCCGAGTTGGGATTGAATCGAAAAGGGGGAGGGAAGAAGAAGACGCCTCGCCCACAGATCGGGACCTTTCACTCGACTTGTGTACGCATCCTCAAACGCCACGCGACCAAATTGGGCTATCCAAATCAGTTCACGATTTACGATCGTGGAGATCAGGAGAGCATCGCTCGGCAAGTGCTACGCGATTTGCGAGTACCCAATGAAACGATGCGGCCTGGCGATTTATTGAATCAATTAAGCTTTTGGAAAAATGCGGCCGTACGTCCAGACAAGGCAAGCGAAATCGCTAGGACGGACAAGGAACATTTGGCGGCGGCCGGCTATCGTCGCTATCAACAAGCGTTGAAGCTCTGCGGCGCGTTTGATTTCGACGATTTACTTCTGTCGACCGAGCAATTGTTGTCCGATTTTCCAGAAGTGTCTCGGGAAGAGTCAAGTCGCTTTGATCATATCTTGGTGGATGAATACCAGGATACGAATGGTTCGCAGTATCGAATCATTAAACAGCTCAGCGGTGGCCATCGCAATTTATGTGTGGTGGGTGACGATGATCAATCGATTTATGGTTGGCGCGGCGCCGAGGTACAGCACATTTTGAATTTTAAGAAAGACTGGCCGGATGCCAAAGTGGTCCGATTGGAAGAAAATTATCGATCGACAGGAGCGATCTTGGCGATGGCAAACCGTTTGATTCTTTTTAACAAACAGCGGCACGACAAAACGCTCATCGCAGCTCGCGGCATGGGACCGCAACCCAGAATTTTGCAATTCAAGACGGAGGTTGAAGAAGCGCAGGGGGTTGCTGCCGAAATCGCAAAACGCTTGGAAGATCGCCAATGGGAACCGAAGGATTTTGCGATTTTATTTCGTACCAATGAGCAACCGCGGGTTTTCGAGACCGAGTTGCGAAAGGCGAAGTTGCCGTACATGCTGACGGGAAGCCAGTCGTTTTTTGATCGCAAGGAAGTTC
Source organism: Pirellulaceae bacterium (assembly GCA_044359485.1). Lineage (GTDB taxonomy): Bacteria > Planctomycetota > Planctomycetia > Pirellulales > Pirellulaceae > JAFLCP01. Next base: position 17,918 of record JBIKMB010000026.1, on the reverse strand, counting down.
GTGATCTTCTGTCGTTTATTCGGATGATCGATACACCTCGCGATGAAGTCTCACTGCTGCGCATTATCAATGTCCCCCCAAGAGGTCTCGGCCCCAAGAGCGTAGAATTGCTTCTGGATCGAGCCGTCAAGGACGGAAAAAGCGTTTGGGAGGCCATGGAATTCGAAGATCTAGTTACCACTTTACCCGAGGCAGCCAAGAAAGGTATTCGTCAATTAAAGGGCTGGGAAACCAAATACTCGCAAATGGCTACCAAATCCACACTGGTCGAAACCGTTCGCGAGTTGATTACCGAGGTGGGCTATGAAGCTGAGGTGAGAAAGCTGTACCCGACACCTGAAGAGCAGCAAAATCGGGTCGCTGCGATCGAGGAGGTTATCAACGCGATCGCTGAGTATGAAGAGGACGCCGACGAACCGACGCTGCACGGTTTTTTAGAGGAAGTAACCTTGGCAGGAAGAGAATTCGGCAGTTCCAATGAAAAGGAGAAGGCTCGCAATGCCATCTCTCTTATGACGTTGCACAGTGCTAAGGGCCTGGAGTTTCCGTTTGTTTACATGGTGGGTATGGAGGAAGGCCTGCTTCCTCATCGACGCAGTATTGGAGAAGCGGACGAGCAGATCGATGAGGAGAGACGCTTGTGTTACGTTGGAATCACGCGAGCTCAAGATGAGCTAACACTCTCGGTTGCTTTGCAGCGAATGAAATGGGGAAAGTTACGCCCAACCTTCCCAAGTCGATTTTTGTACGAAGTGACAGGACAGGCTGATAATCCGAATTGTTTGAAGTCGATTCGGGGAGCGAAGGACGAGATTCGGCGAGCCTCGCGCAGTAAGTCCGCTAGCAATTAAAGCTTTCTTGGAAGTTATACTGAAATTGCGCTGCCAGCCGCCTTGATATGGCTATTGACTTATAGCCATGTCTTTTGCTATTGCCTTCCCACAGTATCGCTGCGACATGGAAGGAGCCCTAGGTATGAAGACGTTGCATTATTCCCGGCGGGAATTGCTTGGACTAGTCACTGGAATGGCGGCTAGTGGCCTTTTGATGGCAGTCTGTTTTCCATTTCGGCGAGCGTTAGGCCAAGAGTCGATGTCGAGAAATCTGGCAGAGAATTCGAGTGGCCGAGGCCTGGTCGACTTCGAAACGCAGCTCAGTCGTGGCCTGCGCACGTTTTTGCCTCAGCAGAAAGCATTTATCTCCAGTGTCGTTTTGTTGGTGAAGCAGGGAAAGATTTCACGAGCGATGGTGAATACCGTTTTCACCTGGTCTTTGAAAAGAAATCCCTCCGTTCCCTTTCCCTATTTCGAATTTGCGATGCGAGCGTTATGTCGAAGACGAGGCATTAACATTTCCTGAAAAGGCTTGACGCGTTCTTTTTTAAGCTCCCGCAGGTCCTATCCCATCAAAGGTAGCCCAGTAGCCGCCTCGCGAGTGGTCGAATTTTAAGCGTTGACTGGCGGAGCTATTGACCAGTTTCCCCTCGCGAAATACGACCTGCCCTCCAACGATGGTCATCACGGGCCAACCTTTCAATTCGACGCCATGCCAGGGGCTCCATTTGCATTTGGTGAATTGAGCATCGTTTTGGATCATTCTTTTCTCGGTCATATCCACGAGCACTAGGTCTGCGTCATAACCATTCTCGATACGTCCTTTTCCAACGATACCCCAAATCCTAGCCGGTGCGTCGCTCATCCAATGTGCAATTTGCGTCAGAGAGCATTGTCCTTGATTGGCCTGGTCGAGCATCAGCGCCAAACTGTTTTCGATAGCCGGTAGGCCGGAGGGGGATTGCGGATAGGGTTTCCGTTTTTCTTCTAGCGTGTGTGGAGCGTGATCCGTGGCAATGACCTGCAAGATGTCTCGATGCAGACCAAGCCAAAGTTGTTTTGCATCTTCTTGGGTCTTTAGCGAGGGATTCATTTGGACCAGCGTACCAAGCCGATCGTAATCATCGATGGAAAATAGCAGATGATGCAGACATGCTTCGGCAGTAATCCACGGACTTTGATTGGCTATCAGGGTAAGTTCATCCGCCGTACTTACATGAAGCACATGAAATCGGTGTTTGTGCCGTACGGCCAGATCGATGGCGCGCTGGGTCGCAATATAAGCAGCCCGATGGTCGCGAATGCGAGAATGATCGTGAACACTTTGGGGGACACCAATTTTTTCGGCATTAGCGCGAACCGTGGCTTCATCTTCGCAATGAGCGCAAATCGGCAAGGATGTTTCCGCGAAAATCCGTTCCAAAGCTTCTTGAAAATCGACAAGCAGATCGCCGGTGCTGGATCCTATAAAAATTTTTATGCCTGGAACACCGTGGGCCACTTTCAGGTCGGCGACATTGTCGGCAGTGGCTCCGATGTAAAAACCGTAGTTCACCACCGCTTTTTGTTGGGCGATCCGATACTTGTCCTCGATCAGCGCTTGATTGATGGCGCTGGGCTTGGTATTCGGCATTTCTAGAAAGCTGGTCACGCCACCTGCCGCACAAGCTAGAGAGGCAGTTGCGAGGTCTTCCTTGTGGGTCAAGCCGGGCTCGCGAAAATGCACTTGATCATCGACGACACCGGGTAAAAGGAACTTGCCACTTCCATCGATCACTTCATCGGCACTGCATGAGTGGGAAGCATCGATATCGGCAATTTTGCCTTCTCGACAGAGAACATTGCCAGCGACAATTCGATCCGGAAACACAACAGACGCATTGCGTATCAGCAAGTTGGCCATGGCAGTTTCTCTCAAAAAAATTTGCTTTCAGCTATCCTAACTATCATGATGAGGATATCCTGCGGAACCGCAAGTAGAGGTATGACGATTAAGGGGCACAAAAATGCATGTTGCAGCGCGATATCGATTTCTATTCTGCATATTAGCACTCACAGTCGTTTGGGGGGAAATCGGTCGGACTCAAGGTACGGACGATAACCTTTATCAGCAGATCGATCGCGCATTGGCGGCGGAAAAAAAGGATGAGGCGGTCGAGTTGCTCGGCAAAGCGATTGCGAAAGAGCCCAGCAATGTAAGTTTGCTTCAGATCCGCGGCGAAACATTGTTTCGCATGGGAAAGGTCAAGGAATCGGTTCCCGATTTTGACAAAGTTGTCGAGTTGCGTCCTGAGTCGAAAGCGGCTAACTGGCAACGCGGAATCGCTCTGTATTACGTCGGCAGGTTCAAGGATGGGGCTGAGCAATTTGAGGAACATCATCGAGTCAATCCGGATGATGTCGAAAATACGTTTTGGTATTTTTTGTGCTTGGCCAAAGCGGATTCTATGGACGCAGCCCGCAAAAAGATTATCCCATCCCGCGGTGACAGTCGCGCGCCGCTGATGGACGTCTACCGTTTGGTCCGAGCGGAAGCAACTCCCCAGGATGTCGAAAAAGCCATTGTGGGTTTTGACGCGGGTACAGCGCAGCGAAAACAGGCGGAGTTCTATGGATACTTGTACCTCGGATTATGGTTCGATCTGCAAGGTGATACGGCCAAAGCGATCGATTATCTGGAAAAATCCCTCGCGGCAAATGATCGAGGGTATATGGCCGACGTCGGAAAAGTACACTTACAATCGTTAAAAGAGGCAAAGCCAAAATAATTGACTTCTTCTGCCAGTGTTGCTCGACCACTTGCCGGAAACGTCCTGGCAAAAAGCCGCGATTTTTCCAATCGTGATGTATGGTTTGGTGATTCAATAGGCGAGTTTGGGACCTGAGAAAGCTTTTCTGCCAATGCAGGAGAATCTATCTCAGAAGTATCTCGCCAATCCCTCCTACATGCACTCTGTATTGGCACGGTGATTTCCTAATGGCAATCAAGACAGTTGGCTCATCGCCCCGCCCCGAGCAATCCAAGAACGAAGAATTTGACAACATCAAACGCCGAATTCATTCGAAGCTGGTAGATAAACTAGACCTCAGCCGCGTTGGTGATCTAAAAGGTGATGTGCTGCGGCGCGAAATTCGCGTGGTGGTCGAGCATTTGTGCGATGCCGAAAACACGATGTTGAATCGCACCGAACGCGAGCGACTCATCGAAGAAGTCTTGGACGAAACGTTTGGTCTAGGTCCATTGGAATTGATATTAAAGGACCACTCGATCAGCGATATCTTGATCAACGGTCCCAAAAATATTTATGTTGAGCGTCGCGGCAAACTGGAAAAGTCCGAAGTTGAGTTTCGCGACAATGGCCATTTGATGCAAATCATTGACCGCATCGTTTCACGCGTGGGTCGACGTGTTGACGAAACCTGCCCCATGGTGGACGCCCGCTTGGAAGATGGTTCCCGCGTGAACGCCATTATTCCGCCGTTGGCACTCGATGGAGCGGCCGTTTCGATTCGAAGATTTGGTTCGAAACCTCTACGACTTGAAGACTTGCTGAATTTCAAGGCATTTACACCAGAGATGGTGATGCTTTTGGAAGGATGTATCAAAGCTCGTCTCAATATGGTGATTTGCGGTGGTACTGGCTCAGGTAAAACAACACTTCTGAATACTTTGAGTGCATTTATTCCCAACGATCAACGTATCATCACCATCGAAGATGCTGCGGAAGTACAACTGCAGCAAGATCACGTGGTAAGACTGGAAACTCGCCCTCCCAATATCGAAGGAACTGGAGCGGTTACGGCGACGGATCTTGTGAAAAACGCATTGCGTATGCGTCCCGAACGCATCATCATCGGCGAATGCCGTGGTGGCGAAACGTTGGACATGTTGCAAGCAATGAATACCGGCCACGATGGTTCTCTGACAACAATCCATGCCAACACGCCACGCGACGGAGTCGCCCGCTTGGAGACAATGGTGATGATGGCTGGATTCGAGTTACCCATCAAAGCGATTCGAACGCAGATTGCCAGTGCAGTCCAAGTGATCATTCAGGCAAACCGCTTGCAAGGTGGACCTCGACGCGTGACTCACATCACTGAGATTGTGGGAATGGAACAAGACACCGTAGTGATGCAGGATATTTTCCGTTTCGTGCAGACTGGCATTGATGGCAATGGCAAGGCTCATGGCCATTTCGAAGCGACCGGAGTTCGGCCAACCTTTATGCCCCGAATCGAGGCTGCAGGCATAAAGCTTCCAGCGACCACGTTCCGTCAACGCGTCATTATGCCAGCCTAGTGACAATCCGGTTGTTTCAGAAAGGTTCTGTCAAATATGATTACCTGGATTATCGCCATCTCCGTGGGAATGTGTATCGCCGCCTTAGTCGGCGGTGTTGCCATTCTTTTGCAACGTGCACCTAATTCTAATGCGGAAGATCGATTGGCTTCGATGGCCGAGGTAGCAAGGCTAAAATCCGGTAAGGATGAATCGGCCTCGAATCTGTTCTCCAATGCACTAGACGGCTCGACGTCCTGGGCAGACAGATACGCGATGAAGTTCGGCAATATTCAAGGACTTCTCGATCAATCTGGGGTTTCATTATCACCTGGTAAGTTTTTGTTGATCTGCATTGCTTTAGGATTGATTGCCTTTTTTGGATTAGCAGCTTCTCCCATAACGCGTTACTTCGCCCCTTTGGGTTTCCCAGTTGCCGCCGTGCTTCCTTATGCATTTCTTCTTTATCGTCGCTCTTCACGGTTGGCAAAGTTTAGCGCCCAACTCCCGGAAGCATTAGATCTCTTAGGAAGATCCATGCGTAGCGGTTACAGTTTGGGAGCGGGGATTGGTCTTTGCGCTGAGGAAATGCCTGCCCCACTCGGACCAGAATTTGCCCGAGCCTTCGACGAACAAAATTTCGGTGTTCCGCTGGAAGAAACACTCGAAGCGATGACTCAGAGAATTCCCAACGTGGATTTGCGTTTTTTCGCAACCGCCGTAACTCTTCAACGGCAAACGGGTGGTGACCTCGCGGAAATTCTCGACAAGCTTTCCAAACTCATTCGTGAGCGTTTCAAGCTGGCAGGTCAAATCCAGGCGCTGACCGGAGAAGGTCGCTTGTCGGGTATTGTGCTGTTAGCGCTGGCTCCCGGCTTATTCGCCGTGATGTACTATCTAAACAAAGAATATACGATGGTGCTAATCAACGAACCGACAGGACGAAAGCTGATGGCAGGTGCCTTGGTCCTTCAGTTTCTGGGCGCACTGTGGATCAAAAAAATCATCAATGTTCAAGTCTAAGATTGAGTAGTCAACATGAGCGCATTACAAATCATCATTATGGTGACAGCTTTTGTCGGTATAACTTCGCTGGCATGGTGGTTCATGCAGTTTATCAGTTCCGATCAGAGCACAAACTATGACCACCGCTTAAAATTTCTGCAAGATATTTCAGGCAAGGGGACCAAGTCGACTGCGAAGAGAAATCGCAAAGAGGAAATCGCCAAACTACTGGAAGATGCCTCGCCACAACTCGCTCAGGCTTTGCAGCCAAAAACAGAAAAAGAAGTCGGTGCGCTCAAGCAGCGACTCAGTGAAGCTGGTTTTCGCAAGGAAAATGCGATGGCCATTTTCCTTTCTTTGCGTTTCCTCTCCATGGTCATTTGCTTTTTGCTGGGAGGTGGGATCACTATCTTGATCACCGGTTTTAATCAAGGCGCGTTGATGCCCGTTCTTGTCTCGCTCGGTTTTGGTCTTATGGCCCCAAACTTCATCCTGGACTTTTTGGTCAAGCGACGCAAGCAGCAGATTTTTCGTGGATTGCCCGATGCGCTGGATCTTATGGTCGTGTGCGTTGAATCCGGTTTAGGTCTTGATCAAGCCATGCGTAAAGTTGCCGAAGAAATGAAGAAAAGCTACCGCGAAGTGGGAGAGGAATTTGGGCTATGTAATCTTCACCTTCAAATGGGACGAACCCGTAACCAAGTGCTTCAAGAACTAGGAAGTCGTACCGGCGTTGATGATCTTCGCGCACTGGGGTCAACCTTGATTCAAGCCGATAAGTTTGGGACAAGTATCGCCCAAGCGCTGCGCACTCAAAGCGATACCATGCGAACCAAACGCCAACAAATCGCCGAAGAAAAAGCCGCTAAAACAGCAGTTAAACTTATTTTCCCATTGGTTCTATTTATCTTCCCCGGAATCTTCGTGGTTCTCGTCGGACCGGCCGGCATTCAAATGGCTCGCGACATGCTGCCTCTGATGGGAGGCTAGTCCTTTAGGCTACACAACACATTCTGGCTGATCTCCATCCAACTTTCATACCATAAGAAGTTCATTGAAAGAGAGGATGGAGCAGCTCAACTGCGGCGAGAACAAGTAGCACTGTGTAAGATATCGGCCGAGACGCATTTTCTGGGATATAGGTTGCCAGCTTAAGACCCGCAAAGGTGCCCAGAAGAACAACTGGCAAGGCCATGACGGTCCTGAGTCCGGCCGCCGGGATTGTGTTGCCGAACCTACCTGCCAGCATCAGCCACTGCGGCAAGAAACTTGTCAAGTAAACTGTGAACAAGAAGGCGCGAATCTTATTGGCAGACCATGGTCTCGCATAACACCATAATACCATCGGCGCACCACTCATCCCGCATAGACCTTGCAAAAAGCCACTCAACGAAAATGTCCCCACCATCCAAGGAGCGGTGCCGGCCGTCTTCTGGTCGCCCTTGGTCACCCATTGCATGGCAGTCGCCATCAGCATCACACCACCGACCACTTGCCTTAACAATGGCTTTGCCTCCTCCTGCATCCATCCCATTACCAAGACGCCCAGTGGCAAAAAGGCAATGCGTACCAATGCGGGAACCATCCACTCACGCCAATTCAATTCTCGGCGCAACTGCCAAACCGCCACGATGTTCTGGGGCAACATCGCCGTAATCACAATGACTTGGGCTTCTGGCATTTCAAATCCGCAGAGCATCAGCAGCGGAATGCCAAACATCGCTGCAGCAAAACCAATCATCGCCTGCAATGCCCCGCAAAATGCGAGGATTGCCCCAATCAAAGCTGTCGTCAACCACCAGTGAGTGTCCAAAGAAAGCCAAAAGTGAGGTCTAGTTCACTTATTCCCATTTTAAGGCCTGATTTCCAGGGTCTGGCATCCCAATACAGATCGAAAATCAGTTGGTTTCGATTTAATCCTTACCCCGGATAGCATACACTTAGCGTTACGGAAGTGTGAGACCAGATCGTCTTCAAGGACCTTCCTTTTCGACGTATAAGTTACCATGGCCTATTTCTCTTCGGTACCGGGCTGAACTGCGAGATATCGCCTTGCAAGAATTCACCATCGTTTGCACCACTTGCCAAAGTCGCATCAAAGTTCGAAATCCGAACTTGATAGGACAGATCGTTCCCTGTCCCAAATGCAGCAGCATGGTTTTGGTAGAAAATAATCCTCGCATTGTCGTAACGCCAATGGGGGATGCAGCGAACTCGCAAACCGAAACCAAAGAGGCTATTGGGCCATTACAACAACTTCCCGAGTCACTTTCTACATCGAATCCTCGTCAAAAAGAACGATTCAAGGCGGATGGGAATAAGTTGGCTGCTCCAGCCAACGGTGACAGGCACAAACAAGATAGCAAGTTGAGCGACCAGACCGACAGCCTCTCAGAGGCATTTTCACCGGCCAACACGCAAACTCAATCAGCCAGTTCTGCGCCAAATACCACAGTCGATTTAGAACAGCACGACTGGATCTCCGCCAAGGCGAAAACTCGCCGACAAATTTTGCTGGTCTTCTTTCTATCCATGAGCAGTTGCCTGCTCGCTATTTTACTGTTTGTTCTTTTTATTCGCGTTTGGGGTGATAAGCCTACCGAGACGGTTGCACAGAAATCAGACGACCCGCAGTCACAACCCGTAACCACTCAGCCTTCTGCGACAACGCCCCCAACAAATCCAAATAACCCCAATGAAGCAAATCCAGAGGAACCTTCCACCGCGGATCCCGCAATTCCAGCGGATGAATCGGACCCTAATAAAAACGATCCCTATGCTACAACGAAGCCACCTGCCGAAGCTTCGCCAAAAGAAGTGAACCCCGAAGCGGTACCAAGTGCCGATCCGACGATGGAAGACAAGAAACCGATCGATGCAGTCGCCAGCACCCCTAAGCCGAGTGCAAATGCTCAGGAGAGCCCTCCTCTCGATGCCAAACCTGAACCAATAAAAATCGCGGATGCAGACTCGCAGCCGACCAAAACCGGGAACACAAACCAAACGGAAACCGCGCCTCCACTTCCGGAATCTCTGAGAAGGTTGGCCAACGTTTTTGACCCCTCGCTGGAAATGAGACTCGGCGAATTGCCAGGGAGCAAATTGCAAGCGGGCGTCAGTACACCAGATATCGCTGCGCTCCCCGTGATGAGTTCTACCCGCCTACATCCTCCAGCGGCCAGTGCCCTGGACATTCCCAAAAAACTCGCCGAGGAAATTGCAGGCATCGAGATCACAGACCGGCCCATCGCTGAGGCACTGGAATTGTGGAGTCAGCTTTCGGGATTAGGCTTGGAAATCCGCTGGAATGAACTGGCGGCTGTCAATGTACTTCCCACGACTTCCATTTCGGTGAAGGCGGCGCGGATCAACTACCAAGATCTACTCGCCGCTATGGTCGATCCATTAGGGATCGAAGGGATACCTTTGGATCAGTCCTTAGTACGACTCGCGCCGCGAGAAGCGAAGGTGAATGAACTGCTTCCCAGGACTTGGAAAGTTAGCGATTTGATTACAGAGAAATCTCCCATCACCGAATTGACTCGCATCCTCGGTGAAATACAGCCCACTCTGCGAGAGAACTGTCAATTAGAAGGCGATGAGCTTGTTTGGGATGAGAAAGCTACGGCAATACAAAAATTTGCGATGCTCGAAACTCTCGAGCATTTAAGGGTTATGAGGGGACAACCGATTCTCTCTTCTTATGCCAAAGATTTGTTTGACCGATCCTGGCCTTCTTCGGTCGAGCAATCGGCTATGACAACGGTTCTAACACAACCCGCTATAAAGAACGCCCCAATCTCCCAGGTTCTGGGCCAATCCGCCAGAGAGGTGCACGCGACTCTATCGGTGGATTGGAGCGGCACATGGGAGCATGGTTTTGCCCCCTACACCGAAGATACTTTTCTCCCGCGTGGCAGAACCCTGCAGGGACTTGCCGAAGCTGTCGCTTTCAAATACGGGCTTGAAGTCGCTTGGCTCGCCTCAAACCATGTGCTTCTTACCACCTCGCCAAGATTAACTCGTATGGAAATGATGGTTCACTTTAATATCGGCGATCAACGCGATGTGGAGAGCCTTAAGCGTCGCTTAAGCCGTTTCTCCACATTATCTCCCCAAGATCTTCCCTTCATACGGTTCGCGATTGATCCGGAAAGTGATATGATACTAGCCGTCATCCGGCCACTTCGCAGCAGTGAACTTGGTCAGCGTCCTTAGGACCGATTGTATTGGAAAGATTGAACGTATGGAGAACGAATCTCCACTTCATGGTCTCAAAATTGCCTTCATCGGCAAGCTCGGGGGGGCAACCCGAAAGGAAGCCATGCAAATCATCCGGGACCATGGTGGCCAGCCACTGGAACGAGTCTCTGAAGAAGTTGACTTGGTCGTCCTCGGTGCCGACTTATTGCCGTCGGTTGCAGAAGAAGGCTTGATTCCTGACGTCATTCGACGCCGTGTTGCCGATTCCAATTGCGAACTCATTTCGGAAACCGAGCTTTGGCATCGCTTGGGCCTAATGGAGCACGAACAGAACATTCGGCAACTCTACACGCCGGCGATGCTGGCAGATCTTCTGAATGTTTCGGTGCGGGAGATCCGACGCTGGAGAAAACTTGGACTCATCATTCCAGTCAAGGAAATTCATCGGCTAGCGTATTTTGATTTTCAGGAAGTGGTCAATGCTCGACGTCTAGCCGACCTTCTCGCCCAAGGCGCTAATCCGCAAAAAATTGCTCAACAGCTTGCAGAACTGGTGAAGCTTTACCCCGATGCCGAACGCCCCCTAACACAGCTTTCACTGCTGATTGAAGGGAAGCAACTCCTGATGCGCGGGGAGGGAAAGTTGATCGAGCCCCGCGGACAATTGCGAATCGATTTTGAAGCGTTGGATGACAGCGATGAAAGGATTGCTCAACCAGAATCGGAAAACGACTCTAGAGAAAACCTCATCTCTTTCAAGTACCCAACTCCGAAAGGGACGACCAGCGAAGGCCACACCTTTCATTTTGATCGACAGATCTTGCTAGACGAAGCGATTGAACTCGAAGATCAAGGGGAACTTGAGAATGCGATCGCCTGCTATCGACTGATCTTGGCCCATGATGGTCCGACGGCCGAGTTATGTTTTCAGTTAGCCGAATTGCTTTATCGACAAGGCGATCTTTCGGCTGCTTGCGAAAGATATTTTATGGCTGTCGAAATGGATAGCCATTTTGTCGAAGCGCGTGCCAATCTCGGCTGTGTGTTAACAGAACTCGGACAGCATGAGTTGGCTGTCGCTGTTTTCAAAGGGGCCCTGGAACTGCATACAGATTATTCCGATGTTCATCATCACCTGGCACAGGTCTTGGATGATCTTGGCCGAGCAGAGGAAGCCCGCAACCACTGGGAACGCTTCCTTAACCTAACTCCGAACAGCCCTTGGGCTCAGGAAGCCAGAAAACGCTTGGAAATTGAATCGCACTGACCGCTGAACCTTGTCGCTTTCCCGGCTAACAGTGGATATCGATTGGCCACTTGCGGAAAGTTGACTCCTAACGCAGAACTCTCCAGGGGCGGTCATTCTATGGCGTCAGTCCCAATGCATCTCACCGAGCTAGCTCACCATTCGAATTTGCATTTGAAAACGCTCTAGCTAGCGTGCTGATCTTTGTGGATGCGAACGCTGGAATAGGCATTTAACGTCGACCGAGAGTCACACACTACTTCAAACCTTTAAGGGCCGACTGCATCATCTGCTCAGAAAAACCATCCGGCACTCTTCCCGATTTCGCGTATTGATACAGACCCGCCAAAAAGACTTGCTTGAGAGCACTGGTGACGATTGCGAAGATCAGCAGGATCACGACGAAGATGGCCCCAGTAATGATCGCTACCAAAAGTGATTCAAGATAGACTGCCAGAAAAATTCCTCCAAGCAAAAATAACGTCATTAAAAAAAGCAACCCGAAGGATCCGAGCTGTATGGTAATATTCCCCACCAGAGCTTCACCCCACGTCTTTTTTAGGAGCCCAACAGAGCGTTGAACTGCAGTTATCGGCCCAACACCTTCCTCGGCTAACACGGGCACTACAAAATAAGTGGCCACGGCCCAGGCAAGCCCTATAAATCGAATGACAATTTTACCGATCCAACCCAACTTCTGTTCAATAGCTGAAAGCAGAGTACCGACTACCGCTGCAAAAAGAGCCCAGGCCAAAATTTGAGGTAAGCGACGATTGGCGATTCGAAAACCGTCCGCAATCGTTGGATCCCCACCTTCAAATCGCATGATCGCACAACCCACCAGTGCTGTGTTGAAATAGACCGCAACCACCCACTCAACAAAATAGACGAGGAACAAACACAATCCCCCCAGAATTTGCTCCGATAGAGAATGCGGTTGCTTGTTATCAAAAATTCTCGCAAGCCATTCTCCAAAACCGGGCATCAAATACCCAGCAGAAAGGATGGTCACTACAATAGCTATACCTGAAATTGCGCTAAGGACCGGAAAAATAAATAGCTCTCGGTCTTTCCGTAATACACTCCAACTAGCCCGCGTAATATCCAACCCTCGAGTGATAGCCATATTTCGCAATCCTCATTAAGCATAATCTATTACTATGCCGGATAATATATCGAGTCCGAATTGCGATGTCACCAAAAATCTTTAAAGATGCTGTGCAACTTACATCAACACCCTACTTCGGATCGCATATTCGTCGCTCCGAAATAATAAAAGAGCAGGGGCTTCGGGTCGGTAAATTTATGCTCTGATCGTAAGCTGAGATTCTCACTAACAAAACACGCCGACGCCGCCTCGGAATGACGCATGCCATTCTGGTGATGGTAAACTTGCGTAGGATTTAACTCCTGCTAGCTGTGAATACCAAATCCTCAGCGTCCCCCAAGAAAATGGTAAGAAGTTGGATTAATGGATGATGAGCTCTCAAAGATGGAATAATAAACGCTCGAACGACTACCGTCAGCCTTATAATGATGTAAATTTGTAGTCGCACTTGCCTATCAAGCTTTATCCTACTCTGGTTTCAGTTATTTCAAGGGATTCTAAGCGATTCGATACGGATGGGTCGACGCCAAAGATCTCACATCAACAGCTCGATTCGGTACAGTGATGGCTCTACATCTATGCTGTAACCTCAATTTTTTGGAAAGTTGAATAAATGATCGGCGATCGTGACAAAGAAGCATCTTATCGACCGGCAGACTCAGAGACAGATTTTGCCGTTCAACTCCTTCACGGCGTTAGGTTCGGATCTCACGACTCTAAAGATCATGATGTCGTCTACGCTATCGAGCGTTTACCCAGCATTCAACAGAGCAAGATACTTTGCCTGGACAAAACTGAAAACCGAAATCTTGTCGTGGTACGAAATGGAGTAGTCGCGGAATGCTTTAAAGGATTGCCAGATGAAACCAATAATGCACTTCATCAAACCTATGCATTACACCCGCAGCAGCACCCAAATTTTGTCAGCCGTTCCGTTGTTCGAATCGCTCCGCTCAAAGTCGTTCGTGCAACTCGTGTTATTCTTTCGCTGGTCGCGAAAACTGTCTATCGAACAGAGGTAAAAGAAGCACTCGCTTCGCTCAATCTAGCCCGTAGACTTGAGGTTCTGGAAAAAATCGATTTTTCCCACTTGGACCTATGCCGCGACACGCTCAAAAGTATCGCTTTTCAGCTTGGCCAAACAAACTCTTTGATCGAAGGACATGAACTTTACACCAAGCAATTGATTCAGGACTACGCGCCAGAGTTAGCGGCTTTCATTGCTCGATGCGATAGTCCCAAGCAAGCGATAAACGATGCCCGCGACAAGTTGATTTCGAAAGTCAGCGGTGTTTATGTGCGACAGAAAGGAAATCTCAATCTACTGATGTACGGCAATGCGCTCGCAATTAAGGAATGGAACGTATATGCCAGACAATGCCGCGGTATGATCATCGATTTGGCCAAGGAACGTTGCGTATCTTTTCCGATGGATAAATTCTTTCGTTTTGGAGAAGGCCCCGAAATGTCGCGCGAGAGCCTCCCACCTGACGAAGCGGTGGAGATTGTCGAAAAGGTTGATGGATCCATGGTGTCATTGGTGTCACATGATGGAACGTATCAATTCTGCTGCAAAGGAAACTTCGATACACCCCAGTCCGAGCGAGCGATGCAGATCGCAAAACGCTTACCCATCCATCAACTACAAACGGATCGATTTTTTCATGTGTTTGAAGTGATTTATCCTGAAAACCGGTTTCCTCATGGACTAAGCATCGTCGATTACAAAGATCGTGAAGATCTTGTACTAACTTCGATGCGTGATCGCCTTACTAATCTCATGCTACCGTATGCGGAAGTAGTGGCAGAAGCCAAACGCGTCGGTCTTAGCCATCCCAAAGTTTTTGAAGGGGGCCTATCCGATGTATTTCGAGAAGTAGATTCAGCCGCCCCCTCTTTACATGAAGAAGGGTATATCATTCGGCTGCACCGAGATGGAAAGCTTTTTAAATTAAAGTATTCTGGTTACAAAGAAGTGCTGCGTATGGTAAACGAGATGCGTACGAACCGCTTCCTTCGAGAACATCTTGCCTTAAACCGCGAAGAGAGGGAAAAAAGCCTTCAATTGCTTCCAGCCGACATCTTAGCTGTCGCCCTTGAGCAACTCAAACAACTCAAGATCCTCTGCACACGCTTGCTCGAATACGCCGCTGCCGTAGTTTCAGTCGGTCCGGCAGACAAGAAAGGTTTTGCTGATTTTGTTTCAAAAACAGTAACGAAGGATTTTCAAAGTATCGTGTTTCAGTACCACAGTCGCAGTGCCGAAGAGGTTGATACCCGCATGCTTGAGAAAACTGCTTTGAAAATTTACTACAGCGAACTCGTCTTTCCTGAAACAAATTGAGGGTACGCAAGCGATGAATCGTAGTACCTCGGCCTCGCCTAAAGTCCTTACGCAAAACGATCTTCAAAATCCGCCTAGGCCGCTCAATCTGTCTCAATTCACTCATATCGAGGATTCCGCGATTCCGTTGTTGAGCAAATTTTCCATGCGCGAACTCGATTTCTCTGGGTTGGTCGAAATAAATGAAGTTATTTTGCAGCAGTTGACTAAGTTAAAGGTTGGCCTGAGATTATCCGGCCTCAGTACACTTACCGACTCAGAAGCTGCGTGCCTGCAGGGCTTTGGCCATCAAGTATACTTATCAGGCTTAACTCATATCTCCGAAAGCAGCGCCCGTTCCCTTTCCCAGATCCAGGGAAAACTCTTTTTAGATGGACTCACCCAACTCACCGATTCAGTTGCCGAATTCTTGGCCAAGCATCGAGTTAGACTTCTCGATTTATCGGGTGCCAAGAATCTATCCGATTCTGTTGTGCGAGTCCTTTCCCATCACGAAGGTTCATTGCGACTGTCTTCTCCGTGCGAACTATCCCAAGAGGGAGCCCGAGTCCTCTACTCATTTGAATCGCGACTTTTCTTCAAAGACTCTACTCTCCGTAACCCCACCGCGGAGCACCTAAAACTCTACCTTCGAGACGCAAAAGCTAAAACTCGGATTGATATCTACGATGCAGATCAACTTACTGAAGAACTGCTTGAGCTTATTGTTCAATATCATGGCAAGCTATGTCTGCGCGGCATCGCCTCCTTGACCGAAGCTAGTGCGAGACTACTCAGCAGACATCGGGGAGCCCTTTACCTACCAGATATGCAAACGTTATCAATGGAGTCCGCGAGACAACTCTGCAAATATCGCGGCACATTGCAACTTAATGGACTGAAAACTTTAGATGAGGCTGTAGCATCAGAACTTAAAAATCATTCGTTTAACCTCGTGCTTAATGGTCTGAAAAGCCTATCTGATTCTGCAGCCAGAGAGATTTCCCAGCACGGCGGTACTTTAGTGCTGAACGGAATTGAAGTATTACCAGACTCTACGGCTTGTATGCTAAGCGCGGCCGGAGGAAATTTACGTTTGGGAGGATTAAAAGAAATATCTGTCAGCGCAGCGAAGTCGCTTTCCCAACGGACAAATCTGCTCGCCCTCGGCTTAGAACGATTACAGCCATTGATCGCTAAAGAACTCGTAAATTTTCGCGGCGAACTTAGGCTAGCTTGCTTGCAATCGCTCCAAGATACCGAAGCCGCCATAATCGCTTCGAGCAACGCTCATCTATGGATTCGCAAGAAACCAATAGGGACAATTTCGGCTGGCCACAAGGAATTGAGAAAAAAGTTAAAAAAACAGAGAGGAGTGTACAATGCGAGCTCACTACAATTTCTTTCTCGAGCTTTCGCTTATCATATTTCTCGAAAGTCGCCACGTGATCACAACAAATACGCTCTCAAGGATATTTCTGGCCCCAAGCAAGTTGATATTTCTGGCGTCAAGCAAGTTGATGCTAGTGCACTGAAGATACTTCTTAAAACAGATGATCGCCACTTGGACTTTGGGGGCTTGGAGACACTATCGAGCCGAAATGCGGAACTGCTAGCGAGTTATCGCGGCATGATAACTATATCTGAAACTTACAACTTCTCCGACTCTCCCGGGGACATTGCTCTCGGAATGATAATCTTCCAGCAAAAAAATTCGTGGAAGTATAAAGAGTATGCTGAGAGGCGCTCTTGTAAACGACTCCCTGAGTGGAGCCCAAAGCAAATCAAGAGCTTGGGTGTTGAAGGGGCCGAATATCTCAAGGAATGGACCCGGGAGCTAGATCTTTCTGGACTCACGGAAGTATCGAAGTATGTTGTCAGATCTTTGTGTGAACGCAAAGATGAACTTGACCTTTCGGGTATAACCTGCCTTTCGGATGACATAGCGGCCGAATTGGCAAAATATCCGGGAAGACTTCGGCTTCTAGGCTTAAAGCAAATTAGCGACGAAGGGATGTTATCCCTCTCTACCTTGCGAAATCGGTTAGTATTACGTCTTGAGAACCTGTCCGATTCGATGATCAATTCGCTAGGGGATAATCGCGTTACTCTCTATACGCAATTCGTCGAAGAACTCACGGAAACAGCGGCACGCTATTTAAGCGCAGTACCAGGGCCGATTGATTTGCGATCCGTAAAACATATCTCTCCTCCTATAGCTAAGTACCTCAGTCAAAACAAAGGGGACCTCAATCTTTCAGGTTTGATCGAACTCTCGGAAGAGGAAGCCAGTTATCTTAGGTCGCATCGCTGGTGTTTAAACTTGGATGGATTGCAATCTGTGTCAATGGAAACCCTCGAGATTTTGATGGAACACCAGGGCTTTCTTTCACTGAGTGGTTTAGGTTCTGATTCGCTAGTACCCATTCGATCGATGGCGTCGCCACCTTCGGGGCTTATGAGTTCTGATTTGACAAGCCCAGTCTCCGATTCGATTTGGTTAAATCGAAAACTTTTATATCATCAACGGCTTGCTGCCTACAAGGCTCATCTATTGCGCGAGCAAGACGCGATAAACGATGGATCGATTCACCACATTAGCTCTGAGCAGGAATCCTTGGGAAAATCCATGTATCAAAAGTGGTTGGAAAGCGAGATTAAAGCGATTGAGAGTGGAGATTTGACTCCCATACAGGCATGCATTCGCTGGGATTCACTTCCGCAAATCATCTTAGATAGCTTTAGGTTGGATAATGAGGGTAATTACCATCTGACTATCCCCGCCGAAGTCACCGATCGAAAAGCTCTTGACTCGCTCAATCGTTATTTTGAAAAGAAGAATCCGCAATGCGAGAGACCAGGACTAGATGAAAGTATAATCCAGTGGCTGCTAGAGCAGGGATGTCCCGAAAAAAGCG
>JBIKMB010000143.1:0-14672 GCA_044359485.1 Pirellulaceae bacterium | reverse complement strand
TGAAGGAACCTCATCTCGACGTGATTCTCCGCCACTGCGTTCCACACTATCCCGTCGGTCCTGATGCCGACCACCCCGAGGACGCCCACCCCGCGAATCTCGACCATCACGCCGCTCGCCACGGTCCGCTCTCTCCGAGCTACCAGATTCTTTCGACGCAGCATCCCGAGCGGTGATTTCACGCCCCCCAGATTCCCGAGTTCCCTCGTTTCGATCTCGACTTCCCGAGTCACGACCACCACGGTCACGAACAGTTCGTTCTGAGCCAGTTCGTTCTGAGCCAGTTCGTTCTGAGCCAGTTCGTTCTGGACCGCTTCGCTCACGACCTCCTCGTTCGGAACGACTCGACTCGCGCGATTCATTCTCGCGCGGCGCAGACTCCCGAACTCGCTCGCGACCTACAGATTCTCCCGCAGAAGCCACTTCGCGCTCCGCTCGAACACCTCGCTCCTGACCTTCGCGTGACCCACCCTCGCGTCCGCCACGCTCACGCCCACCGCGATCGCGTCCGCCGCGCTCACGTCCACCACTCTCACGTCCACCACTCTCACGTCCACCACTCTCACGTGCGCCACTCTCACTATGGGAAGCTTTATCCCGCGAACTCGGTTCCTTGAAACCGGGCTCTCGACCTTTCGGCTCCCGACCGCTCTCCGCTCCAGACGATCGTTCACGCCCCGCTTCCCCACGGACTTGTTTCGGAGCAGGCCAACCCAATTGAGCCAAATCGAGCTCATCGGCCGTCGACTGCGCTGACGGCAGAGCCACGGGCTTATCGGGAACAGCAGGCACGACAGGTTTCGAAGCCGCAACTCGAGATTCGGTTTCTTTCGGAGAATCTGGCAAAGGAACATCCGCATCCGGTGGTGGAGCAGACAATCCGAACAACCGAGCCAGTGCATCCCATCCCGCAGAGCGTTTCGGTACCGCTGGCGTTACCGAGCTTTTTTCTTCCATGGTCTTTTGCGTTTCTATAGCCTTAGGCTGATTCATTGCAACCGGCAGAGAACTCGTCTCTCGGCCGGAACTATCCTCGATTTCAGTACTTTTTGCCTCAGTACTTTTTGCCTCAGTTGTCTTCGGCTCTGTTACTTTTGGCTCAGTTACTTTTGGCTCAGTTACTTTTGGCTCAGTGATCTTGGGCGTCGCGGGGGCGAAAGCAGACTTGCTCTCACGACTTTCGCTGCGTCCTGATTTATGGCCCGATTCGAACCCTTTTTCAGAGCTTTTTGCTGCCTCCAGAGATTTTGTGGTCTCCGGAGCCTGAGAGGACTCTACATTTCCGCGATCCAGGGGAGGAGTTCCCAACAAATCGGCTAAAGCCTTCCAATGGTCTGACATGAATTCAACCGCAAACTGCGTGAAATGAGATATGTTATTGAGATACGACACAAATTGCGCGACGACAATTGTTGCGCTAGGACTCTGCCGAACGAAGATTCGGAGGGTTCCGAATTAGCTCTGGCACTCCATGACAGCCTAGAATATACGCCTTCCTACCCCTGGGAAAAAGCCGGACAGAACGACTGCCTTCAACTTTCGCAGAAGTTTATGTCGGTTCACGCTTCCGCAATCTCAACTATTTGCCCCAAACTTCTCAGGTATTAGAAAAGCGACTAAGCTTGGCATCGCAGCTTGCAGCATGTCCAGTACAAATTCAAACCCTTCGTCGCCTCCGTAGTAGGGATCCGGAACCTCTTTCGGCCACGAACTATCCAAGAAATCGCTCAACAACCGCACATGCCGAGCGTCATTTCCCACGGCCAACGTCAATGTATTGCGAAAATTCTCGCGATCCATCACGACAATCAAATCAAACTCCGCCAAATCCCGCGGCGACAACAGCCTGGCCCGACTGAGAAGCTGGAAGCCCCGCTTTTCAGCCGCCTTGCGCATTCGCTCATCGGCCATCTTGCCAACGTGATATGAGGCTGTTCCCGCAGAATCAACCTCCACTTCTCCCTGCAGTCCATGTCGCTGCAGATAATCCAACAACACTCCCTCCGCAGCCGGGGAACGGCAAATATTCCCCAAGCAAACAAACAAAATCCGCTTGTTTCTTCTTCTCGGTTCCGTCACACGTTCACTCCCGACTTTTCGCCAAACACAAGCGCACCCGAATCGCTACCGATCCTCCACATGCAAACTGTCCTTCGTTCCGAAATCCTATGCGAAGTCCATGAACAATCCAAAAATTCAGTAGATTTTTTCTATATTCATCATCTCTTTATGAAGTTCGACTGGACGTCTGTTAAGAAGAAAACTAATAATAAAGGAGGTAGGGGGGTGCGTGGTGGGGGTTGCAATTGTCAAAATATGCTAACCACATAAGCGTTTAACCTACAGTTTTGGGCCTAAAACGTCGGTTCGAGGAAGGCTAGAGTCGGATGGCAAAAAAACAGTTCCACGTCGGCGACAAAGTGGTTCTTACCCTCGATAAGTTCGGGGTCAATCCCGGGCCGCGGGCTAAAAATATCGCCCCCGCACCGCACGGAGAACTCTATTCCTATCAAGTGGATAAATATTGGGTCGTAACCGAAGTTCGCCCCGATGGCATGCTGCAACTTAAAACGCGTCGCGGTAAAACCCATCTGGTCGCCAGCGACGACCCACGACTGCGAAAAGCGAGTTGGCTGGAACGCTGGTTTTTCACCAAACGATTTCCCTGCCTAACCACGGAAGCCACCTCGTCGTCATCCACATCTTCGTCGTCCACTTCGCACGCCAGTTCGCCGGCAGCTTAAGCAGCAATTCAGCAGCGGCAATGAAACTCTTGCCCTAGTGCGACCAGTCCAGCGCACACAGTCCAATCTAGGCCCACGCCGGTCCAAGCATTCGGCAATCCATCGCTTACCGCTTTGCACTCAGCAAGCGGCCAGGATTCTCGAAAAACAACTTCTTCCGCCTAGCAACCGTCCAGCCCAACTCCCTCGCGAGCCATCGGTCCATGCGCCGCTGGGTCCAGCCAGAGCCCGCCAAATATTGCCCGTCGGGTGTTCGCGGAATACCGTCTTCGCCAACGCGAATCGGCCGCCCCGCTAATCGATATTCGCCCATCGCACACCCCGCCGCACAAATCGCATCGCTTACCACAATCAGTCGATCTTCGCCGATAACTCGCACCAAGTTTTCTAAGAAAAACTTCGGCAGATGCGCTCCATCGGCAATCATCGTAAACATCAACTGATCTTTAAAATACAACAGACGCTGCAAAATATTATCATGACGACTCAGCATCTGCGGACAACCGTTGCCATAGTGCGTAACTAAAGAGGCTCCAGCCCCCAGTGCCCGTTCGATATCGCCCAGCGACGCATCGCTGTGGCCAATCGAAACTATACTCCCTCGCTGCACCAGCCATGCAGTTACCTCTCCAGTCGGGTCGCGCTCGGGCGCCAGTGTCACCAGCCGAATCTCCCCCTCGGCCGCATCCCATAAAGCACTTGCATCCTTCAGGTTTGCATCCTTGGTTCGCGCCGGGTCATGCGCGCCAACAAACCCCGTCGCGCCACTCAAGAAGGGCCCTTCGACATGAAAACCGCTCAGCATTCGCTCAATACGACGACTGCCGCGCTTCAATTTACATAAACGCTGTAATGCCTGGCACAGATTCGGTATCGAATCGGTAATAATCGTCGCCAGAAACTCGCTAACGCCCTCCACTTCCAGCCTCTCACAGCAACCCTCCAACTCGCGCAGCGTCAGGTCGCTCGCCGCAAAATCAACTCCGAAGGCGCCGTTGATCTGCAAATCAATCGTCATCCCACATTGCTCTGGCGTGGGCCCAAGGGAATGGTCAACCGTTTCGAATGCCACGAAGTCTCCTTACTGAAACCGAATCTGAACAAGCTAGACCTACGTTTTAAACCTTCTTTGCTTGGGCCAGCCTCTCATCGCTCAAGAGCTTGGACGCGGCTTGATCAATCACCAACTCTACATTGGGATGTCGCTGCAAAATCGAGGCGGGGACCTGAGGCGTCACTTCGCCTTGAATCGAATTTCGAACCGCGATCGCTTTGCGTTCATCCGGCACACTGCAAATAATCTTGCCACTCTTCATGATCTGCGCAATCGACATACTGATGGCTTGCTTTGGAACCGCCTCCAGCGATGGAAACCAGCCCTCACCCACCTGCTGCAAGCGACATGCCTCATCCAATTCGACGATGATATAAGGCTCCACGGTTTCAAAATTCGCTGGGGGGTCATTGAACGCCAAATGACCGTTCTCACCGATTCCCACCATCGCCAAATCAATCGAATGCTTGGAAATCTTCTCCGAAGCCAACCGTGCGACAGTCTCAGCCGTTTGCGTGCCGTCCAAAAAATGAAACGATCGCAGCGGAACTCGATCCACAAAACGCTCTTTCAAATAGCCGCAGAATGAAGCAGGGTGATCCAACCCAACTCCAATGTATTCATCCAGATGAAACCCATCGACTTTAGACCAATCGATCCCCGGTTCCATGACCAAATGCGACAGGACTTCAAATTGCGACGAACCGGTCGCCACAATCAATTTCGCCTCGCCCCTGGCCTGGATCGCCCCCTTGAGGCACTTGGCCGCCTCCTGTGCGCTGTAACTCCCCATACCATCGCGATTTTTCGCCACCGCCAATTGCATTGCCCTATTTCCTTGCTGTTCTCTGTCGTCGGATTTTACTCAGTTTTTCACGGTACATCGTTTTTCACGGTGCCTTGGCCCCTCTGAAAGAGTCGAAGCCTGCAAAATGTTAACCGAAATCGGGGCAATCCACCTCCCAATCGGCCCGATTTCGCGCCCAGTCCCCACGCATCCCTATCACACCCACCACCCCTCCACAACGACACAAGGGCAAAACAACCAGCATAAAACCCTTGACAAAGGAAAACAATCCTGCCAAAATTCGCAGCTGAGTGGAAAACGGCTCAGGAAAAATAGCCACGAAATTTAGCATCCACTTCAAATCCTCTTCATCCTTTTGAGATACGTTTAGATCGGTTGGTTTAGAGTTGCGTTACGTCCGTGGCCAGTCGGGTTTAATGGAGAAACTACCATGACCAATGCCACCTATTTCGCTCGTCCATGTCCCACCTGCGGGCGGATGCTGGAGATTCGAATCGAGCTTCTTGGCAAAGAGGTGAGCTGCCAACATTGCAGCGCTCATTTTGTTGCGACCGCATGGACCGATAATCGCGAGAAAGAAAAACGAATCGACCGCCTGTTGGCCCGCGCAGATCAATATCTGCTCCATACCCACTGGCAGGGGAGCTTTTGTGACAACCCGTTAGACTGAATGAAGTTAGCCCTGCGCGATACTGCAAGCCCTGCGCGATACTGCAAGCCCTGCGCGATACTGCAAGCCCTTTGCCGCTACACACTCCGCAACTCAACCCGCTCACCTATCAAGCGGGATAAATCTTCAAAATAGTGGGGATACGTTTTGGATGTGCATTTCGGATCTTCTACCGCGACCCCTTCGATCCGCAAGCCTGCCAGTGCGAATGACATCGCCATTCGATGATCGGCATAAGTCGCCAGCTGGGCAGGGCGATAGCTGGTTGACGGAAAAACGGTTAGCCCATCTTCGTGCTCTTCAATGCGAGCCCCCAGTTTGCGGAGCTCGGTGGCCAAATCACCGATGCGATCGGTTTCTTTAAAGCGGTTGTGGGCCACCCCCCGAACCCGAGTCGGCCCCTCGGCGAACAAAGCGACAACAGCCAATGTCTGAACCGTGTCGCTAATATTCGACATATCCAAATCAACTCCCTTTAACCTGGCACCCTGAACGCAAACAGCATCCTCATGCCAGACAACGCGGCACCCCATCGCCTGCAAAGCATCGCAAAAATGGACATCCCCTTGTAAGGATCGCGCCGACAAGCCTTCCACGGTAACCTCGCCTCCCGTGATGGCAGCGGCCGCCCAGAAATAGCTGGCCGCCGATGCATCGGGCTCGATCGGATACGCTTGACCGGCATAGGGACATGGCTCAATCCGCCATAAATCAGCCCCAACGCTTGTCACATTCGCACCGAATCGCCGCATTACTTCTGTGGTCATCGTGACATAAGGGCGGGAAACCAACTCTCCAAACACGCGTATTTCAAGAGGCGAGCGTGCATAAGGTGCTGCTAACAATAAGCCGCTGAGAAACTGGCTCG
This sequence comes from Pirellulaceae bacterium, assembly GCA_044359485.1. Classification (GTDB taxonomy): domain Bacteria; phylum Planctomycetota; class Planctomycetia; order Pirellulales; family Pirellulaceae; genus JAFLCP01. The sequence continues at coordinate 8,528 of JBIKMB010000143.1, read as the reverse complement.
AAACATTTCCCTCCACTTCGATGCTGCCCCCCGAGAGCCCCTCGGCTAGCAAACGAACCGGTGGGCAATCCGGACGTTCCGCATTAAGACTTTCGCAACGCACCCCCACTCGCTGCAAAGCTTCCAACAAATCGCCGATCGGACGTTGCCGCATGCGAGCCACACCGTCCAACACAAAGTCACCGTGACAAGCGGAAAGCGCCGCTGTCATAAATCGAATCGTCGTACCGCTGTTGGCAACATAAAGTTCTGCTTTGGAAATCGGCAACTTGCCGCCACAGCCCCATACCTTAACATCCGTGCCGCCGGAATCCTGCTGCACTTTAACTCCCAAGCGCTGCCAACTGTCGATCATCACTTCGGTATCTTCGCTCACCAACAGCCCAGTTAGATGGGACTCTCCGTTGGCGAGCGCCGCGCAAACTAACGCTCGGTTGGAAAGACTCTTGGAGCCAGGAGGTCGAATCCTACCCTCAACACGACTCCGGATCGGAATACAAGCGATCTCCACAATGCTCCCTTTGACTTTTCTCTCGTCAACTTGGCTCTTTTCGACTTAAATCTCGTCGACTTGGCTCTCTAAGCTTGCCGAAGCCGAATCCGGGGCTACTCGGCAATTTTCCACAAATGATCGTAACTGCGAACGTATAACGCATTGCCAGAGATTGCCGGTGTCCCGTACACCGCTTCACCGAGCGAATTGCGAGCCACGACTTCGCCTTTGCCGCTGCTATCGGCAGGGAGCTGGACCACAAAGCAATCTCCATCTTGGGTGAACGCGTAGAGTTTGTCGCCCGCAATGACCGGCGTGGCCCAGAGTTGCCCCGCATCGGGGAGGCGCAACTTCCAGCCTTCCTCGCCGCTGAGCAAATCGGCGGAGACCAGAACGCTTCCGTTGAGTGCGTAAACAACGCCATTTCGAGCCAGCGCGCTGCCGCTACCTGGATTGACTTTATTGTTCGTCCAGAGCGATTTGGGTTCGCCTGCAGCATCCCCCAAGTCCAACACGGTCATCCCTTTACCGCTGGGGACCAGCAAGTTGCTCCCCACATAAGTACACGATGGAATCGACTGGCAGGAAAGCTCCATTTCCCAAATCTTTTCACCGCTGTTGGGTTCGAGCAGCATCAAATTCTGGCTGCATTGTAGCACCACCGCCTCTTTTCCCCCGGGGAGTTGTACAGTCACGGGACTTGCCCAATTCGCCTGATTGGGGCGGTCCAACTTCCATAGCGTTTTCCCCGTAAGTCGATCTAGACCCATTGCGAAGGATTCCCCTTGGCACTCCACTTGAACGATCACCGCACCACCCGCGATCGTCGGTGAACTGCTCATACCGATATCATTGCCCGCTTTGGGAAAATCATAGGCCAGACCACGGTACCATACCAAATTGCCATTCAGGTCCAGACAAATAAGGTCGTTGGAACTGTAAAATGCATAAACTCGTTCTCCATCGGAGCAGGGGGAGGGAGCCGCGTTGGAACTGGTCGGATAATAAAACGTGCGTCCCGTCGCGCGAAAAGCTTGTTCCCACAGCAGTTTTCCGCTGCCGGTATCCAAGCAACTAACCGTCAATCGCTTGGCATCAACCCCGCCCGCGCTGTTGGTGATCACTTTATTGCCGATGACGACGGGCCCCCCCACACTGCGTCCAGGGAGCTTGGTCTTCCACGCGATTGCCTTGTTGCCTTCCCCCCCAAACTCCGCGGGAAGATTCGCGTCTGGAACTACCGGATTTCCACCAACACCTCGAAAAGCGGGCCAATCCGCAGACACATCCGCAACCGCTGATAACATGGAAGCCACCGCGATGGCCAACGCGATCAGTTTGCGACCGAACGACATTCCTGCACTCCAAGTATTGCGAACCAAAATATGAATTAGCATTGCCGATAACCTTTCACGTTACTTCTGTTCGCCTGCTTTGGAATCTGTTTTCTTTACCGCGACGACGGGCCGACCGTCAGCCAAAATCGCTTTGCCGGTCGCATCACAGACCCGCAACTGGAAACTCCAATCCTGCGCCCAAGCTTGTGTTTGTTCATTTTGGCAAATCTTGAGGAAGATGGTGTTGAGACCTTTTTTCAATTCGGTCTTTCCAACGTACTGATCAATCGCAGAGGACGCATGATACACCTGGTTTGCCGTAAGCTCCTTGCCGTTCACCCACACTTTGTTGGCGTTGATGCAGCCTAAGCGAATGTCCGCCTCGACGGAATCTTGGGCTTGAAACTCAGCATACGCGTAAACGATTGCGCCTTTTTCTTTGTTGTACAATGCGGCGATATCCAGCAACCCATCATCCGCCGCAGTGCTAGCTTCCATCCAGTTGCAGGCTTTATCTTCCTTGCCAGAGTACAATCCGGCGGGTTTTGCTTGAGGCTTTGCTAGGTAATCTTTCTCTGGTCCATAGACGACATCGAAACCCTTCTCATCTCGATTATCAAATGGGCCAATCAATTGCCAATTCATCAGGAAGCCATACTGGCGAGCCAAGTCGACCCCCTCGCCAGCATCTCGCAATTTGCCTGCGATCACTTTGAGCTGTTCTGGATGCCGCGCGAGATCCAGCAGAGGGCGGTACTGATCCACAGAAACCGTCGCTCCTTCAAGCTGCTCGAACTTTTGTGCCACAGCCAAGTAGCGAATATCCAAACTCGGATCGTCCGACATTTCGGCCAACCACATCTGACGCATTTTCGCATCGTTTTGGGTCAGCAATTCAAAGGTCCAGTAACGTGCGTCACTGTCATTGGAGATGTCTTTCAAAAAAGTGATCAGCGCATCCTTGGGAAGCTGATCACTCTGCCGCACAATCGCTCCTGCGACCCCCATCAACCAATTTTTGGCCAACGGACTCGCCCCCTTGAACGCCTGGAGAACGGTAACTAACTGCGATTCATCTAGACCGCCAAGTTTCTGAGCGGCAGCTTGGGCCTCGACATGATTTCCACCATTGATCTGCACGCTCCGCACCGTCGCTAGAGCCTTCTGCACCTCAGACGCGTTCCCGAGACGACCTTGCTCTTGCGCAACAATGAGCTGCGATGCAGAAAAAGATGTCGCCAAGAGAGCGAGTCCCAAGATCGTTCTCAGCGATCCGCAACGATTCGCGAACAACCATGCAACGCTGATTTTATTCAGCCGGACGGCGGCCGCGAAAGCCGATAGACAATGACAGTACACGTTACATCTCCGATAACATTTAAGACGATCAGAAATCGTCAAGCGGGAGAACGCAACTCCCGCCGTCGATCGGAAAATAGTATATCGTCGTCACTGCGTTCCAGGGACTAGGCATCCTGGCAGCCCTGTTTCCATCCCTCTGGCACCTGTTTCCATCCCTCTGGCACCTGTTTCCATACCTCTGGCAATTGGGCAGGCTAACGGATCACCGCACCTACCGTCATAATTGCCAAGCTCGAAGTATGGATCAACCAACAGGGATGATTCGAGGCAACGGTGTGCAACGTTGCCCCAGCAACCAAAAGCAGCGAGGCGAAAAAGATGCGTTCGCCAAATCTTTGCAACTGCGGAGCGTCACACAGCCTCGCAATGAGCAAACCAAAAAATGCCAGAACGGGAACAAGCCAAGGGACTATCCCTAGCCCCGCCAACAATAAGCTTTCCATGCTATGAGTCTCTGGGTCAAAAAGGACTCGAACGGTCATTGATCGCCCCCCGAGAAATTGTTTTGCGGGACAAAACCCCAGGAGGCGAGAACGGTTATTTGGTCAAGAGTTTCTCGATTTCCGTGCTATGAGCGTTACTCTTGAGGACTTTTCCATTGCTGTCGATCACTATCGTGACGGGCAAAGTGAGCACTCCAAGCTGTACGGCAATTTGACTGTCCAAGCCATTTTTTGTTTGCAGATGGGGCCAAGCGTAAGCCGATTGCTTCACGAAAGACGATGCAGCCTTCGTATCGCTATCCAAATTGACCCCAACCACCGCGATCCGCTGTTTGGCCAAACGCGACTGGAGTTCTTTGAGTACTTTCATATCCGCCTTGCAAGGCTCGCACCAACTGGCCCAAAAATGGAGCACCATAGGCCGGCCAGCATAGGCATTCAGGTCGACCTTCTTGCCATCGAGATCAACACCTGTGATCGTGGGAAACTTCTTCCCCTCCAGCTTCAACCGTGTCAAAGCCCCGGTCGCTTTCTGCCCCCATAAAATATCGGGAAACGAACTGCTCGCCTTCTGATACCACTCGATGGCCTGCTCGCCTTTCCCTTCGAACTCACGCGACATGGCAATGGTCACCATCGCTTCAGCCGCATCCTCCGCGGAGGCGAATTTACCTACAAAATCCTCTAACTTTTGCAGATAATCGGATTGAATCGCGTCAAAGTTCGCGTCGGGCTGTTGAACCTTTAAAGCATAATCCGACGAAATCACGCGATAGGATACGTAGGCGATTTGCTTGTCGGTGATATCCAATTCTTTCAGCTTTTCCGGAAGTTGACTTAATCGATCGATCCCAGATGGATATTCGCCCGCCTGAATGGCCGCTCCGACGGTATCAGCAAACTGACGAATCCATAAATCACGATCTTCAGGACGTTCCGCTTGACTGATCAGTTTTTCCAGCACATCAGCCCGCTCATCCTGATAGCGAGCTTTGTCCTCGGCCGACATAGCCTCACGCAACTTCCCCTCCACGGCCTCAAGTTGCTCCATCAGCTTTCCGGCCAACTTCATCGCAGCATCACCCGAAGCGATTCGATCAGCCCCCTTGGCGCTCACTAACCCACCGGTGGAATTGAAGAAAATACCCTGCTCATTCAGAACCGCTCCTTCGACAACAGACCGAGGCGCGTCGATCACTCTCCAAGCTTGCCCAACCTGCACTAAAGTCCCGACGAGCAACTGATCCCCAACAACTCCCGATCCTTCGGTATCGGTCATCGCGACAACATTTTCGTAAACCACAATATCCTGCGTCGAGTCATCGGTTCCCGCTGGCACAACACCCGGCTTATCGGCGCCAAAATGCGACCACTTGCTGGTGGTCGTCAAAAGCTTTTGCGCTGCCACAAACTCGTCAAATTGCTTGGAAGCCAGCGAAATACGCTCCTCTAAAGCCTTCGCCTTTTCCGTTCCCAACCCCAGCGCCGAGAGCTCATTTTTACTCAGCAACAAAGCGGCGAAACGCGTATTGTCTTTGGTTTTGATTGCCTCAACCAACTCCTGAGTCACTTCTTCAGCGCTGATAACTTTCCAGAGATCGATCTTGCCATCCTTGTTCAGATCCACGCCCCAGCGAATCCCCGCAGTTCCCAGCCAGCGAAATTGGTCGGCCGTCTTGTCGAAATCGCTGTCAATATCGCGATACACCTCAACTCCCCCTGCAAAATAGCACCAACGGTCCAGCTCCTTATCACCGTTGGTGTCCACGAACCATCGCAATGTCTCTCCGGCCGGCCCCGTCACCAAAAAACCCTCCCCCTCCGGTCGCTTCAATTGCCGCAATTCACAGGAATCAATATCCTTCGGGTCAACTTTTTCGTACGGAATATCTCCTTGACGAGGCTTAAGACGCAACGCCTGTTCAGCGGTCGGCTGATCCGCAAAAACTACGGAACCGATGAGAAAAAAACCCAAAAAACCGATCGCAAATCCAGGGCAATTTGCTAGGCAACTCTTTCGCATTCCCCATTACTCCTTGAACGCAAACCCATAAATTATTTGGTTTTTTGCCCACCCACACCCAACCGCTCCACGCGGCAATCAAGTCAGAATCGACTGAAGATTTACGGTGAACTGGACGATTCTCTAGGAGTCTTATCGCAGAAAATGCGAATCAGGGACAGTGGAAAAAATTCTTGAGCCGCCGCCCAGAAGGCCCGGAACCAAGTTGACAGCAACGAACCTTTGGTTACGATTTGCTGTCCTATTGCTAAGCAATGGCCGCGCGCGTAGCTCAGTTGGTTAGAGCGCGTCGCTGATAACGACGAGGTCCATGGTTCGAATCCATGCGTGCGCACTTCACATTTTGCGATCATTGCTTAAAATTTGGCTCTGACGTAAGATAAGAAAGCTGTTGATTGGAAACGGTCAGCAGCCAACAGTAGGTAAATCGTAGGGAATGCACTCAGAACCCAAAAACTGGTGTGCAAACCGCCCCCGATCAAGTAAAACCGGTAAAATTCGAGTCCTTTCGAGGTCGTTTCACTGGAAGCGTCCCCTGAAAAGTTCGATCTATCGCGAAAACTATCGACTCTGCTGCCCCACGTGGGACGCAGGTGGTAGTGGCAAGTAGCGAGCATGGTTTTTACTGCAGCTAAGATTCCGACGTAAAATTTACGCCGCGAAGATTACGCCGCGAAGATTATGCTGCGAAGATTATGCTGCGAAGATTATGGGATGGTTACTACTGAAGGAACCTGCCTTCGAAAGCCGATGAGTCTGTTCTCAGGTTGCGAAAGCGAACTGAGAACCCGAAGCATTAGCTGGGAAGGCTGGATGATTCAGGATAATGGATGATACTGAATAAGTTGATTTGACTGCTGATGTAATACGTTGGCAGTTCGATACGAGGGGCTGTAGCTCAGTTGGGAGAGCATCTGCTTTGCAAGCAGAGGGTCGTCGGTTCAAGTCCGTCCAGCTCCACTTTTTTCAAAAGCTCGAAAAGTCAAGACGACCAAAATCGATTTGACGCAAACGCTTGCTGAGAAAGTACTTAGGGAAATCTTAAGAAATTTCAGATTTGGGCCTTGTGCTCAAGCAAAATATCTGGATGATTCTCGCCTCACTCGTGACGCAGCAAGCCAAACGCGAAGCACTCACCGAGACTGCCAATGCCGAAGAGGTTCATTTGCAGAATCGGCCAAAGCAAAAAGCGTGCTGGTTTACAAGCGGCCTGTGCAACTCAGAAAGTTGTACGACAAAACTCGAGTGGGTCAGACGCAAGTCAAAACGAAGAAAACAAAAAGTTTCGAATTTGCGGTTGACCGAAAAAAACAAAAAACGTAAAGTGAAGGGCTCCAAGTTACGAATATAAGTAGTCTTCCGACTGCTAAATTCGGACTTAGAGCGATCTGAGTGAAACTAAGAGTTTAATCGCTTTTGGTATCGCCTGGATAAGTATAATTTTGATCTTTGACAATTTGGTTGGATGGGTAGTAAGGCATCTGCGAAGTCAATTTTCGCGAAGGTTTGCCGGTAAAAAAGCAACGAATGAAGTAGTTGCTAATTGCGGGCTAGATCATAGCTAAAATTGGCGGAGCGACACAATTTTAAGGGGAGTTTCTGAAGGCGAAAGCCTACAGAACACATAACCGAGCGAGCAAGAAAATGGATGTGATTTCGATATGGCTGTGAAGCTCATTGAAGTTGCACCTGCGAGATTGCCGTGATGCTAGATTCCTGTCTGAATGAGTAGGATTCGATTTTTGGTGAGCGAAAGCAAGCCTTTGAAGCGGAGTCAAAAATTCGGAGAGACCCGACAAAGTACTAGAGATTTGCGAGAGCTTATTGAAAGTTACTTGGCGGCGATTAAGGGAGTTCGAGATTACGGTGGTCAAGTTTAGTAAGGGCGCATGGGGGATGTCTTGGCGTTAGAAGGCGATGAAGAGCGTGGAAGTCTGCGAAAAGTCTGGGGGAGCTGACAAACAAGTGACGATCCCGGAATACTCGAATTAACAGAAACTGAATTCATAGGTTTTTGTGGCAAACCCGGTGAACTGAAACATCTAAGTAACCGGCGGAAAATAAAGAAAAATCGATTCCCTTAGTAGCGGCGAGCGAAGGGGGAACAGCCCAAACCGCGAAGGTTTCCTTTGCGGGGTTGTAGGGTCCTTCACTGGAGTTACCAAGTGATTTGTTAGCAGAACGGTATGGAAAGGCCGGCCACAGAGGGTGAAAGCCCCGTAAGTGAAAACAAAATCACCTCTAGAAGGATACCTGAGTAGGTCGAGGCACGTGAAACCTCGACTGAATCTACGGGGACCATCCCGTAAGGCTAAATACTCTCTAACGACCGATAGTGAATTAAGTAGCGCGAGCGAAAGATGGGAAGAACCCCGGCTAGGGGAGGACACTGAACCTGAAACCGTGCGCTTACAAGCGGTCGGAGCACTATTTAAAGTGTGACGGCGTGCCTTTTGCATAATGATCCGGCGAGTTACCGTTTGCGGCGGGTTAAGGCCTTAAGGGCTGGAGCCAAAGGGAAACCGAGTCTGAATAGGGCGTAATGTCGTGGGCGGTAGACGCGAAACTGTGTGATCTACCCATGGGCAGGTTGAAGCGCGGGTTAAACTGCGTGGAGGACCGAACTCACTTGGGTTGAAAACCGAGGGGATGACCTGTGGGGAGGAGTGAAAGTCTAATCAAACACAGAGATAGCTCGTTCTCTCCGAAACATCTTGAGGGGTAGCCTCAGGCAACTATGCAGCGGGGGTAGAGAGACTGAATCGGATGGGGGCCCATTCCAGGGTACCTCACTGAACCAAACTCCGAATACCGTTGTAACTATCCTGGGAGTCAGTCTGCGGGGGATAAGCTCCGTGGTCAAAAGGGAA